>JAZFUZ010000228.1:0-13057 GCA_036447475.1 Lysobacterales bacterium | reverse complement strand
TCATCATCGGCACCGGCAATTGCAGCTGATCGCTGCCAGCCAGCCGCGACCACAACGGGCAGCCTTCATGCGCGGCCATGGCATGTGCAGCAGCCAGCGACACGCCCAACAGCGCATTGGCGCCGAGATTCGCCTTGTTGGGACTGCCATCCAGTTCGATCAGGCGGCGGTCCAGCACACCCTGGTCCGCTGCATCGAAGCCGTGCAGTGCGTCAGCGATCAGCGTGTTGATGTTGGACACAGCCAGCTTCACGCCTTTGCCGGAGTAGCGCCCGGGATCGCCGTCTCTCAGTTCAATGGCTTCACGGGCTCCGGTAGATGCTCCGGAAGGCACGGCCGCCCGCCCGAAGGCACCCGAATCCAGTACGATTTCAGCTTCAAGTGTCGGATTGCCACGGGAATCCAGAATTTCCCGCGCATGTAAAGATTGAATCAGGGTCATTTCAGGCCCTTGCTTACCGCATCGAGTGCCTTGAGCGTGATCAACAAGGATTCGATCTGTGCCAGCGGCCAGGCGTTGGGGCCGTCACTGAGCGCCTGGTCGGGATCAGGGTGTGTCTCCATGAACAGGCCGGAAATACCCACGGCGACCGCGGCCCGCGCCAGCACCGGGATGAACTCCCGCTGACCGCCGGAAGTAGTGCCCCGGCCACCGGGTAACTGCACGGAATGAGTTGCGTCGAATACCACCGGGCAGCCGGTTTCCCTCATTATGGCCAAAGAGCGCATGTCCGAAACCAGGTTGTTGTAACCAAAGGTCGCACCCCGTTCGCAAACCATGATGTCCGTATTGCCGGTGGCCTTTGCCTTGTCGGTGACATTTTTCATTTCCCAGGGGCTGAGAAACTGCCCTTTCTTGATGTTGACCGGCTTGCCTGCCCCAGCCACCCGCTGGATGAAATTGGTCTGACGACAAAGAAAAGCCGGGGTTTGCAGCACATCCACGACCTCAGCGACCCGCTGCACGTCCGTGTCTTCGTGGACATCGGTCAGCACCGGCACGCCAAGCTGCCTTTTGACTTGTGCCAGGATGCGCAGGCCCTGATCAATCCCCAGGCCTCTGAAACTCGTTGCCGAGGAGCGGTTGGCCTTGTCAAAGGAGGATTTGTAAATAAACGGAATAGCCAGCCTGGCACAAATTTCCTGCAGCCGCCCGGCGGTGTCGATGGCCAGTTGCTCAGACTCAATCACGCAGGTCCCGGCAATCAGGAAAAATGGGGACTCCAATCCGGCCTCGAAACCGCAGAGTTTCACAAAGTGGCCACCCCGACAGGCAGCTCGCCCCGCTGTTCATTCAATGCAGCCTCGATGAAACCGGTGAACAGGGCGTGTCCATCTCTGGGGCTGGAAGTAAATTCAGGGTGGAACTGGCAGGCCAGGAACCAGGGATGCTCCGGAATCTCGATAATTTCCACCAGCATTTCGTCCATTGACAGGCCGGATAAAACCATGCCGTTCTTCTGCAAAATATCGCGGTAATGGTTATTGAATTCATAGCGGTGACGATGCCGCTCGATGATGGTTTCCCTGCCATAAAGCTTGCGCACCAACGAGCCGTCGCGCAGCCGGCATTCCTGCCCGCCCAGGCGCATGGTGCCGCCGAGGTCAGATTCCTCGTCGCGCTCTTCCACCGTGCCGGAAGCATCCAGCCACTCGGTGATCAGGCCGATCACACCGTGCGGCGTGTGCGCATCCACCTCGGTGGTATTCGCCCCTTCCAGGCCGCAGACATTGCGCGCAAATTCGACCACTGCGGCCTGCATACCGTAGCAGATGCCGAAATAGGGGATGCCCCTCTCTCGTGCAAAGCGAATGGCATTGACCTTACCCTCGAAGCCACGCTCACCAAAACCGCCCGGTACCAGTATGGCATCGACATCTTCCAGCGACGAAAGATCACCATCGGCAAGGCCTTCCGATTCGATGCGCTTGATGTTCACCTTGATTCGCTGGCGCAATCCGCCGTGCGCCATCGCCTCGGTAAGTGATTTGTACGCGTCGTTGTGCTCGACATACTTGCCCACCATGGCCACGGTCACCTGATGCCGGGTGTTGATGCTGCGGTCCACGACTTCGCGCCAGTCATCAAGGTTCGCCGGTCCGGCCTCCAGCCCGAGGCACTCCACGACAATGTCGTCCAGACCCTGTTCATAAAGCATGGTCGGAATATCGTAAATACTGTGCTCGGCGTCCAGCGCGGAGATCACCGCTTTGAGGGGAACATTGGTAAACAGGGAAATCTTCGCGCGCTCGGACTCAGACAATTCGAATTCAGAACGGCACAGCAAAACATGAGGCTGGATGCCGATCGACCGCAACTCCTTGACCGAGTGCTGTGTCGGCTTGGTCTTGATCTCATTGGCAGCGCGCAGGTACGGCACCAGGGTGAGATGTATGAACATGGCGTTCCGTCCATATTCAACACCCAGTTGCCGAATGGCTTCAAGGAATGGCAATGACTCGATATCACCCACGGTGCCACCGATTTCGATGATGGCGACATCATAGCCTTCGGCTGCGCGCCGCACCCAATCCTTGATTTCATCGGTGATATGCGGGATGACCTGCACCGTGGCACCCAGGTAATCGCCTCGGCGCTCTTTGGCAATCACGTTGCTGTAGATGCGGCCGGTGGTGCAATTGTTGAGCTGGCTCATTCGAGTACGAACAAAGCGCTCGTAGTGGCCCAGATCAAGATCCGTTTCCGCACCATCGCCCGTGACATAGACTTCACCATGCTGGAACGGGCTCATCGTGCCCGGATCAACGTTCAGGTAAGGGTCGAGCTTAACCAGGGTGACTTTCAGACCCCGGGATTCAAGAATCGCTGCGAGTGATGCGGAAGACAGCCCTTTCCCAAGTGAGGAAACAACGCCGCCGGTTACAAAAACAAGTGATGCCATGCCAGAACCTTTAATTTATCCAGGTGAAGTTCTGGATGAATATTGTACGTGAAGCCGCTGCAGCTTGCTAAAGCTTTAAACACTTTCCCGGCAAAAAATCATGCATTCGTGCATGCCTGGGCCGCCATGCAATGTATTTGCTCCATTGAAGCCAAAAAAATCCCGATTATCAATCTCATTCCGTTACAATTCTCGGTTAAATTTCTTGCGGTGTTCACAGATGGTTGCAGTAAATCGAATCAAGAAGAGCGCTCCTGGCGCGGCCCCGGACCATGCCCTCCTGAGCAAGGTAATGCAAATTTCCGGTCTTTCCATCATCCTGCTGCTGTTAACGTTCCCTTGCCAGGCGCAGCAGCCTGCGGATGAGAAAAATTCCACGGCTGCCGGTGGCTGGACTATCGAACACTGGTACATCTTCACTTCACTTTACACCCGGCACTTCGAGCCGGAACCCGATCACGTCAATAATCAGAAGTTGCTTGGTGTCGAAACACATCTGGAAAATAACTGGGTGTTCGGACTGGCCAATTTTGATAATTCTTTCGGCCAGAACTCGCAATATCTTTACGCTGGATACCGCTGGGACCTGTTAAGCTCAGAGCACTGGTATTTCAAGCTCACCGGGGGATTGCTGCACGGGTACAAAGAGCCTTTTGCAGACAAAATTCCGTTGAATGGCCTGGGAGTGGCACCGGCTATCTTGCCTACACTGGGCTACCGGTACGGATTCTTTACTACAGAAGTCAGCCTCGGCGGTATCTCGGCAATCACCGTGACAGCAGGCATCTCATTCTGAACATGAGCAGCAAATACGAAGCAAAAGACATCGAAGTTCTGACCGGGCTGGAGCCGGTCAAACGCCGGCCGGGAATGTACACCGATACCGCCCGGCCCAATCACCTTGCAACTGAAGTTATTGACAACAGTATTGACGAAGCACTGGCCGGGCATGCACGGCAGGTGAATGTTATTGCCTATGAAGACGGCTCGGTGGAAGTGAGCGATGACGGCCGGGGCATGCCGGTGGACATCCACCCCGAGCGGGGTATTCCAGGGGTGGAACTGATCCTGACCAAACTGCATGCCGGCGCAAAGTTTTCCGACAAGAACTACCGGTTTGCCGGCGGCCTTCATGGCGTGGGCGTCTCCGTTGTAAACGCACTTTCAGCCCGGCTTGAAATCTGGGTCAAACGCGACGGGCAGGAGTATTTCATGTCCTTCGCCAACGGCGACAAAACCAGCGACCTGGAGGCAGTCGGCAGCGTAGGCCAGCGCAACACGGGCACCCGGATTCGATTCTGGCCGAATCCGTCCTATTTCGACTCCGTCAATTTTTCACTGCGGCGCTTGCGCCACCTGCTGCGGGCCAAGGCCGTGCTGTGCACCGGCCTCCAGGTCAGCCTGACCATCGATAAAACCGGTGAAAAAGAGGAGTGGTGTTACCGCGATGGCCTGCTTGACTACCTGAAACGTGAACTGGAAGATTACGACTGCCTTCCCGCAGAGCCCTTCTGTGGAGAAATGAAAGGCACGGAGTCCGAGGCCAGGTGGGCGCTGTGCTGGCTGCCTTACGGCGGGCAGTTGCAGGAGAGCTACGTTAACCTGATCCCGACCATCCAGGGCGGGACGCACGTCAACGGATTTCGCACCGGGCTGGTGGAGGCGCTGCGCGAATTCTGTGAACACCACAATTTGCTACCCCGCGGCCTGCGCCTGACGCCCGAGGATATTTGGGAAAAGATCGCTTTCATCCTGTCGATCAAGTTGGCCGACCCCCAGTTCAGCGGTCAAACCAAGGAACGTTTGTCTTCAAGGGCCTGTGCAACGTTTGTTTCCGGCATCATCAAGGATACTTTCAGCCTGTGGCTGAACCAGAACGTCAGCGATGGGGAAGCCATTGCGCAACTGGCCATTGCCAACGCGCAAAAGAGGATAAAGTCAGCGCGCAAAGTGGTACGCAAGAAAATAACCCAGGGCCCGGCACTGCCCGGGAAACTGGCGGACTGCACTTCCCAGGACCTTGCATGGACCGAGTTGTTCCTGGTGGAGGGCGACTCGGCGGGCGGCTCGGCGAAGCAGGCCCGAAAACGGGAATTCCAGGCCATTCTTCCGCTCCGGGGTAAGATCCTCAATACCTGGGAAGTGGACTCGGATTCCGTTCTCAGCAACCAGGAAGTGCACGACATCTCGGTGGCCATCGGCGTGGACCCCGGTTCGAACCAGATTTCCGGGCTGCGCTACGGCAAGGTCATCATCCTGGCCGATGCCGATTCGGACGGCCTGCATATAGCCACGCTGCTGGCAGCCCTGTTTCTGAAACATTTCACGGCACTGGTCGAAACCGGCCATGTTTTTGTCGCCATGCCGCCCTTGTACCGCATCGACGTAGGCAAGGAAACGTTTTATGCGCTGGATGATGAAGAGCGCAAAGGAATTTATGAACGTATAGCAGCAGAA
Source organism: Lysobacterales bacterium (assembly GCA_036447475.1). Classification (GTDB taxonomy): domain Bacteria; phylum Pseudomonadota; class Gammaproteobacteria; order Xanthomonadales; family SZUA-36; genus JAJRRA01. The sequence goes on along the minus strand of JAZFUZ010000228.1, from coordinate 7,697 downwards.
AAAAAACGCGGCAAAGTCTCGGAGACACGTTTCAAAGGGCTGGGTGAAATGAACCCGCTGCAGCTGCGTGAAAGCACCATCGACCCGGACACCCGCCGACTGGTACAACTCACCGTGGAAAACCACTTGGCGACAACCCAGGTCATGGACATGCTGTTGGCCAAGAAACGGGCTGCCGACCGCAAGGCCTGGCTGGAAGACAAAGGCAACCTGGCGTCGATCTGATGGCAGGGATCAGGTTCAATTAGTCAATGAATACGCGATCAGCTATCCTGAATTTTTGCCGGGTGATTAAATGAACCTGACCCCTCCGATACTGATGAGGGGCTTTCGCCTGTTCTTCCTGGGCGCCGCCGTGCTGGCCATACTCAGCATGATCACGTGGATGGGGGTCTACCTGTTGCAGTGGCCCATCGGGCTTGCCGGTATCTCCACTTTCCAATGGCACGCCCATGAAATGATCTTCGGCTACTCCATTGCCGTCATCGCCGGATTTTTGCTCACCGCGGCGAGCAACTGGACCGGGCAGGAAACCCTTGCCGGCGCCGGACTCGGCTGGCTGTTTGCAAGCTGGGCCCTGGCCAGATTGCTGATGCTGGCCGGTACACATTTAATACTCTATGCCGCTCTTGCCGACATCACTTTTATGCTTGTACTTGGCATCGCTGTCGCCCGACCCATTATCAAGGTACGGCAGTGGAGACAGGCGCCGGTCCTGCTGATCCTGGGCCTGCTGCTGGTGACTAATGTCAGCTTTTACCTGGGCGCTATCGGCCTGTTGAGCCAGGGTGCACGGTGGGGTGTTTATGGTGGCCTGTACCTGATCCTGGGCATCATCCTGTTCATGGGCAGCAGGGTGATTCCCTTCTTCACCAAGGGTGGAGTGGGGTATCCGGTGGAGATGAAAAACGCACGCTGGAACGACATTGCCACATTGATCCTGTACCCCTTGTTTGCGCTTTGTGAAGTATTTTTACCTCAGCATTCGACCGGTGCATTGCTTGCCGCAGGTCTGGTCATTTCGAACTCGATCCGGGTCAGTGGCTGGCACACCCGGGGTATCTGGAAAAAACCACTGCTGTGGGGGCTGTTCGCGGCATTCGTCATGATCAACCTGGGATTCGCGCTCCGCGCAATGTCCCTGGTGACCGCAATCTCCACCTACCTCCCCATCCACGCCTTTGCCGTTGGCGGAGTCGGAATTATCACGCTCAGCATGATGGCTCGCGTCACCCTGGGACACACCGGCAGAGACATCCACCAATCCCCGCCCGTCGTGACCCCGCTACTGATTGCAATGATCCTGGCCACAACCGTCCGGGTCTTTTTACCGCTGCTCGATCCCGCTCACTATCGACTCTGGATTGCAATCTCGGCCGCCCTGTGGATCATCGGCTACGCCCTGTTTGCCGGGTTTTTCATTCCCATCCTGCTCCAACCCAGGGCCGACGGCAAACCCGGCTAAGGGGGTCGGCTAATGAATGCCCCATCGGGTACAATTAATTTTTCCGTTTTGATTAATTGAACCGATCCCCATGAGCCAATGACAGAAATCACCCAATCGTTTCCAGACCACGAACAGATTCCGCTGAAAGACTACGCCGAGAAGGCCTACCTCGATTACTCGATGTACGTCGTCCTCGACCGTGCGCTGCCGCATCTGGGAGATGGCCTGAAACCGGTACAGCGCCGAATCGTCTACGCGATGAGCGAACTGGGCCTGAGCGCAGCCTCCAAACACAAAAAATCCGCCCGCACCGTGGGTGACGTGATTGGTAAATATCATCCACACGGGGATGCAGCCTGTTACGAGGCGATGGTGCTGATGGCGCAGCCCTTTGCTTTCCGCTATCCACTGGTTGATGGGCAGGGCAACTTCGGTTCGTCCGACGATCCGAAATCCTTTGCAGCCATGCGCTACACCGAGTCACGCCTGACCGCATATGCCAAATCCCTGCTCAGCGAACTGGCCATGGGGACCGTGGAGTGGAGTCCCAATTTCGACGGCACACTGAAAGAGCCCAACCTGCTGCCGGCAAGGCTGCCCAATGTTTTACTCAACGGCAGCACCGGCATCGCGGTAGGCATGTCCACCGACATCCCACCGCACAACCTGAGGGAAGTCGTCTCCGCCACCATCCGCCTGCTGGATCATCCCAAAACCACGGTTGCCGAGTTGTGCGAACACATCAAAGGACCCGATTTCCCGACCGACGCGGAAATCATCACGTCGCAAGAAGATCTGTTGAAGCTCTATGCAAGCGGCAACGGCAGCATCCGGATGCGCGCCGTGTGGGAGCAAGAGGATAACGAGATCATAGTCACGGCCCTTCCCCACCATGTCTCTCCCGCCAAAGTCCTGGAGCAGATTGCACAGCAAATGCAGGCCAGGAAGCTACCCATGGTCGAAGATCTGCGGGACGAGTCCGACCACGAGAACCCGACGCGACTGGTGATCGTTCCCCGTTCCAAACGAGTGGATCTCGACCAGCTGATGAGCCACCTGTTTGCCACCACCGACCTGGAACGCAACCACCGCGTCAACATGAACGTGATCGGTATCAACGGCAAACCACAGGTTCTGGACCTGCGATCCTTGCTCAAACAGTGGCTGATTTTCCGCATGGAAACGGTCACACGGCGGCTCGAACACCGCCTGGACCAGGTCGTGGACCGCCTGCATGTCCTCGCAGGCCTGCTGGTCGCCTACCTCAACATCGAGGCAGTTATATACATCGTCCGCAACGAAGACCAACCTAAGCCGGTACTGATGAAACGGTTTGAGCTGACCGGAACCCAGGCAGAATCGATCCTGGATCTGAAGCTGCGCCACCTGGCCAGGCTCGAGGAAATGAAAATCCGGGATGAGCAGGACGAACTCTCGGATGAGCGTGCCGGATTGGAAAAAATACTGGGCTCGAAAGCGAGGCTGAAAACCCTGATCAGGAACGAACTGATCGCAGATGCTGAAATTTACGGCGATGAGCGGCGTTGCATCCTGGTGGAACGAAATGCCGCACAGCCGCTCAGGCAGGAAGATCTGTTGCCCTCCGAGTCGGTCACGATCGTGCTGTCCCGCTCCGGCTGGGTACGCTCAGCCAAGGGGCATGACATTGACCCCGGCAGCCTGAACTACCGTACCGGGGACGAATTTCAGCATTCCAGCCACGGGCACAGCAACCAACAGGTAATTTTTCTCGACTCCACCGGCAGAAGCTATTCCCTGTCCGCCCATACCCTGCCCTCGGCACGCAGCCTGGGTGAGCCCCTGAGCAGTCGTTTCAACATCCAGGACGGCGCCAGCTTCCTGTATACGCTCTCAGGCGACAGCAAACAGAAAATTGTTCTGGCCAGTTCCTTCGGCTACGGTTTTGTAAGCAAACTCGAAAACCTGCACAGCCGGGTCAAGGCCGGCAAAGCTATACTCCTGGTAAGGGCCGGCGCAATCCCGGTCATGCCCGCCGTCATTAAGCAGCTTGGCAAGACGGGTGGCAGCCAAACCATCATCTGCGCCACGTCCGGCGGCTACCTGCTGGCCTTCCCCCTGCAAGAGGTGCCGGAACTGGCCAAGGGCAAGGGCAACAAGCTGATCAACATCCCCACCAAGCGTCTCAAGGCCGGCGAGGAGTACATGGTTGGTCTGACCGTGATGGGTGAAAAAGAAGAAATCCTGGTGTGGGCCGGCCAGCGTTACCTGCGCATGGGCGCGAAGGACATCGAGCATTTCAAAGGCGAGCGAGCGCACCGCGGCCGCAAGCTCCCCCGCGGCTTCCAGCGCGTCACCAAAATCGAACTGGCCGATTAACCGGGACCGGGGTCAGCTGAACATTTTGCGGGATTGTTCCAGCGCGTCGATGAGGATATCTACTTCTTCCAGCGTATTGTAAAGGCCGATGGAAACCCGGGCGGTTGCCGAAACATTGAAAAACTGCATCACCGGCATCGCGCAATGATGCCCGGTACGCAGGGCCACGCCGTAGTGGTCGATCACCGTTCCCAGGTCGTGGGGATGAACGTTACCCAGTGTGAAGCTGATCACTCCGGCCTTGTGACGCGCGGTACCGATGATGCGCAAGCCCTCGATCGCGGACAGTTTAGCGGTGGCTGCTTCCAGCACCCGGCTTTCATGAGCTGATATGGCATCCATGCCAAGACCGGACAGGTACTCCACCGCGGCCCCCAGGCCCACCGCGCCGGCAATGTTCGGCGTGCCGGCTTCGAACTTGGCCGGTAATTCGTTGTAGACGGTCTCCTCGAAAGTCACCTTGATGATCATTTCACCACCCCCCTGCCAGGGCGGCATGGCCTCCAGGATCTCCTCGCGTGCCCACAGCGCACCGATGCCGGTGGGACCGTACATCTTGTGGCCGGACAGGCAATAAAAATCACAAGCCAGCGCCTGCACATCCACCTGCTGGTGCGGCATGGCCTGTGCACCATCGACGAGCACCGGAATATCAAAACGCTGCGCCATTCGAACGACTTCTTCAATCGGGTTCACGGTACCGAGAGCATTTGAAATGTGCACAATCCCCAGTAATTTCACTCTTTCGGACAGCATATTCTCCAGTGCGTCCAACTTCAGTTCACCGCGCTGATTGATCGGCACGACTTTCAGGCGGGCGCCGGTCTGCTCGCACACCATCTGCCAGGGAACGATGTTGGAATGGTGCTCCATGTGGGTGATCAGGATCTCATCCCCAGGGCCTATCCGGGGCCGCAGAAAACTCTGGGCGACGAGGTTGATCGACTCGGTGGTCCCGCGGGTGAAAATCACTTCCCGTTCCGAAGCGGCATTGATGAACCGGGCCAGGCTACTGCGTGCTGCCTCGTAAAGATCGGTCGCTTCCTGGCTTAACAGATGGACGCCACGATGAACATTGGCGTTGTGCAGGCGGTAAAAGCGGTCCGTCGCCTCGATCACGGCGAGCGGTCGTTGGGCTGATGCAGCGGTATCGAGATACACCAGGGGCTTGCCATGCACCTGCCGGGTCAGTATGGGGAAATCCTCGCGGATCTTTTCCACATCCAGAGCGTTAGCAGCCGCAACGGCTGATGGGGTCTGGTTCGATGAACCTGACCCCTTGCTGGCATCGAAGGCGCATGTGGCCGTGGCCATTTCAATCTTCATGCATCAACTCTCTTGCTCCGTTCGACAAATGAGGGCATCGCGCGGTCGATCAGCTCCGAAATACGCCCGGCCAGCGCCTGGTTTTCCAGCCTGTCAGTCACCGCCCGGCAGAATGCACCGACCAGCAGGCGTTTCGCCTCGGTTTCGCTGAGTCCACGCGAACGCAGGTAGAAAATAGCGGATTCATCCAGTCGACCCACCGTGGCGCCATGACTGGCTTCGACTTCATCCGCGTAAATTTCCAGCTCAGGCTTGGTATCGATTTGGGCCAGGGGTGACAACAACAGGTTGGCGCTGGATTGGCGGACACTGGATCCGTCGGCTCCGGGCCGGATCAGCGCTTTGCCATTGAACACGCCACGGCTGCGGCCGCCAAGGACACCCCGAAAAAACTGGTCGCTGCTGCACGCAGGGCTGGCGTGATCAACGGTGATGTGATTGTCCACATGCCGTGCATTGTCGAGCACGAAAGCTCCCAGGAATACTGCGTGAGCGCCGCTCCCGACAAACACCGTTTTCAATTCGTGCCGGACCAATCCGCCACCCAGATCGAAGCCTGCATAGCTGTAACGGCTGTCTTGTGCCTGCTCAATCCGGGTAGAACTCATCAAGACCGTGTTTTCCGATTCGTTTTGCAGACGCAAATGGTCTAATACTGCGTTCGTACCCAGTTCCACGTGTGCAACCACGTTCAGTGCGCTGCCGCTGTGATCTGCGCTCTCGAACTGTTCTACCAGTTGCATACGGGCGCCTTCGCCCAGCAACAGGAAAACACGGAAGTTGTGGATCGCCGGCCCGGCTTTACCGGACAGCGCCCAGCGCAACAGTATCGTGCCGGCATCTGCCTGCTCCCGAATGTGAATCACCAGGCCATGGTCCAGGGATGCTGTATTGAGCGCAGCGAAAGCCTGCGCGGATCCACTGATGTCGACCGATTCGATGTGCTTGCGCAGCAGGGGCTCATATCGTTGCAGGCCTTCGCTGAGCGGAACAATGGTCACACCCGGCCGGTCGGGGCCTTCGCAGCCTACCAGTACCCCATCGTAAATGTTGATCAAGTAATCGGGGCTGTCGAGCAAAGCAGGGGTCAGGTTCTCGAACCTGACCCCTGTATCGGAGCCATCATCAGCAACCACGCCTCCGGAGTTGCCGGCAATCGCCGGATTAAGCTTTTCAAGTATCCGCAAGGGCGTGTACTTCCAGTCCTCATCCTTGCGCTGAGGCAGGCCGTGCGCGGTCAATTGATTCGTTGCGCGCAGCCGCAACTCATTGAGCCACTGCGGGCCCTGGGCTGGAGCGGCGAAACGGAGAGATTCACCCCATTGTTGTGCCAAAGCACTCATTTGCCTGCTCCCGTCACACCCGCTGCTCGACTTCAAGCGACTGGATGCCGCCCTGTTCAAGCCAGGTATAACCTTGCTCTTCCAGCTTGAGCGCAAGGTCCGGGCCACCACTGGCGACAATCTTTCCATCCGCCAGCACATGGACCTTGTCGGGCACGATATGATCCAGCAGGCGCTGGTAGTGAGTGATCACGATCATGGCCCGGTCATCACTGCGCAAGCGGTTCACACCCTTCGCCACCAGGCGCAATGCATCGATGTCGAGCCCGGAGTCGGTTTCATCCAGAATCGCCAGCCGCGGCTCCAGCACGGCCATCTGGAAAATCTCATTGCGCTTCTTCTCACCGCCGGAAAAACCCTCGTTGACCGCTCTGTGCAGCAAATCATCGCTGATGTGCAGAATTTTGAGCTTCTCGCGCACCAGCTTAAGGAACTGCATGGAATCCAACTCCGGCTCGCCCCGGTATTTGCGCTGGGCATTGAGGGCAGCGCGCAGGAAATAGGTGTTGTTCACACCCGGAATTTCCACCGGATACTGGAAGGCCATGAATATGCCCTCACAGGCTCTTTCTTCCGGTTCCAGTTCAAGCAGGTTTTTACCTTTGAAGAGCACTTCACCACGCGTCACTTCATACCCTTCACGGCCGGCAATCACGTTACCCAGCGTGCTTTTTCCAGCGCCGTTCGGGCCCATCATGGCGTGGACCTGGCCGGCTTCGACGGTGAGATTCAGCCCCTTCAGGATGGCCTTGCCACCCACGGTGACGTGAAGATTCTTGATTTCCAGCATCATTTCGTTTCCTTTTGGGGTCAGAGTAAGTAACTTACTCTGACCCCGGTTGATATCGTCTATTGGCATTGCTGCGTGCGGGTGCCCATCCCATCATCCAACTGCGCCTTCCAGGCTGACTTCCAGCAGGGCCTTGGCCTCCACCGCGAACTCCATCGGCAACTCCCGGAATACCTGTTTGCAGAATCCATCAACAATCAGAGACACCGCGTCTTCCTCGCTAATGCCGCGTTGCAGGCAATAGAACAACTGGTCTTCACCGATCCGGGAAGTGGTCGCTTCATGTTCCAGCTTCGCGCTGGGATTACTGACCTCTATGTAGGGGAATGTGTGCGCGCCGCAATTCTTTCCGATCAGCATTGAGTCACACTGTGTGTAATTACGGGCATTTTCCGCATTCCTGGAAATTCGCACCAGGCCACGGTAGCTGTTC
>JAZFUZ010000227.1:0-3773 GCA_036447475.1 Lysobacterales bacterium | reverse complement strand
GCGAGCCAGTTCGATGTTGAGGATGGCGTAACTGCGGTTGTTCATGATGACCACGGTGACATCCGTGTTCTCGCGGGCCATGGACCACAGGGCCTGGACGGTATACATCGCGCTGCCATCGGCCTGCAGGGCAATGACCTTGCGGTCCGGGCAGGCGATTGCGGCGCCCAGGCTTACTGGCAGGCCCTGGCCGATGGCGCCTCCGGTCAGGGTCAGCCAGTCATGCGGCAGCGCATTTTCCGTAGCGGGAAACATGGCCAGGCCGCAAGTGACCGCTTCATCCGAGACGATGGCATTTTCCGGCATGAGCTGGCCCAGGCTTTGAGCCATGGCCAGGGGCGAAAGCGCCCCGGTTGGCGAGGCTTGTTCCGGAGCGCGTGCGGACGTGACCGGTGTTTCAGACGCACCTATTGCAGTGGCCACATCTTCCAGGGCAGAGAGCACATTCTGATCAATACCGGCCAGGGTAAATATCTCGCAATTCTCGGGTGTCAGCCAGCTTTTCTCTCCGGGGTAGGCAAAAAATGAAACCGGTGCACTGGCACCGACCAGGATGAGCTGTTCAAAACGGTTAAGTTGATCCATGGCCTGCTCGGTAAAATAGGGCAGGCGTTCGACCGGCACCCGTCCGGCCCCCCGTTGCAGGCGGGCCGGAAACGTTTCACAGAGGATACGGGCCCCGCTGGCCCGGGCGATGCGGCCGGCAGCGTACAGGCATTCCTCACGCAAACTACGGCCGCCCAGGAAGAGAGCCGTGCTTTTTGCATTGGACAAAGCGCCAGCGACTTCAGAAATGGCCGTGCCGGACACCTTTTCCGGCTCTGAAATCTCCAGGGGAGGTGCCGCCTGAGTGGATTGGTCCCACGCGTGGTTGGCGGGCGCAATCAGGGTCGCGACTTTCCCCCATCCTTTCATCGAAGCCTGCACAGCCCGGGCGCCTGATGCAGCGAGATCGTCAGCCGATTCGGACACCCTGACCCAATCCGAACTGATTTTCACCTGCGCAGGCACATCCGATGTAAGCGGAGAGTCGTATTGCAAATGATAAGTGGCATGGTCGCCGACAATATTGACCAGAGGAACATGGGCCCGCTTCGCATTGTGCTGATTGGCCATGCTGTTCGAAAAGCCTGAACCGAGATGCAGTAAAGTCAGCGCCGGTTTATCGCTCATTCGGGCGTAACCATCGGCGGCACCGGCAATCACGCCCTCGAAAAGACACAGCACAGCGCGCATTTTTTCACTGTTGCCAATGGCTGAAACCAGGTGCATTTCCGAGGTTCCCGGATTGGCAAAACAAAGCTCGACGCCGCTATCAACCAGTGTTTCCAGCAGTCTTTCTGCTCCGTTCATGACCAGGTTTCCTTTGCTTATGCAAATATCTTGCCCGGATTGAGTATGCCTTTTGGATCGAGCGCCTGTTTGAGGGTTTTCATCAGTGCGATTTCTTCCTGGCTACGCGAATGTTTCAGGTACTCGCGTTTTTCCAGACCGATACCGTGTTCGGCTGAAATCACACCCTGGCGACGGCCCAGCGCTTCATAAACGATGGTTTCTACCGCGTGAACTTCATTTTCTTCCAGGCTGCCAATGGTGAGGGCGAGGTGGATGTTGCCGTCACCGAGGTGACCAAAGACAACCATGCGCGAATCGGGCCAACGCTCGGTCAATTGTTGACGAACCTCCTTGACGTAGTCATCCATCTGCGGAATGCCGAGGCTGATATCGTAGGTGATCGGGGGGAACAGTCCCTTGACCAGACCTTCAATGTCATCGCGAATTGCCCAAAGATCTTCGCGTTGCTGTTTGCTTTGCGCGATCACTGCATCAACCATCAGTTCTTGTTTTAAGGCTTCTTCCAAGGCGCCTTCAAAGCGAGCTTTATCGGCTTCCTCATGCCCCCCGGTAGACTCGATCAGTACGTAAAAACCGTGGGATGGGTCCAGAGGTTGGCCATGATGACCACCATCTTCCACAATCAACTGGTAGAAATCGTTCCACATGACTTCGAAAGCGCTGAGGGTGCCGCCGAGAGCCGAATCCATATCCCGCAGGAAGCGGCCCAGGCGATCAAAATCTTCAATTGCAACCAGGGCGGTATTCCTCGAGCGCGGTAGCGGGCGGAGGCGCAGTACGGCACGGGTGACGACCCCCAGCGTTCCTTCAGAACCAATAAATAATTGCTTCAGGTCATACCCGGTATTGTTCTTGATGACACTCTTGAGTGATGAAATGATCGTGCCATCGGCCAGCACAGCTTCAACACCCAGTAATTGATCGCGGATCATTCCGTAGCGGATGACACTATTGCCGCCCGCGTTGGTGGCAATGTTTCCGCCGATGGTGGCACTGCCGCGGGCCCCCAGATCCAGCGGAAACAGCAGACCAGCCTCTTCCGCTGTCTGCTGAACCTTCTGCAGCGGCACACCGGCCTCGACTGTCACCGTGCGATTGATCGTGTCGACAGCGTCGATGCCGTTCATGCGCTCCAGTGAGAGCACAACGTCATCTTTAGAGGTCCGGGCCCCGCCGACCAGCCCGGTAAGGCCGCCGTGTGTGACGACCGACTGTCCCTGGGTATGACAGAGTTTGAGGACTTCTGATACTTCCTCAGTATTGGCCGGGCGGACAAGAGCTTTGGCCCGGCATCCGCCCATCGGCGGCCAGGAATCAGAACGGACTGCGACATCCTCGCCCAGCAGTATGCCGCTGGGACCGACAATTTCCTGTATTTTATTAAGAAGGTTACTCATATATATATCAGTTGCTTACATCTTCAATTTTAAAATTATGTTGAGCATATTGTTAGCCAGTTTGCCATAGGGTGGCGAGAGAAACTTCAGAGCACTAAAACGGGCCTGGTAAAAGACCGGGCGAAGTTTTGAAAATGTGGCAAAACCTTCATAACCATGATAATGCCCCATTCCGCTGGCACCCACACCGCCAAACGGCAGGTCGTGTTGGCCGGGGTGGAGCAGAGCATCATTGACACAGGCACCACCGGACATCACACGGTCAAGATAGAATTCCTGCAATTTGCGGTCGTTTGTAAACGGGTAAAATGCCAGCGGGCGGTCACGCTGGTTGATGTAATCCAGCACCTCCTGAGGGTCTTTGTAGGGAATGACCGGCATAATCGGGCCAAATATTTCGCGCTGCACCAGGATCATGTCGTCGGAGGTATTCAAAACCAGGTGTGGTGGCAATTTTCGCATACCCGCAGCGGATTCCTGGCCCGGTGCCAGGTTAACGAGTGTTGCGCCGCGCCGCTCGGCATCTGCCAGGCTTGCATTGAGCCGGTCGAGGGATTTCTGGTCAATAATCGAGGTATAGTCGGGGCTGTTGATGTCCGGGCAATGCTCACCAACCCAGGCTCGAGCGCCGTCGACAAACTCGTCAATACGGTCTTCGGGCACGAAGATATAGTCCACGTTCACACAAACCTGGCCCGCGTTGAACAGCTTGGCGAACATGATGCGCTCAACCGCTTTTGGCAAAGGATAGTCGGGTGCAATAACCGCCGGGGACTTGCCACCCAGTTCCAACGTGACCGGTGTCAGATTTTTTGCGGCCGATGCCATGACCGCCTTGCCGGTTGCACCCGAGCCGGTGAACAACAAGTGGTCAAACGGCAATTGGGAGAACTGGATTCCGACACCGCCGGTCTCCGCAAAAAAGGTGAGCTTTGCCGGTGGAAAGTAGTCCGGCACCAACTTGATCAATAAGCGGGATAAATGACGGGAATTTTCGGACAGTTTGACCATCGAGCGGTT
>JAZFUZ010000226.1:0-3923 GCA_036447475.1 Lysobacterales bacterium | reverse complement strand
GCGCGGCCTGATGCCTGAAAATACGATCCCGGCATTTCAGCGCGCTCTGGATCTCGGCGTCACGACGCTGGAGATGGACGTTGTCATCAACGCCGAGGGTCACGTGGTGCTGTCTCATGAACCGTGGATCTCGGCGAAAATCTGCACCCATCCCGACGGCCGCAAGGTCACTGAGGAGGAGGAAAGACACCTCAGGATTTACGCGATGAGTGATGAAGAGGTAAGTGGGTTTGACTGTGGCAGTCGCGGCCACGCCGACTTTCCCCGCCAACAGACCATGCCGGTATCAAAACCCTTGCTGGGTGATGTGTTACGGGCCGTTGAAGCACATCCGTCTGCATCCGGTCGAGTCCCCGTGCGATTCAATATCGAAATCAAATCCCGCCCGGAAGGCGACCGGCTCTTTCACCCTGAAGTCAGGGAATATGCAAATATCCTGTACCGGGTTTTGCGGGAATTCGACGTCCTCGAGCGGACTACGGTGCAATCATTCGACCCCCGCGCGCTCGAAGCCATGCACCGCTTAGATCCGCAGGTTTCCACGGCCTGGTTGATCAGTAACCCGTTCGGTTTTAGAGAAAACCTCGCCCAACTAAGTTTTATACCGGATATTTACAGCCCCGATTACGAACTTGTCGACCAAGAGCTGATCCGCGCAGCGCACGCACTGAACATCCAGGTGATTCCGTGGACCGTCAACGACGCTGACACCATGCGGAAATTGCTAAGTTGGGGTGTCGACGGCCTGATCACGGATTATCCGGACCTTGCCCTTAAGGTGCTGTCAGAATGAGTGACGTACGGTAAGCCGGGCAAATGATCGGCTTTCTGAAACCCCCGCGCCACCATCCGCAACTGCCTGAAGAACGGATCGGCACGGCTTACACCCGCCTCAGGTGGCAGGTTTACAGCGGTATTTTCGTCGGTTATGCGGGTTATTATCTGGTCCGGAAAAATTTTTCGCTGGCCATGCCCTACCTGATAGAAGAAGGTTACTCAAGGACAGAGCTTGGTTTTGCGTTGTCGGGCGTTGCTATTGCTTACGGTCTTTCCAAATTCATCATGGGCAGCGTTTCCGACCGCAGCAACGCACGCAATTTCATGACTGCAGGTCTTGTCATGAGCTCGCTGATCATGATTGCCATGGGATTGCTGCCGGCGGCAACCGCTTCGGTGAGCGTGATGTTCCTGCTGCTGCTGGCCAGCGGCTGGTTCCAGGGCATGGGCTGGCCGCCTAGCGGCCGCACCATGGTGCATTGGTTTTCAGTCAGCGAGCGAGGCACAAAGATGGCCTTTTGGAACATCGCCCACAACGTGGGCGGTGGGCTGGTCGGGCCGCTTGCCATTCTGGCCATGGTGATATTTGCCGACTGGCATGCAATATTGTATTTGCACGGCTTTTTCGCGCTGGTTATTGCGCTGTTTATCTGGTTAACCCTGCGCGACACACCGCAGTCTCAGGGCTTACCCCCCATTGAAGCTTACAAAAATGACTACCCGAAGACATTTGTATACCTTGAGACGCACGAGCAGGAGTTCTCAGCCCGCGAAATATTTTTCCAGTATGTGCTGAACAACCGGTTGTTGTGGACCATCGCTGCAGCCAATGCCTTTGTTTACCTGATCCGTTACGGCGTACTGGACTGGGCGCCCACCTACCTGTCCGAGGTCAAGGGCTTTTCTTTCGAGGAAGCCGGTTGGGCTTACGCATTGTATGAATGGGCCGGTATACCCGGTACGCTGGTTTGCGGCTATCTGTCTGACAGGGTTTTCCGTGGCCGGCGCGCACCGGCGAGCATCATTTACCTGTTGTTGACGCTGTTGTGTGTTTTGGTCTACTGGTTCAACCCGCCCGGCAATCCGGGCATTGACATGGCCATGCTGATTGCGATCGGCTTCCTGATCTATGGCCCGGTGATGCTCATTGGCGTACACGCGCTTGATCTCGTACCCAAAAAAGCTGCCGGCACAGCTGCGGGCTTTACCGGGCTGTTCGGTTATGTCGGTGGCGCGGTCAGCGCCAACGTCGTGATTGGCGCATTGGTTGACCGTGCAGGATGGGATGCCGGTTTTGCCCTGATTGCTGCCGCCTGCGTGCTGGCTATCGTACTGTTGGCAATGACGTGGAATGCGGAAAAACGTGCACTGGCAGCACTCACTTCTTCTGTTTCCAGTATGCCGCCCTTGCCGGAATAATCGTTCGAATGCCACCCCGCGGATCGGGTACATCGCCCTCATATCGGGGGATTACGTGAATATGCAGGTGTGGAACTGTCTGACCAGCTGCCTTTTGATCATTAAAACCAATATTGAAACCCTGTGGTGAGAATTGTTCTTCAATTGCCGCCCTGGCTTGCCCGATGGCGGATGTCAGGGCGACTTGTTCTTCGACTGTGGCGTCAAACCAGCGCTTGATATGCCGGTGAGGGACGAGTAAGGCATGCCCCGGGTTTAGTGGATAGGAGTCCCAAATTCCCATAACCAATTCAGAGTTGAAGAAGATTCTTCCCTCATCAAGCCGGCAAAAGGGGCAGTCGTCTATTTTGTCTACCAAATACATATTAGAAACCCATACGCCATGTGGCGCCAATGCGGGGATTGCTGAAACGACATGGAAATTTTCCTGTTGGGCGGGCCACGCCCGCTACTTGTAAGAGATCACTGCGCAGCCGATAATCCTTCGAATGATAAACCTTCTAAAAAATATCCCCAAGGAATTACCAAAAGAAGTCTTCGAAACCCTGGTCCAAACCGACAACATCCGCATCGAAAGAATCATCTCAAAAGGCCACAGCTCCCCCAAAGAGGGCTGGTACGACCAGGACAGGAACGAATGGGTGTTGGTACTCAAGGGTGCGGCGCGCCTGACGTTTGAGAATGGAAGCGAGGTGAGCATGGGGCCGGGGGATGGTTTGGAAATTCCGGCGCATGTGAAGCATAAGGTCGTGTGGACTGATCCGGAGGAGGAAACGGTCTGGGTGGGTGTGCACTACTGAATTTTGAAGTGAGATTGCATAAACCAAAAAGTCGATATCTCGTTGTATCCTATACAGAGTGAGGTGACAGGGTCTGCAGGTGCTTGGCGTGATTGTTGTGGATATTCATGAAGGACTGAAACAGGTCGATTGGGCCAGGCGGTTTCTTTATTGCGCCATGACAGGGGTGACGGTCAGGCTCGCATTATTGCTTGACAGTCCGTCTGCGTGGACGGGAGTTCTGACCCGCGAATCAGGCTAGCGGAATTTATGGCAGGGCTTTCAAAATCTAAAATCATGTCCTCGCTTCAATGCCTGAAGCGCATCCACCTCGAGATCAACCGTAAAGACCTGATCCACTATTCAAAGTCCACCGAGGCCGCTTTCGCGCTGGGCCACGAAGTGGGAAATCTTGCAATACAGCTTTACGGTGGCCTCAACATTGAAGCCAATGGCGGCACCTACATCGAGTATAACGGCGGCAATTTTGCCAGGGCCCTGGCGCAAACCGAACAATTGATGACATCGATGTTCCGGGCCCCGATTTTCGAAGCGACCCTGCAGCACGGCGGGGTGCTGGTGCGGCAGGACGTCCTGCTGCCAGACGATAACAGCTGGCGCATCGTGGAGGTCAAGGCCGCAACCAGGGTCAAGCCTGAGCATGTCCACGATTGCGCGGTGCAGGCCTGGGTGCATCTGGGGTCCGGCTGGCCCCTGAGCCAAATTTCCCTGGCGCACATCAACAATCAATTCATCTACCAGGGTGATGGCAACTACGACGGCCTGCTGCTTGAGAACGATCTCACCGGGCAGGTGTTCGATCTGCTGCCCACCGTACCGATCTGGGTCGAACGTGCGCGAGAGGCGGCGGAGGGGCCAATGCCCGATGTAGCGGTCGGCCGGCACTGCACATCGCCCTACGAGTGTCCGTTCCTGGGGTTTTGCTGG
>JAZFUZ010000225.1:0-7794 GCA_036447475.1 Lysobacterales bacterium | reverse complement strand
ACAACGCGGCACGGAAACCCAGCTGCATCATGATCAGCAGCACCGCAAAACTGATACCCAGCAATGCCACTACCAGGCGCAGTGGTTTGTGACGCAATTGCATCCAGCCCAGCGGTGTGCGCATCAGTCTGCCACCCGTGCTAGTCACCGATGACAATGTCGACCTGCAGATGGGTCAGGTCAGCCGCCAGTTCCGGCTGATCAAGAAGAATTTCGACTTCGATGATACGCGCGTCTTTGCGCGCCGCCGGGTCGGTGCCGATCTCGTCCTGCTTGGCCACCTTCAGGTGGATGAACTCAACGTGTCCGGTCAGTGGTTCAGCCAGCGCATCGCTGGAAATTCGAGCTTTTTGCCCGATTGCGACGCGCCTTATGTCTGTTTCATACACTTCGGCGATCGCGTACATACGTTCCACCCTGCCCAGTTCCAGGATGCCGGTCAGTCCTATAAATTCGCCGGGCTGCACCAGTATATCCAGCACCCGGCTATCAAACGGGGCGCTAATAAAGGTGCGTTGCAGCTCTGTTTTTTTAAAAGCAACCCGGGTACGAGCCACATCGATTCGGGCCTCCGCCACGCGTGAGTTTGCCTGCGCCGCGGTACATGCGGCCGACCTGGCTTCAGCGATTCCCTGGGCTTGCTCCGTTTCCTCTTCGGAAGCCAGCTTGCGGGCCAGCAAGTTTGTCCGGCGCTCTGCCTCGCGGGCGGCGACGCTCGCGAGCACACAGGCTTCATCGGCCCGGCTTTGTTCTGCCTCGGAGGCGAGTATGGACAGCGCCAGTTCGGTCTCCACCTGGTGGAGCGCAACCTGCATCAACTGCATTGAATCCGTGATCGCCAGCAGGTCGCCTTGTTTTACGTAGTCGCCCTCGTTGACATGTAATTCGGCCAGTATTGAACCGGAAATGGCCTGTGGTGTGGACGGCGCGGCAAGCCGGATAATTCCGCCTTCCGGTTCCAGACGACCCAGTGCAGATACGGCTTGCTGGTTGCCGTGCTGCGCCACGACAAGGGTAGGCAGAAAAAGCAGCAAAATCCAACGCAGGTGGAAATGCGGATGTTTGGCATTGCGATGCTGCATGTTCAATGCTCCAGAAGGCTGTTGATCTTTGCTAATAGCCGTTGTAAATCCACCGGCTTGGTATCGTAGTCATCGCATCCGGCTGCGATGGATTTCTCCCGGTCACCGCTCATCGCGTGGGCGGTCAATGCAATGACAGGTATCGACGCCGTTTCAGGGTTGGCCCTGATTTCCCGGGTCAACTGGTAACCGTCACGTCCCGGAAGATTGATATCCATCAGGATCAGGTCCGGTCGCCCGGATGCCAGGTAGTCCATACATTGTTTGCCGTCGATGGCGGACTCAACGTCAAAGCCCTTACGCGCCAGGCGGCGCGATAGCATGTCGCGATTCAGTTCGTTGTCTTCCACAAGTAAAATAGTTGGCATTCTTTTGCTTTCCAGTGACTAGTGTGACAGTACACTAGTAGTTCAGATGGCGTTTGATTTCCCTGAGTATTCCCTCACTCGTATGATTGCCTTTCTGAATGATACGCTGCACACCACCATTCAGGCGATCGAGATCCGATGAAGTCAGGTCCTTGGCCGTGACTATGATGACCGAAGATTCGGCCGCCTGGGGAAGTTCCCTGACCTTCTCGAGGAACTCGAAGCCGTCCATTTCCGGCATCATCAGGTCGAGGATGATGAGTGCCGGTGCATGTTGTAAATACGCCTTCACACCCTCAATCCCGTTACGGGCAGTATGGACCTGCCAGCCTTCCGTCCGTAACCAGTCCACGATGCGTGAGCGCGTACCTTCATCATCTTCTACCACCAGCGCTTTAGGCTCGCCCTTGTGGTCCAGACGCCTGATTACTTCAATCATACGGGCGCGATCTATGGGCTTGGTCAGGAACTCGCTGGCACCGAGCATAAAACCCTTGCGTGGCTCGTCCAGGATGGTTTGCATCACGACCGGGATGTCCACCAGCTCCGGGTCGGATTTCAGCTGACCCAGTACCGACCAGCCATCCTGGTCCGGCATCAATACATCCAGGGTGATGACGCTGGGCTTGATTTGGCGTGCCAGTTTGATACCTTCCTTGCCACTAACCGCAGTAACCACGCGGTATCCTTCCCGGGTCAGCATTCGCCGCATCAGATCACGAATATCCTCGTCATCGTCGATCACGAGGATGCAATGAGCCGTTTTGTCCGGTTCTGCAAGCTCATGAGTCGCGATATTGCCTGAAGAGTGCTCCTGTTCCTGGCCGGCTCCGCTTGCCAGGGGAATTTTGATCGTAAACGTCGAACCCACATCTTTTTGGCTCTCTGCCGTCAAGGTGCCAGCCATCATTTCGCAGAGTTTAAGGCTGATACTGAGACCCAGACCTGTGCCGCCGAACTCCCGCGTGGTCGATGCATCCGCTTGCGAGAACGGATCAAAAATGTGTTCGAGTTGTTCCGCTGTTATGCCTATTCCGGAGTCAATGACCTTAACGATCAGCGAACTCGATGTGCGTTCAGCGGTTAGCCGGATCAGACCTTTATAGGTGAATTTGGCGGAGTTGCTCAACAGGTTGAGTATGACCTGGCTAAGCCTGGTCTGGTCGAGATAAACATCCCCGAGCTCATTGATTGTCTCGTGTTCGAAGCGGTTATTGTTCTTTTCAAACAACGGCATGGCCGTGGCCTCGATTTCCGCCAACAGACCACTGGCATTAAAGTGTTCGGGGTACAGTTCAACCTTGTCAGCCTCAATTTTCGACAGATCCAGCACGTCATTGATCAGTTCCAGCAAGTGGGCGCCGGCGTTACGGATTTTCTGCAAGTCCGGAATCAGATCGTCAAGACCGCGTTCCTCGGCTTCCTCCTCGAGCATTTCGCTGTAACCGATCACCGCGTTCATCGGCGTGCGCAACTCGTGGCTCATGTTGGCCAGAAACTGGCTCTTGGCCTTATTTGCGTTCTCCGCCATGGCGCGGGCTTCCTGGATTTCACGGAAATCACTGGCGTTGCGCAGGGCGCTGACGATATAGGTGACATAAAGCCCGATATGGTCAATGTCCTCATCATTGAGGGTGAAATGTTTCGCGGTGTTGGCAAAAACCAGCACACCTACGGCTTCGTCATCCTGGATGAGTGGAAATGTAATCAGCGATTTGGCGGGGATACGCTGGTAGATCTCCGCGCTGACACCCTCGGCAGCAACCTTGTCCAGGGACACATCAGCAAGATAGTGGGGAACCTTGCTGGAAATCGTAATGGTAAATACACTTTCCTTTTCTGTCAGGGGTATATGCAAATCCTGTAATGAATCCATCAGCTCAGTGGGGAAGTCACCACGAATACGCTCCAGATGCAGTGTTTTTCTTTCCTTGTCGAGAAACATAATGGCCATCAGGGTAAAGTCAAACTCAATGTTGAGCCGCTCCATGATGGTTTTCATGATCTCGTCGATATCCAGCGTCGAATTCACCAGTTGCGCCACTTCGCTGATGGAAGCCAGTTGTTCTGCTTGCACCAGGAATTGCAGGTTCTTGTCCTCTAGCTGATGCCTGGTGCTGACAAAGTCACGGGTTGTCTGATTGACCACCAGTGCAATGTAGAACATGAACCCCATCATCACGAACCATCCCAAAAAAGCCTGGACTGGGAAAAACTGGCCCATCAGGTCAACGTCAGTGAATTGCAGCCCTGCCAGCAAAACGCCCGCCATAACAGCCAGTGATGCCAGTCCCCGCTGCCAACCGAGCATGAGTGTTGAGGAAATGATCGTCAGTTGCGGCGCTACTAAAAGCATCGAGATGGAATAGTGGGTGGCAATAATGCCCAAAGACCACAGTAATGCGTCGATTGGGTACGCTGCAAATCCGATCAGCCGCGTGTTTTTCATACGGATGGCAAGCTGATAGAACAGCGTCGGGTAAATAAATCCGAAAAACAGTATCAGCGGGATAGCCCATTGCGTTTCCGGCGGCACGGCGCTGACTATAAGCAATGAACCGAGTGCGTAGGTAAGCGCCCTGGCCAGGTAGGAGTGCTCCAGCGCGGGGTGGATTTTCTTTTGTGGCTTTGACGAGGGTTCGCTGCTCATCGGACTCTACAACTCATCAGATCCGATTATAGCGATCTGAATGCTTTTGGCGATCGGTAGTTTGCAATAAATTTCCACACCGTATGGAGCACAATTTTTTAATTGCCCGAGCCTTTTTGTAATTGATTTAGTGCTTTAATCAAACTTGGATTCAACTACCAAGTGCAACAGTTAGCGAAGTCCTGGTTTTAAAGAAGACTTCATAGGGCGTCCGATAACCCAGTGTTTTTCTCGGACGGTGATTCAGTGCAAGGAGCGGTGCAGATCACCGCTTTGGATCTGTTGCCAAACCTCCAGGCCAATGCGGGATCGTGCCTGGCTGAGCCGCCGTGCAACAGCCAGATAGAGTCGCACTTACGAGTTGAATCCAAGAAATCTAACACAAATTGCGGGCGTTTGTTTTTTGCGATCCACTATACTGCATTTATTCGTGGCTTAGGGACGGCAGTGATGGGCGAGCAAAACCAGGATTTACCGGACACCGGGCCGGCACAGTCAGTTATCCTGGTTGTAGATGACAATGAGCTTAACCGCGACCTGTTGACCCGCAGGCTGGCCAAAAAAGGATTCGCCACCGATGAAGCCGCCGATGGTTTCAAGGCGCTGGACTGGCTTGCTAATAACCATTGTGACCTGGTGTTACTGGACATAATGATGCCCGGTATGAGTGGCATCGCAGTGCTGGAGAAAATCCGTGAAACGCGCGATGGTACTGAGCTGCCAGTTATTATGGCGACTGCCAAAGACACACGGGAGGATATCGTCGGTGCGCTGCAACTGGGTGCCAATGATTACGTCACCAAGCCGCTGGATTTTGCAGTGGTGCTGGCGCGCGTCAACACTCAGTTGGGGATGAAGCGGGCCAATGACCGTGTCAGGCAGTTGGTAAAGGAAGTGGAGCGGCGCAATGAATTCATCCGCTCAGTGTTCGGCCGCTACCTGACCGACGACGTTGCCGAAACCCTGCTGGATTCACCCGAGGGACTCCACATGGGTGGTGAACGGCGTGAAATCACAATTCTGATGGCTGATATCCGCGGTTTTACCAACCTTTCCTCACATCTCGAACCGGAAAAAGTCGTCACACTGGTGAATAACTTCCTGTCTGAAATGACCCGCGTCATCATCTCCTACGGTGGCACTATTGATGAATTCATCGGCGATGCCATTCTTGCTCTGTTTGGCGCACCGCGGGCAATGGAAGGTCACGCCGAGAAAGCAGTCGCTTGTGCGCTCAAAATGCAGGCGGCGATGCAAGTGGTGAACAGGTTAAATCGTCAAACCGGTTTACCTGAGCTGGCCACCGGAATCGGCATCAACACCGGTGAAGTCATTGTCGGAAATATTGGTTCAGAGCAACGTGCCAAGTACGGTGTCGTGGGGCATAACGTCAATTTTGCTTCACGGGTGGAATCTTATGCTGCAGGTGGCCAGATACTGGTGTCAGACCGCACGCTGGAGGCCTGCTCCGGTTTGCTGGAGACCCGGGGTCAGATGTCCGTTCGCCCCAAAGGTTTTGACAAGGATGTGCAAATTCACGATGTTAGTGGCATAGGCGGCACATACCAGATCAGGATAGAGCAAGTAATTCGAGTATAAGTGGTTGGAACGCTGATATGACTTCCCGTTGTCAACAACCCAAACGAATTCTGTCCTGAATAAACTGGCTGGCTTGATGACATCGCCAAAGTAATCGGGTGTAGTAGCGAACGGACCTGAATATGCATGAGGTCAATGATGTATTTGCGTCGATACGGGCGTATCCCGGCATTGTCAATATCCTGACGTACCATGTATCCCAAGTTGATGTAGCGGTATACCTCTACAAAGCGCAGAAATTTAGCGGGTTAAAAATCCTGGCTCGACGAACGTCCACATTCGTGAAAAGCAGCGATTGGAATGTTGATTTTGGTGGGTGTCTTCGCTTTTATTGGTGGGTGTCTTCGCTTTTTTGGTCGGTTTTCAGGTGATGGGCGGCGAGGAAATAGAAACCGGCTCCGAGCAGTGCGAACTGGCTGACTATAAGCAAAGCCCAGCGGAGTGATTCTGCGCCGGTGGAAGGCATTAGCAGGTCACTGATGATGCCAACAGTCAATGGACCCAGGCCCAGGCCAATGATATTGAGCACGAAATAGATCATGGCCGAAGCCAGCGCGCGGCGCTTGGGCCCCACTAGGTTGTGTGCCATGGCGATGGTTGGGGCGAGAAACAGAGCCAGACTGACGTTGTTGATGAAAAACACGGCCCATAACAAGTCCAGTGAGTCAGTCATTACCACAATCGGCATCAAAACCGCCGCAAACAACGTGCCCAGAGCCGGTACCCAATAATACCAGCGCGCATCCCGGCAACCGAGCCGGTCCGAGATGTGGCCACCGGCGTAGGCGCCAATAGCCCCCCCGAAACCGACAATCAGAGCAAGATAGGTACCCACCTGACCGACCGGCATTTGATGCAATCGAATAACAAAGGAAGGCATGAAATTGAGGCCCCCATAACCCACAAAGGCGTTGAAGGCCGCGCCGAGACTGGCATAACGGAAACTGCGAATTGCCCATAATTGGCGCATCGCTGATAACATGGGGCCCTGCTCGCTTTCGCTTGCTGGCGCAGAGTCTGACATGCCTCTGACCGGCTCTCTCAGGGTCATGCGCACCACTACCGCCAGCAATACACCAGGCAGGCCGACCACCAGAAAAGCCACACGCCAGCCAAAAAATTGATTGATCCAGCCTCCAGCCAGGAATCCGATCAGGATTCCGATGTAAATACCCATGGAGTAAATCGAAAGGGCGCGGCCACGGCTTTCAAATGGAAAATAATCGGAGATGATCGAGTGTGATGGCGGGCTGGCGCCAGCCTCACCAATGCTGACACCCACGCGCGCCATCAGCAGCTGTGTGAAATTAGACACCATTCCGCAAAGCGCGGTCATCAGGCTCCAGACAGTGAGCGATGCAGCGATGATATTGACACGATTTGCGCGATCGGCCCAGCGCGCGATCGGGATGCCGCAGATCACATAAAAGATGGCAAAACTGAAACCCGACAGTAAAGCCAGTTGGCTGTCGCTCAGCCCCAAATCGGCCTTGATCGACTCCTGCAGGATGACCAGAATCTGACGGTCGATGAAGTTGAAGACGTAGACGACCATCAACAGCGCCAACACATATTTCCGCCGCCCGCCGCCCGTAGCGGGCACTGTTGTCCCGATAGTTTCACTCATGCGAATCTGACCCCTTTCCAAGTCATCCATTGTTCCAGCAAAATAGTAGCATGGGTGTCTTCGCTTTTGCCCAGTTCGAATGGGGTCCAAGGTGATATTGTAATTAGTGCTTGACGCACAAAATTCACAGCCTATAATGCGCTTCCTGCTTGGCTGATTTGCCAGCGAGGCTGCCGCCAGCCGGAAAATATTTTTGGAATATTTACCGGGTTTTCATTGACGGGATTTTCAAGGTCAATGTATAATGGACGGCCCGCCCAACACCGGGTGGAGATTGTGTAATTTGAATCTACCGGCGCGGCGATCCGAGAGGGTTACTGGCGCGGTGTTTGTGTGTGGGACTGGTCACGAAATGTGTTCAGTAGCGATCACCGAGAAGTGATCGAGTTCTTTAACAAGATACAGGTAACTTGTGTGGGCGCTCATGTTGATGAATTTGTCATTAATGAAAGCGACCATGCCCTGATT
>JAZFUZ010000224.1:0-8457 GCA_036447475.1 Lysobacterales bacterium | reverse complement strand
CCTCAAAAGTATTTTTCCGTTCCCGCGCTACCTGCTGCAGATGCGCCAAGCGCGGCTCCCCTTCCTGGAGGTGTGCCAAACGGAAGACCTCCACGTTCGTCACCTGCTGATCTTTCTCATGCTGCGTCGAGCGCATCAGTTCGATCTTGCCGACTTCACCATGACCGCCATCCGGCGGCAGGAAGGTGTTCACACCAATAATTGGAAGTGTTCCATCATGCTTGAGGCCCTCGTAGTACAGGCTCTGATCCTGAATTTTACCACGTTGGTACATGGTATCCATCGCGCCAAGCACGCCGCCGCGCTCTGAAATCCGTTCAAATTCCTGGTAAACGGCCTCTTCGACCAGGTCCGTCAACTCATCCACGATGAAGCTGCCCTGCCAAGGATTTTCGCAGAAATTCAAACCTAATTCCTGATTAATAATCATCTGGATAGCCACTGCTCTTCGTACGGACCCTTGAGTTGGAGTTGTTATCGCCTCATCGTAGGCATTGGTGTGCAGGCTGTTGCAATTATCGAACAAGGCATACAGCGCCTGCAATGTTGTGCGGATGTCATTAAATTGAATTTCCTGTGCATGCAGGCTCCTGCCGCTGGTCTGAATATGGTACTTCAGCATCTGACTTCGGCGGTTAGCGCCATAGCGCTCGCGCATGGCCCTCGCCCAGATTCGCCGAGCAACGCGACCGATGGCTGCATATTCCGGATCCATGCCGTTGCTGAAGAAGAAGCTCAGATTGGGCGCAAATTCATCAATGTGCATACCTCGTGCGAGGTAGTACTCAACAATCGTGAAACCGTTGCTGAGCGTGAAGGCCAGCTGACTGATCGGGTTCGCGCCAGCTTCAGCGATGTGGTAGCCGGAGATCGAAACACTGTAAAAATTACGCACATTATGATCGACGAAGTACTGCTGGATGTCGCCCATCATGCGCATGGCGAACTCGGTAGAGAAGATGCAGGTGTTCTGGGCCTGGTCTTCTTTGAGAATGTCAGCCTGGACGGTGCCACGTACTTTACTCAGGGTTTCTGCTTTGATCTTTGCGTAGGTGTCGGCGTCGACCAGCTTGTCCCCGGTGATGCCCAGCAGAGCCAATCCCAGGGCGTTGTTCCCCTTCGGGAGTTCTCCATGGTAGCGGGGCTGTAAGCGATCGGCGAAGTACGCCTCGATCTTCTCTCTTGCCTCTTCCCACTGACCGTGCTTGTGCAGATGAAGTTCCACCTGCTGGTCGATGGCGGCGTTCATGAAGAAGGCCAGCGTCATTGGCGCGGGGCCGTTGATGGTCATCGATACCGAGGTATTGGGAGCACACAGGTCAAAGCCGCAGTACAGTTTTTTCATGTCGTCCAGGGTTGCGATAGAGACACCGGAGTTGCCAACTTTGCCGTAGATGTCCGGGCGCGTGTGGGGGTCTTCACCGTAGAGGGTAACTGAATCGAACGCGGTGCTGAGGCGCACAGATGGCTGGCCGTAGGCGAGGAGGTGGAAGCGGCGGTTGGTGCGTTCCGGGGTGCCCTCGCCTGCGAACATGCGGATCGGGTCCTCACCGGTGCGGCGATAGGGGAAGACTCCGGCTGTGTAGGGATAGTAGCCAGGAATATTTTCTCGCATCAGGAAGCGCAGCAGCTCGCCCCAGTCGGCGTCTCTGGGTATGCCGATTTTAGGGATTTGGAGTCGACTGAGGGATTCTTTGTAGTTGTTGCCGCTTATGTCCCGGCCCCGCACCCGGTAGGAATATTGTTCTGTGCGCAGGCCGTGTTTTTGTTTGGGCCATTCCTGCAACAACTGCACTGCATCAGATGACAGGGTTCCTATAGCGTCGTTGTAGCGTTGACGCAAGAGCAAGAGAGTGCGCTCAGGCGGGCTTGGATCCGTGCTGCCTGCGAGTTCAGAATCGAGCCCCCGGGTCGCTCCGACAGTAGTTGCTCCCTCAAGGCTTTCATCGGGATACAAATCGAAACAGACCGGTAGTACCGGATCTTCCAGAGCTTTTAAAGATTGGTAGTAATTCTGCGCGCGGCTGGCGGCTTCGGCCTGTACGGCGATATCCGCATTGATCGAACGGCCCTGCTCGGCGATTTCAGCCAGGTAGCGGGTCCGGTTGCCGGGAATCAGTACAGTAGCTTTGGGTTGTTTTACCGTGGTGTCGACATCCGGGGCCCAGTTCTCGGGGGGAAGGTTCAGTTTCTTTACCAGCAGGCGGCACAGGTTGCTGAACATCCAGGTGATACCGGGGTCGTTGAACTGACTTGCTATTGTTGGGTAGACCGGGATTTCGTCATCCGTGGCGTCAAAGGCGAGGTGATTGCGTTTCCATTGTTTACGCACGTCGCGCAGCGCGTCTTCGGCGGCGCGCTTATCGAATTTGTTCAGCACCACGAGCTCAGCGTAGTCCAGCATGTCGATTTTCTCGAGCTGGCTCTGGGCGCCGAAATCGCTGGTCATGACGTAGACCGGCAGATCCACCATATCGACGATCTCGGAGTCGGACTGGCCAATGCCAGCGGTTTCTACGATCACCAGGTCGAAGCCGGCAGATTTCAGGAAGGTGATGGCATCCTGCAGGATGACCGAGGTAGCCCGGTGCTGGCGCCGGGTGGCCATGATGCGCATGTCCATGTTTAAAATGCGCAACGTATTCATGCGGATGCGGTCGCCGAGCAGTGCTCCACCGGTACGGCGCCGCGTTGGGTCTACCGCCAATACCGCGATTTTCATGTCCGGGAAACTCTGTTCGAAACGGTTGAGCAATTCGTCGGTGACCGACGACTTGCCGGCACCACCGGTACCGGTTATGCCGACCACCGGAGCCTGTTTCTTCGCGCCCTGCCATTCGCGGCGTTTCAGATTCAACTCGGCCTCTGT
This sequence comes from Lysobacterales bacterium, assembly GCA_036447475.1. Lineage (GTDB taxonomy): Bacteria > Pseudomonadota > Gammaproteobacteria > Xanthomonadales > SZUA-36 > JAJRRA01. Next base: position 5,588 of record JAZFUZ010000224.1, on the reverse strand, counting down.
GAAAACCTCGTCTTCCAGCGCTGAAATGACGTTGGCGATGCTGCCAGCGTTATCCAGCTCAAGCTGGCCCGGGTACTCCGTTGGCAGGCGGTTTTTCGCGGTGCGCTGCACCACGTCCCCAATCATCTCCACCAGGCCCATTTTCATGCCATCATCCGGATGGTAGATGCGTTCGATGCCGTAGGCTTCCAGCTCCCTGATCTCATCCGGTGTGATGGTGCCGCCGCCACCACCGAACACGCGGATATGCCCTGCTCCGCGCTCCCTGAGAAGATCCACCATGTACTTGAAGAACTCAATGTGTCCGCCCTGGTAGGAGGAGATTGCGATGCCGTCCACATCTTCCTGGATCGCCGCCCTCACGATATCCAGAACGCTGCGATTGTGTCCCAGGTGGATGACCTCAGCGCCCTGCGCCTGGATTAGGCGACGCATGATATTGATCGCGGCATCGTGCCCGTCGAATAAAGAGGTTGCCGTTACGAAGCGCAGCGGCGTGGCCAATTCAGCAATTCTTTGCGGTATCCGGTCAGCGGGTCGGCTCATTCAATTCGGTTCCTTCACGACTTTGACAATAAATCGACTGAAAAAAATCCAGACGAACGGATTATTGTACCTTGAGACGTGTGGAACCGGGGAAGCCTTTTGCAATTGTCCATTTGCAGCTGCAATGTTGATCGATTCCGGCAACCCGGCGATGAAAAATCGGCTAAAATAAATGCTTAATTCAAGCTGGTCTTTAACGACAATCAAGGAACAAGGAACCGCCATGACTGATATCATAATTGCCGGCGCCAAGCGGACACCCATCGGATCTTTCCAGGGGCAATTCAATCCTGTAAGCGCCAACGAACTGGGCGCTGCCGCCATCAAGGCTGCTGTTGAGCAGGCGGCAATTGATGGTGCTGATATCAGCGAGGTCATCATGGGCTGTGTCCTGCCGGCCGGTCTTGGCCAGGCACCGGCACGCCAGGCCTCTCTCAAGGCAGGCATACCCGTATCCGTCGGTTGCATGACGATAAACAAAGTGTGCGGCTCCGGTCTCAAGGCCGTCATGCTGGGCCATGACGCCATCAAGTCCGGCAGTTCGGAAATCGTTGTCGCCGGGGGCATGGAGTCCATGAGCAACGCACCTTATCTGCTTCCAAAGGCACGAGGCGGCATGCGTATGGGGCATGGCCAGGTAATCGATCACATGTTTCGGGATGCACTGCAAAGCCCCTACGATGAGCAAATGATGGGCGTGTTCGGTGAAATATGCGCGGACAAATACGAATTCTCCCGTGAGCAGCAGGATGCCTTCGCCACCGCTTCGATTGAACGCGCACAGCGTGCCATGGCGGATGGTTCTTTCCATGATGAAATCACGGCGGTCACGGTCACCAGTCGGCGGGGAGAGAACGTCTTCGATCAGGATGAAGAGCCACCGCGCTGCATTATCGAAAAGATTCCGGGCCTGCGCCCGGCTTTCAGAAAGGGGGGTACCGTCACGGCTGCCACCTCGTCAAAGATTTCCGATGGCGCTGCCGCAACCGTCCTGATGAGCGCTGATGAAGCAGAGCGCCGGGGAATTGAGCCCCTGGCTCGAATTGTTGCCCACACCACGTTTGCGCACGAGCCGGAATGGTTTACTACAGCCCCTTCCACCGCCATCGCCAGGGTGGTCGAAAAGGCAGGCTGGAACATGGACGATGTCGACCTGTTCGAGATCAACGAAGCCTTTGCCGCGGTTACCATGGCTGCAATAGCGGACAACAAGCTCGACCACGACAATGTCAACGTCAACGGAGGCGCCTGTGCACTGGGCCACCCTGTAGGTGCTTCAGGAGCCCGTATCCTGGTCACGCTGATGCATGCCCTGCGCCAGCGGGGCCTGCAACGCGGCGTTGCCGCGGTGTGCCTGGGTGGCGGCGAGGCCGTGGCGCTTGCAATCGAATTATAAAAGGAGAAACAGATGAAACTGAACCAGGTAAAAGCCCTGATTACCGGGGGTGCCTCCGGCTTGGGGCTCGCAGTTGCCCGCCACTTGATCACGCATGGGGCAAAGGTTGCCCTGCTGGACATCAACGACGAGGCAGGTACGGCCGCAGCGGCGGAACTGGGGGATGATGCGCGTTATATCCGTACCAACGTGACTTCCGAAACGGACGTTATCGCTGCGGTGAAACAGGCCGCTGAAAGCAACGACGGGCTCAACGTGGCCATCAGTTGTGCGGGAATTATCGGCGCCGGCCGTGTACTCGGTCGCGAATCGCCGATGGAGTTGTCTTTATTCACCAACACGATCATGGTCAACCTCGTCGGCAGTTTCAACCTGGCCAAGGCCGCGGCGAACCTGATGCAACACAATGAGGCCGGTGAAGACGGCGAGCGTGGCGTAATCATCAGCACCGCTTCTGTGGCCGCTTTTGAAGGCCAGGTTGGGCAGGCTGCGTACTCCGCTTCCAAAGGCGGCATCGTTAGCATGACCCTGCCAATGGCGCGCGAACTCTCCCGCTTCGGGATTCGTGTGATGACCATTGCGCCGGGAATTTTCTGGACACCGATGGTAAGCGGCATGCCCGAACATATCCAGGAAGCGCTGTCTGCTTCCATCCCCTTCCCTTCCCGTCTCGGGAAACCGGAAGAATTTGCCCGCATGGCAGCTGATATCATAGAGAATTCATACCTGAACGGCACGACCATCCGGCTGGATGGCGCGGTGCGGCTGGCACCCAGGTAGAGGCACAAAAATTACAAGGAGAGAGATGGAAACCTTTGCCGAAGTCCGGAACCACATTCTCGAATCGCACAAGCTGGGGATCGATGAGCCCTTCATCATCAGCTTTGAATGTCCGATTGGTGACGAGGGACGACGCCAGAGCATTTTCATTGCCGAACTCAAAACGGGCGATGGCCGCAGGGTCCTGCGGGTCGAGACACCGGTGGTGCCGCTTGCGGACCTGTCAGCGGAAAAATGTCTGCGTATGAACCTGACCTTGCGGGTTGGTTATCTGGCGGTTGGCGACATGGACGGTGTGCCCTATATCAAGATGTGCGAAAACCTGCCCTACGCTTTTCTCTGCGATGAGGAACTGGATTACACCATCAAACACGTGGCGCACATGGCCGACCAGATGGAACAGATACTGGAGCCGAGAGGCGACTTTACCTAGTGTACTGTCACACGTATATTGTAGGGTTCAGCGGGTCGTGAAGCAGTTGACCGCAAGGAATTTTTCAGTTAAGCAGACTTGATGCTGATCGGCTCGGCTGCGAAGTTGGTTCTCGCACTGGCGATTTACATCATCGGTATATGGGTTGCGAAAAAAATTACACACCAGGTATCCTGAACAAGGTGAGGCCCCGCTGCAGGTCGTGATCGATTATTGATCACGGGATGAAGGTGGAGATAATTTCCATTGCATCACAGGGGTTCTCTCCACAACAGTTGATCTAGCGCACCCTGATAACCAAAACGCTGCAGGTTGATTTTTCCGCTCAGGAATGCCACGCCTTCGCGTTCCAGCAATTCTTTTTGGCGCTGATGGCCGGGACTGTCTTGCGGGATCGAAATCTTCCCCTGGGCGTTGATCACCCGGTGCCAGGGTAATTTCATGCTACGGGGCGCCCGGCGCATGGCCTGGCTGACCCTGCGAGCGGCGCGACTCATGCCGGCCAGGCGAGCCACTTCTCCATAAGTCAGCACGTGGCCGCGAGGAATACCGCCGACCACGTACCACACGGCTGTTACCCAGTTGTCAAAATCGGATGATTTGGCGAAAGTGCCTGGCATATTTCGATTCATCCGTAGGTGCTGGATTGAACGGCAGCGGTCAACTCATCCACCTGCCATTCCTGCCCGTTCAGCAGCTTCCTGTGAAGCGCTCAATATACCTCGTAAGATATTGATTTCATTTTGATCAGGCCGGGCGCGATTGAACAGCCTGCGCAGCCGCATCATCAGGCGTTTGGGTTGCTTCGGATTCAGGAAACGGATGTCCAGCAGGGTCTGTTCCAAGTGTTGAAACAATTGCTCCATCTGGCTGTCGTCCACCGGCTCCCGGTCGCAGGACGGCAGGGACAACCCGGCCCCGCCGATTGCCGCCACTCTCAATTCATAGCCGATGATTTGCACCGCCTGCGCCAGGTTCAGGGATGAATAGGCAGGATTGGAAGGAATATTGACCAGATACTGACAGCGCTGCATCTCCTCATTGGTCAGGCCATGTCGTTCACGTCCAAAAAGAATGGCCACTTCCCTTGAAGCGGACTCCTCCAGGGCCTGTTCCGATGCGCGGCGAACATCCAGTATCGGCATGGGTAGACTGCGTAACCGCGCACTGGTGCCCAGCACCAGCGAACAACCCGCCAGGGCTGAGTTCAGCGACGCGTGAACCCGGGCTGTTTGCAGCAGGTCATCGGCGCCGGATGCCATGGCTGTGGCATCGGCATTGGGAAAACTTTTTGGTGTGACCAGATGCAAGGATGAAAGCCCCATCACTTTCATCGCCCGCGCTGCGGCACCGATATTGCCCGGATGCGTGGTATTGATCAGCACAATCCGGATGCGGGTGAGGCGGTTTTCAGGCGAACCACGCTCTTGCCCTGCCACAGTCCCGCTGCTTCTGGTATCCTGTGCCGCCTTTTCCTGTACAGATAATTTCTCAGCCATGACGCATCCTGTAGTAAATATCGCGATCGAAGCCGCCCACGCAGCCGGCGAAATCATGCGCCGCCAACTCAAGCACGTGGACGCCATCCCCGTCGATTTAAAAGCACGCCACGATTACGTCAGTGATGTCGATCGGGCCTGCGAGGCAGAAATTGTACGGGAAATTAAGCGCTTCTACCCCGATCATGCATTTTTATGCGAGGAAAGCGGTGCATTTGGTGAGGGCGAAATCGTTTGGGTGATCGATCCACTGGACGGTACCAGCAACTTTCTGCATGGCCTGCCCCACTTCGCCGTTTCCATCGCGCAGCAGGTCAAGGGTCGCACCGAGCACGCCGTAGTCTACGACCCGATGCGTGACGAGATGTTCACTGCCAGCCGCGGATCGGGTGCTTTTTGCAATAACAACCGCATGCGCGTTTCGGCACGAAAGAACCTGGATGGCGCTATCCTTGCAACCGCATTTCCTTTCAGAAACCGAGACAAATTGCAGGCCTACGGGCGTATTTTCCAGTCGGTATTTGCGCAAGTGGAGGATTTCCGGCGGGCCGGCACAGCCAGTCTCGACCTGGCCTGGGTGGCGGGGGGACGAATGGATGGGTTTTTCGAAATCGGGCTCAAACCCTGGGATGTCGCCGCGGGTGCGCTGCTGGTCCGCGAAGCCGGGGGCGTGGTGCTGGATTTCGATGGCAATGACGGTGTCGAAGACGCCGGCACCATCATCGCGGCGCCCTACAAGATCATGACGCTTTTACGCCGACTGATCGCTGCGAAGTGGCAACCCGTACAACGCGACTAGTGTACTGTCACACGTATATTGTAGGGTTCAGCGGGTCGTGAAGCAGTTGACCGCAAGGCGTGCTTTGCCGGTAATGGCGCGTCCTTGCCAAGAAGCGCAACACAGCGGACGATTGCTTCACGGCCCGCCCGAAGG
>JAZFUZ010000223.1:0-21325 GCA_036447475.1 Lysobacterales bacterium | reverse complement strand
CACCAGCACCAGGGCAATCACCAGGGAAATTATCAGTGCGCGGGCCTGCTCATGTAAAAAGCGCTGAGCTTCCCATGGCAGACCCACCCGGGCAGGCAGGACACCAACCCAACCAACAACCCGTCCCTCAACCTCTACCGGTTCCACGTGGTAATTTTCATCCGCAGAAGTCACCGCACCAGCCACCCACGCTTTTTGACCATCGAGCAGGAACAGGCGGCGCTGAAGATTCAGCCGACCAGGCGGATGCAGCCTTGCTGCGCCTGCAGAAAACGCGGGCCGGCGTCTACCTTCCAATACTTCATCGGTTTTCGGCAGCTGGTGCCGGGTAATGCGCAACAGCCGGTTCCAACGCCGGGGGTGCCCCCTGAGCAAGCCCCAATCACCCTGCTGCCGATAGAGTTCCGCAAGCTCAGGCACCAGTTTTTCCAGTTGTCCCGCTTCCTGCTGTTTGATGTAGTGCACCATTCCCCGATGAAGACTGATCCGTGTAATCAACACGACGACCAGCAACGCGATCACCACACTGATCACCAACGAAAGCAGTATCTTTGATAACAGGCTTCTCATACTCGACTATCCTGCACCCGGGTTAATCCAGAGTACAAGCTAGCGTAGAAAACTTCTCTTTTCCCACACAATTGATTTGCATTGTGAGCACATACTGCAATCCGAAGCCAGTGACATCACGTCGTTGACACTGAATCCACTCCGAAACACCCATCAGGAGAAAATGATGAATCATCCAATGACCATACTACTCGCAATCTCCCTCGCCCTGCTTCTGGCAAGCCAAGTGCAAGCCCGGCCTGATCGGGCCCGGCATCACGGTCCACCAGACGCGGAAATGCGTGTGGCGCACATGAGCCGCGCCCTTGAACTCAGTGACGAACAGTCTGCCCGCCTGCTGGAGGTTTTCCAGGCCGCTGATGAAGAGCGTCGGGTTTTGCGCGAACAGACTTTGCAGCAGATCAAACCGCAAATTTGTGAACTCCAGCTGGCAACCAAAGCGGCAGTCAGCGAGATTCTCAATGAGGAACAAGTGACCAGACTGGAAGAGATGAAGGCTGGTCATGATTCCAACGACGGCCGCAGGAGATCGCGTGGCATGCACGATCTGGATTGTTCAGCCTTCGAGTAGGATAAGCTGAATCCCACCCGGAGCCCGTACGGACCTTGCTCATCGCCTGGCGATCAACAGGGCCCGTACGGGCGCAGGATGACCCTCAACGGTCTTGTGTCGATCAACTGGATCAAGTGCTTCGGCCAGGGAGTCAAACCGCATCCAAGCGGTGCTGCCCTGCTCCTTGATCGTCGTTCGCGTGACGTCCGCCAATTCAATATCTTTGAAACCAGCATCACGAACCCATTTAACCAGGCGGTCTGTCCCCGGCACTGCCCAGACATTTCTCATGCGTGCATAGCGTTCTTGCGGCACCAGGAGATCCTGCCGCTGCTGTGTGGGCAGCACCAGGGTTTCCAAAACCATGGTTCCACCTAAGCGCAGCAAGGAATGGATTCTTTTGAGGTGATGAGACGGGTCTTTGCGATGATAGAGCACGCCCATTGAAAACACCGTGTCAAACGCGACCGGATCGGCGGGCAGGTCCTCGATGCCCAAAGGCAGAACGTAATTGGCGATATCGCCGGTGAAATGCCGACAGGCCAGCCATTGCATGACGTACAGCAGCGTTGGGTCTATCCCAACCACCAGCGCTGCGCCCGCACCCAGCATGCGCAAGCCGAAATATCCATTGCCGCAACCAATATCCAGCACACGATGACCCGCCAGCCTGATGTGTGGTTCAACTCGATCCCATTTCCAGTCCGAATGCCACTCAGTTTCGATTCTGAGTCCCCCCAGGCGCAGGGGGCCTTTGCGCCAGGGATGCAATTCCATCAGGGTTTCGCGTAGTGACTGTGGGTCTTCAACCCTTCCCCCCAGTGCTGGTGTCCCGCTGCCGAGATCAGCTTGAAACGGCACACAGGGTAGTTGTTGCAGTGCACTCAACCAGCGTGGCAAATCCCCGTGGGGGTGCGTGGCAAGTCTCCTTTGCGCCCGTTTGCAGACTGAATTCACCCAAGCCTGGCCCGGCCAGAGTTCCTGCAACGTCGCAAAAGGGTCAAATCCTGCAGGCATGTTGAGCAGCCCTCCCCGCAAACCTTTTTCTTCTGTCACAGGTGGGCTTTGACTATACTAGACCGCACACCGCATCGCATTAAAAACAATGACTTTTCAGCAATTCATTCAACAGCTGGCAACGTTCTGGTCAGATCAGGGCTGCGTGCTCATCCAGCCTCTCGATCTTGAAGTAGGCGCGGGTACTTTTCACCCGGCTACTTTTTTGCGGGCGATCGGACCAGAACCGTGGAGTGCCGCCTATGTTCAGCCGAGCCGGCGGCCGGCTGACGGTCGCTATGGCGAAAACCCAAACCGCTTGCAACATTACTACCAGTATCAAGTGGTGATGAAACCTTCTCCTGAAAACATTCAGGATTTGTACCTGGAGTCTCTAGAGGCCGTAGGTATTAATCCAAAGATCCACGATATCCGATTTGTTGAGGATAACTGGGAGTCGCCAACGCTGGGCGCATGGGGGCTCGGTTGGGAAGTCTGGCTGAACGGCATGGAAGTAACCCAGTTCACTTATTTCCAACAGGTCGGCGGGTTGGAATGCAAACCCGTCATGGGTGAAATCACCTACGGTACCGAGCGCCTGGCAATGTACCTGCAGGGTGTCGACAGTGTTTTTGACCTGGTGTGGACCGATACGGGCGGGCGTGTCGTCACCTATGGCGAGGTCTTCCACCAAAATGAAGTGGAACAATCCCAATATAATTTCGAGCACGCAAATATTGATGCCCTGTTCAGCTACTTCGATACCTGTGAGGACGAGGCCAGGAAGCTGGTTGATCTCGATTTGTCCTTGCCTGCTTATGAGCAAGTGTTAAAAGCGTCTCATACTTTCAACCTGCTGGATGCGCGCCGCGCCATTTCTGTCATGGAGCGGCAAAGATATATTCTGCGGGTACGGGACCTCTCCCGGCGCGTTGCAGAATGCTATTACGCCCGGCGTGAAGCGCTGGGTTTCCCCGGCCTGGGGGTTCTCAGCAAATGACCGAGGCATTGGCGCAGAAAATCAGCCGCAAAGATCTTCTGGTGGAGCTGGGTTGCGAAGAGCTGCCGCCGAAGGCACTCGATGCGATCCGAGAGGCGTTTTTTGCCGGTGTAAAAATGGGTCTCGAAAAGAAAAACCTCCTTTTCGACCTGGCCGGTAGCCGATCTTTCTCTACTCCCCGGCGTCTGAGTGTGCTTTTCAGAAGTGTCGCCACCAGCCAACCCGACCAATGCCAGGAACGGCGCGGGCCGGCGCTTGGGGCCGCTTTCGACCGCGCCGGCAACGCCACCCCGGCAGCAAAGGGATTTGCCCGGTCGGTCGGCGCAGAGCTCTCTGCACTGAAAACAATCAAAACAGAAAAAGGCGAGTGGCTTTATGCGCAACTGCAACTGCCGGGAAAAACCCTTGCGGAACTGATTTATCCCATCCTGGAGCAGACCGTTAAGCTGCTACCGGTACCAAAACCCATGCGCTGGGCCAATCATGATTTCAGTTTTGTACGACCGGTCCACTGGCTGATCGTCCTGCACGGTGCACAAGTACTAGAGGGTACGCTGCTCGGACAGGCTGCCGGTAACACGACCCGGGGGCACCGGGTACATTCTCCCGGTCCACACCCGATCCCGGTTGCCGGGGATTATGAGCGCGTACTCGAAGCGGCCTGTGTCATCTCCGATCACGACCGCCGCCGGGACCTGATTCGCGAACAACTGCTGGAAGTAGATAAAAACGTTCACATCGACCCTGATCTGCTGGATGAAGTGAACAATCTGGTCGAGTGGCCCATTGCGGTTGGCTGTAACTTCGACCAGGAGTTCCTGGCTGTTCCCCATGCTGTGTTGATTGCCACTATGCAGGACCATCAGAAGTTTTTCCCGGTCATGGAATCGGGCGATTGCGGAAAAATTTCCAATCGGTTCATTGCTGTTTCAAACCTTGCAAGCGAACACTTACCATCCGTTCGCGCAGGTTATGAGCGTGTCATCCGTCCACGCCTGGCGGATGCTCGGTTTTTTCTGCAGCAGGATAAGAAACAAACGCTTGAAGCGTTTTCTGACTGCCTGAATCAGCTTGTTTTTCAACAAAAGATCGGAACACTTAGAGACAAAACTGTTAGAATTAGCGGATTATCAAAGAAGATATCCGAAATTCTTTCTATTAATTCTGTTCATGCAGAACGCGCTGCCTGCCTGTCCAAATGTGACCTCATGAGCCAGATGGTCGGAGAATTTCCTGAGCTACAGGGTGTAATAGGCCACCACTATGCCCTGGCATCCGGGGAAGACCCGGCTGTCGCGGCCGCCATCGAAGAGCATTATTTACCTCGTTTTTCAGGTGACATAATCCCGCCTTCAAGTGCCGGTCAAGTAGTCGGCATAGCGGACCGGCTGGATACCCTGGTCGGCATATTTGCAGCCGGATTGCGGCCCAGCGGAAATAAGGATCCGTTTGCCTTGCGCAGAGCGGCTCTTGGCCTGGTACGAATCCTGCTCGAAGCCCGGCTGGACCTCTCTCTCAACCTCCTGCTGGCACTTGCTGCCAATGAACTCTCAAGCCAACTGTCGATTAAACCAGCGCTGCTGGTCGAAATCCAGGATTTCGTCGTGGAAAGAGCCAAAAACCATTATCGAGAGCAAGGCTTTGCTGCAGAATTAATCAACGCGGTCGTTTCATCTGATTGGGACACCCTGCCTGATCTGGACCGGCGCCTGAGGGCGCTGGATGGTTTTATGGGCCAGGAAGCCGCCGCCGGCCTGGCTGCTGCGAACAAACGAATTGGCAATATCTTACGCAAAGTTGATGAAGACTTTTCGAAGGCAATCAATACAGATACCTTTGTTTTAGACGAAGAACGCCGCCTTTTTAAAGAAATTACCAGCCTTGAAAAGAAGCTTGGGCCGTTGCTTGATGCCGCCGAATATACCAGCAGCCTGGAGCTGTTAGCTGGATTACGCAAGCCCGTAGATGATTTTTTTGATTCGGTCATGGTCATGGACGAAAACTCTGCACTGAGAACCAACCGTCTTGCTTTATTATTCCGCTTAAAGTCCCTGTTCGACCGCATCGCAGACCTTTCCGTATTGGGTTGAAATGATGCTCAAGCAACGTCTGTTACTGATCAGTCGAGACGACATACTTAATGCAGTCGATGGAAAACACGACAATCGGCTGTTTCGGCTTCTGGCGCGATTCACCTACCAGGGCTATCAGCTGCTCGCTACCGCGCCACAGCCTGAGCGGTGGTCATCCAGTCATGGGGGCCCGGATGACGCCCTGCTGGGTCCGGGAAGCATCTGTGAACGGCTGGCAGACGCCGGGGGGTTTCTTGATGGTGTTTATTATGTTCAGCGCTCACTGTTGACACAAAAACGCAACCGCGAACAAGCGCTTCACGATATTCTGCAACGCTATGCAGCCAGCCCTGATCATTGCCACCTTTTCAGTTCAAGCAGAAAATTCGTCGAAGTTGCCAGGGTACTTGGCATCCAAGCTACACACCTGAATAAAGGACGCGGATTAAGCATCGAACTAAAATCCCTCTTGCAGGCCCATGTAGATACCTAACTCGTGCACTATGCGGGCTAAACATCCAGGTTGTTCACATACAGTGCATTTTTCTCGATGAACTTACGCCGAGGCTCTACTTCGTCTCCCATCAGAGTGGTAAACACTTCGTCAGCGGCCACGGCATCTTCGATGGTGACCTGTAACAGGCGCCTGGTTTCCGGATTGACGGTTGTATCCCAGAGTTGTTCCGGGTTCATTTCACCAAGACCTTTGAAGCGTTGAATGCTCCTGCCCTTTCGGCTTTCAGCCATCAGCCACTCGTATGCTTCCCGGAAAGACGAAACTTCCTTCTCTGCTTTACCTCGCCGCACAAAGGCTGCCGGCTGGATCAGGCCATTGAGTGTATCGGCCAGTTTTCCAATCAGCCGATATTCCGGACTAAGAAAAAAGTCATGCGTAATCCGCTTTTCTTCGACTACGCCATGTACGGCCTTTCTTAATAACAGGTCATGATCTTCTTCACCCCTGACTACCTCAATTTCGTAGTTAATGCTGATGGCGCTTTTTTCTTTTAACCTAACCTCCATCTGCTCGCACCACGCGGATATATTTTCTTTATCCCAATCAGCAGAAAAACGAGGACAAGCAATAAGTTGTTCAAGAAATAAAGGATCGTACCGGTTTGCCAGACGAAGGTTGGTCTGGTGAACAGCCAGGAAATCTCGCATCATCTGTTCCAGCGCTTCACCACTCAGCGGTGGTGCATCAGGATCAAATATCAGCGTGGCCTCATCCAACGCCCTCGCCAACAGGTAGTCGTTCAATTCGATATCATCTTTCAGGTATTGTTCCTGTTTACCATGCTTGATTTTATACAAAGGTGGCTGACCAATATAGATGTGGCCTCTCTCAATCAATTCCGGCATCTGGCGGAAGAAAAATGTCAGCAGCAGTGTCCTGATGTGCGAACCGTCTACATCGGCATCCGTCATGATGATGATGGTGTGGTAACGAAGCTTGTCTGGATCAAATTCGTCCCGGCCAATACCACAGCCCAGCGCGGTAATTAGCGTTCCTACCTCAGCCGAGGCCAACATTTTGTCGAAACGAGCCTTTTCCACGTTGAGAATTTTTCCCTTGAGCGGCAAAATTGCCTGGGTTTTGCGGTTTCTCCCTTGTTTTGCCGACCCACCCGCGGAATCACCCTCCACCAGGAATATTTCCGACAAGGCAGGATCCTTTTCCTGGCAGTCTGCGAGCTTTCCCGGAAGCCCGGCAATATCCAGAACGCCTTTTCTACGCGTCATTTCCCGGGCTTTTCGCGCCGCTTCGCGCGCACGGGCCGCGTCAACCACCTTGGCGGTAATGGCCTTTGCCTCGGCGGGGTTTTCCAGCAGGAAATCCCGTAAATGGCCTCCCACCAACGATTCAACCACCGGTCTCACCTCTGACGAAACCAATTTGTCCTTGGTTTGGGAGGAAAACTTGGGATCAGGAACTTTAATAGAGAGTACCGCAATCAAACCTTCCCTGGCATCGTCGCCGGTGGTTGAAACCTTGTTCTTTTTTGCACTTCCGGCGGCTTCTATGTAATTATTGATCGTGCGGGTGAGCGCCGCCCTGAAACCCGCAAGGTGTGCTCCACCGTCTTTTTGAGGAATGTTGTTGGTAAAACAAAAAACCGTTTCCTGATAGGAGTCAGTCCACTGCAGGGCAGCCTCGACTATCATGCCGTTGTTTTTTGCGGACATGTACATAACGGTAGGGTGAAGCGGATTCTTGTTACGCCCGAGGTGTTTTACAAAAGCCTCAATTCCCCCTTTGTATTCAAAGACATCCGACTTTCCACTGCGCTCATCGTTGAGCTCAATCCGGACACCTGAATTGAGAAAACTCAGCTCCCTGAGACGCTTTGCCAGAATATCGTAATGAAAAACAGGGTTTTTGAAAATATCGTGACTGGGCCGGAAAAACACCCGGGTCCCGGTATCCTCGCTATCACCTGTAATTTTGATGGGTTCCTGCGGAACTCCCATGTGATAAGTCTGCCGCCAAACATGCCCGTCCCTTTTTATTCTAAGCCGAAGCTCTGCAGACAGGGCATTAACCACTGAAATACCCACGCCGTGTAATCCGCCGGAGACTTTGTAGGAGTCATCATCAAATTTCCCACCAGCATGAAGCACCGTCATGATTACTTCTGCGGCCGATACACCCTCTTCTGCATGAATATCAACGGGAATTCCACGCCCGTTGTCCTCAACACTTAAGACATCGTCTTCATGAATAATAACGCAGATGGAATCACAGTGGCCCGCCAGCGCCTCATCGATAGAGTTATCGACCGTCTCGAACACCATATGATGCAAACCAGTGCCGTCATCCGTGTCCCCAATAAACATACCGGGCCGTTTGCGGACGGCATCCAGGCCCTTCAGTACCTTGATGTTCGAGGAATCGTATTCATTTTTAGTCATGGCTTTCCGGTCCTGAGACAGCTGTATAATCTGTTGAAAATAAGTTATTTTTTTCTGCTTCGTTTGTGTTATCCCGCTTTCCGCCCTGGTGCAATATGCAGCTTAGGCCGCTAAGCAGAAAATGGGTGCTCACGGGGGATTTTAGAGGTGTTCATTATATCATTTCATGCACGGCGCCGTGTTCCACGTGGAACACGGTGCCGGGTCCTGAAAACTCGGGCTGTCTGGTACCCGTTAGCCACACCTGCCCATTTATTTCAAGAAATTTAGCCAGCACTCTTGTAAAATGTACGCTGTCAAATTCCGATGCAAGATCGTCAAGCAACACCACCGGGGGCTCACCCCGCAATGTCAAGTATCCTGCCTGTGCAAGCAACAAAGCCGCCGAAAGGATCTTTTGTTCACCGCGGGAGAGTACCGCCCTGGCAAAATCACTACCCCGCTTCAGAACCAAATCTGCACGGTGAGGCCCCCGACTGGTAGCACCTCTTTCCAGGTCCCGCGCACGCCATTTTAACAAGGCATCGCTATACGTGCCTGAGCCCCAGCCATTTTGATATTCGAGCGTAATGTCACTCAATCCTGGACTGAGATCAGAAACGATTGATTGTGTTTCCCGAGAGATGGATTTGCTATACGCCTCTCTTAACCGGCCTAATTTTGTTCCCAGAGGAGAAAGCATATCGTCTATACTATCGATGACGTCAATCTGCCTCTGCCTGAGTGCAGCGTTTCTTTGTCTAAGTGTTTTTGAAAAACGCCGCGACACTTCAAGAAACTCTTGTTCCACGTGGAACACCCCCCAATCGAGAAACCTGCGTCGCACATCAGCCGTCCCGCTTACCAACAGATGGCTGTTTGGTTCCATCAACACCAGGGGCAGACTTCTGCTTAACTGGCTGATCTGAAGCAAAGCCCTGCCGTTTTTCCGCGCTTTCCAGTGTTTGCCGGACCGCTCCAATCCAAGACGGTCACATTTTCCGCTCTCCCGCTCTATTTTGGTAAATACGCTGAAGCTAGGCTTGACCGGACCAACCAGTTCAGCAGCCTGCGCGGTTCGAAAAGAGCGACCCCGGGATAGTACGACAATTGATTCCAGGATGCTGGTTTTGCCGGCACCATTGTTGCCGACGATGAAGTTCAATACTGGATTTGGTTCAAGTGAAACAGACGCCAGATTTCGAAAGTTTTCTATCTGAAGGATATTAATTTTCAAGGAATTTCAAAGGGATGTCGAGCTTATCCCCAAAAATCCATTTGCGCTTCCTTCATCCGCAATCTTTTTTTTGTACCCATCATAACTTAAGCGGCATTACGACATGCCGGTTCGAAACATCACCTTTAACCATGATCAGACAACTGCTGTTTGCATCCTTCAGTTCCAGGGTAATTGCATCAGAATCGAGAGCTGTCAACGCATCCAGGAGGTAGGTAACATTGAATCCAATAGCAAGCTTGTCAAAATTCAATTCAGCCTCCAACTCCTCCACGGCCTCTTCATGCTGTGGGTTGTGAGCAATAATCTTGATTGAATTACCCGCAGCTTCAAGGCGCACACCCCGGTATTTTTCGTTTGACAGTATCGAGGCTCTCTGCAATGCGTGTGTAAAACCGTCCTTATCAAGGTCGATGTGCCGATCCGTACCTACCGGAATTACTGCTTTGTAATCCGGAAATCTTCCATCTATCAGCTTCGAAGTAAAAATAGTACTGCCTTTCACCAGGCGAATATGGTTTTTTCCCAGTGCTAGTTCGACCAGTTCATCGCTGTCAGAAAGCAACCTTGAAAGTTCAAGCACTCCTTTTCTCGGTACGATGAGTTGCCTGTTTTGAGGCACCCCCAAGTCTTTTTCAAGTTCACATATAGCGAGACGATGTCCATCCGTAGCCACGGTTTTTAAGCCACCATCCTGAAATTCGAAAAGCAGGCCGTTCAAGTAATAGCGTACGTCCTGATTAGCCATCGCAAAAGAAGTTTTGTCCAATAATCTTTTTAATGCAGACTCTTGAATTTTAACAACTTCTAAGGTTTCAACCTGATCAGTAGCAGGAAACTCTGCTGCCGGCAGCGTGGCCAAAGTATAGCGGCTTTTTTTCGAAGATAACGTTAGCTTGTCACCTTCCAGCTTCATTGAAATGGTGGCTCCTTCAGGAAGCATTCTTACGATATCCAACAGCTTTCTTGCCGGTACGGTGGTGTCTCCTTCTCTGGCAATATCTGCCTTTACTGAAGCAATCAGTTCTACTTCCATATCGGTTCCGGTGACCGACAAACGATTGCCTTGTGCGCTGATAAGGAAATTAGCAAGCACCGGTAAAGTCTGTCGTCGTTCAATTACTCCGATCACCTGGTTAAAAGGTTGTAATAAAACCTCTCGCTGAATACTGAATTTCATGACCGGCTTCCTTTCAATAGTTATTTATAATACTTATTAAAAACAGTAGTAATAGTAAGCTTTGTTGATAAGAGTAAAACCATTTAAATTACTTAAAAACCAGTTAGTTAATAACAAACAAATTAGGTATAAAATGTTCTGCAAGCTGTGTATTACCTGTTGATAAAATTGACCGCATTATGGGTTCAATATTTATCCACAACTTATGCTGTGGTTTCATACATATTAATTCATTTTAGACCGGTTTACGCAGTCAGTTGGCGGACGAGCTTTGCTCTGTCTTCGCGGATCCTGCCATCGGTATCACATAATTCCTCTATTTTGCGACAGGCATAAAGCACGGTTGTATGGTCCCTTCCACCAAAAGCATCGCCAATTTCCGGTAAACTGTGTTCGGTTAATTCTTTGCTTAAAGCCATGGCTATTTGCCGGGGCCTGGCAATCATCCGGGTTCGGCGTCTGCCAAGCAGATCGGCAACCCGTAAATTATAATATTTTGCAACGGCTTTTTGAATATTTTCAATGGTGAGCAAACGGTCATGTACCAAAAGGAGGTCGCGAAGAACTTCCTGGGCAAAGCTTTCAGTGATCGGGCGACCGGAAAACCGGGAATTGGCAGAAAGCGTGTTCAGAGCACCTTCCAGATCACGAACATTGGAACGCATTCGGCGTGCAATGAGATAAGCAACGGCTTCATCGAGTTCAATATCCCGTTCTTGAGCCTTGTTCATAAGGATGGCGACACGAGTTTCAAAATCCGGTGGTTCGATAGCCACCGTAAGACCCCAGCCAAAACGGGATCGTAACCTAGCCTCAATACCATCGACTTCTTTGGGGTAACGATCACAGGTTAGGATAATTTGTTGTTGACTATCCAGAAGAGCATTGAAAGTATGGAAAAATTCTTCCTGGGTGCGTTCTTTGCCGGCAAAAAATTGGATATCGTCTATCAGCAGGGCCCCCGCGGTGCGGTAGTGTTGTTTGAAGGCTTCCATTCTGTTTCCACGCAGAGCTTGTATCATTTCGCTGACGAACCGTTCCGAGTGCAAATAGAGAACCTTGGTGTACTGATCTTCCTGGTGAATAAGGTTACCGGCTGCGTGTAAAAGATGTGTTTTACCCAGGCCCGTTCCACCATATAACAATAAGGGGTTGTAGCCCAGGCCAGGCTTTTTGGCCACCTGTTGTGCTGCGGCGTAAGCCAGTTCATTTGATTTACCCTGAACAAAGTTATCGAAACGATACCGCGTATCCAGACCGGTGGCGACAGCCCTGGTCATTTTACCACGCGGCTCAAGACGCACTTGCTGGCTGCTGTTGACTTCGACTACTACTGAATCCCGGGTTTCATTCAGGTGCTCGAAGATGTCCCGAATCCTTTCCAGGTAATTCAGGGCAATGTAATCGCGTACGTACTCGTTAGGTGACAGTAAAACGGACCGGCCCTTTTTTGACTTGATTTGCAACGGGCGAATCCAGGTATTGAAATCCTCTGCCGGCAGCTCTCGCTCCAGATGCTTTAAACAGGTTTGCCAGGTAGTTTGGGCCATTCCGGAGCCTGTCTTTATCTAATTTATTCGGTTGGGGCCATGTGTTTGACGCGCGGGGAACGAATTAGTCTAACCCGCTGTGGATAACTTGACTACAGATTCGTGAATTTTCAGTAAGGCCCGGTTAACGATTCTACCGGGAACCTTGTTTCAAAGGCAGATAAAAGTTAAAATTCTCCTCTTGTGTCGACCATTTTCAGTTCCAGGGGAGCTGTGTGGTCTACAACTGGGTTAATTCCTGAAAGGATCAAGAAAATGAAGCGTACATTTCAGCCAAGCCTCCTGAAGCGCGCACGCAGACATGGTTTCCGGACCCGTATGTCAACCCGTGGCGGAAGAGCCATCATCCGGGCTCGTCGTGCCAAGGGCCGTAAGCGCTTGTCTGCTTGATTGTCCGAGGCTTTGCTTGGGCATTTACTGGATTCCTTCGATTGAAAAACAGGGTCCAGCAGACCAAACCGCCTCGCCGGATAACTTTTCCGGCTTGTGCACGATTGCTAAAACATATTGAATTTGAAAGAGTTTTTAGAAATTCTATCGTCTCCTCAGATCGCTATTTCACGGTGTTGGCGCGCGGGAATGAAGGTGCTTGCTCGCGGCTGGGCATGGTAGTATCACGGCGGGTGGATCGGCATGCCGTGGGTAGAAACCGGATCAAGCGAGTCATTCGCGAGAGTTTCCGTCAAGCGTTCGAGACAGTGGTTTCACCAACAACGGATAAATCCAACAACGGACGTAAAGCCGAGGCCCACATGAAAGGGTGTTATCCGGGAATTGATATCGTGGTCTTGCCCCGGCGGCAGGCCGCCACCATATGCAACCATCAATTGTTTCAATCTTTGCAAGCACACTGGTCACATCTCAAACAGGAAACAGAGTAAAAGACACATGGGAAATCTTCGACCGGTATTAATCATTGGTTTGGTGTTTCTTGGCTACATGCTCTGGATTGAGTGGCAAGAGGATTACGGGCCGCAATCCGCCCGCTTGGCTGTTGATGCAACCTCTTTCAATGAGACATTATCCATACCATCGCCGGACAGCAGTGAAGCTGCTGATCTGCCTCTGCCCGAGGAGGTGCTTATAACAAGGCCGCAGACCCCGGTACAGGGTGACGGGATAGAGCAGGACGTTCCGTTTGCTGGTACACAAACAGCAATGAATGGCGGAAGAACCTTCGTTACCGTAGTGACCGATGTGCTGGATATAAAAATTGACCTGACCGGCGGAACAGTGGTTTCCGCCCGCCTGTTGAACTACCCGGTTGTTCTCCAGGACCCGGAGACCAAGGTCAATCTGTTGTCCAGGCAGGGTGATCATATATTCATTGCCCAGTCCGGCCTGTTGTCCCCACAGTCAGCGCCGAATCACACAAGCCAGTTCCAAACAGTCCGTCTGGATTACAAACTGGCCACGGGAGCCGAAGAACTTCGCGTACCGCTGACCTGGGAGTCACAGGATGGTGTGCGGGTTACCAAAACCTTTATTTTCAAAAGAGATCAATACGACATTGAAGTTCGATATCAACTGGCCAACAACAGTAAGATGACCTGGACAGGCAGCCGTTACGATCAATTGCAGCAGTCTGTGTCAGGAGATGAAGATTCGGGCGGATTCACCGATCCCGGTCGCTACAGTTTCCGCGGGATCGGTTTTTACAGTCCGGAAGACGGGTTCCAAAAAGTCGCTTTTGATGACGTCGCGGACGAGCCATTCAGAAAAACGTTTTCCGGTGGCTGGCTGGCGATGATCCAGCATTATTTTTTCACAGCCTGGATTCCACCAGAACATGAAGAAGCAAGCTATTCCACGAAGGAACTCAAGTCGGGCGGCTCGCCCCGCTACATTGCACGGGATGTTTCACCGCAACAGCAGATAGCCCCTGGTAGCCGTGGCGAATTCAGCAGTATCCTGTACGTGGGTCCCAAGCTACAGGACCGGCTTCCGGGGATAGCTCCCGGGCTTGAACATACCGTAAATTATGGAATATTTACGGTATTTTCCAAGCCACTTTTCTGGTTGTTGGATAAAATCCACAATATTGTCGGTAACTGGGGCTGGGCGATCATACTCCTGACCATCCTGGTCAAGGGGGCGTTTTTCAAGCTGACCGAAGCTCAATACAAATCCATGGCGCGGATGCGTAAATTGCAACCGCGGATAGAACAACTCAAGGAACGGTATGGCGATGACCGCCAGCGCATGAGCCAGGCCATGATGGAGATGTACAAGAAAGAGAAGGTCAATCCGCTGGGCGGATGCCTGCCCATTCTGGTTCAGATTCCGGTCTTCATTGCACTTTACTGGGTATTGCTGGAGTCGGTAGAGCTTCGACAGGCGCCATTCATCCTGTGGATTCAAAACTTGTCGGATAGGGATCCTTATTTTGTGCTGCCGTTGTTAAATGCGGCATTCATGTTCGCCACGCAGCGACTCACCCCGACAGCGGGAATGGATCCCATGCAAAGAAAAAT
The DNA here is from genome assembly GCA_036447475.1 of Lysobacterales bacterium. Classification (GTDB taxonomy): domain Bacteria; phylum Pseudomonadota; class Gammaproteobacteria; order Xanthomonadales; family SZUA-36; genus JAJRRA01. Next base: position 6,801 of record JAZFUZ010000223.1, on the reverse strand, counting down.
GATGAACATGATGCCGTTGGTGTTTTCTGTGATGTTTGCGTTCTTCCCGGCTGGATTGGTGTTGTACTGGGCAACGAATGCGGGGCTTTCATTGGCGCAGCAATATTACATTACACGCAAGATCGCTGCGGCGGGGTAAGCCGCATATTGCACGAGTTTTGCCATGCGGGTTAACCCGGAGCCCATAACTGACACGATATGTGCCATCGCTACCCCGCCGGGTGCCGGCGGCTTGGGGATCGTGCGCTTGTCGGGGCCGGGTGTACAGAAGATCGCGGAAAGTATGTTCGGTGAGTTACCGAAACCCCGCCACGCCACGCTGGTTGATTTTATCGATGAGTCAGGCGAGACGATAGACTTCGGCATTGTCCTGTTTTTTCAAGGCCCGCACTCTTTTACAGGTGAAGACGTGCTGGAGCTGCAGGGTCATGGCGGACCTTATATCCTTCAACGCGTCATGGAGCGGACCATGCAACTTGGTGCGCGCGCAGCTCGCCCCGGAGAATTTTCAGAGCGAGCTTTTCTCAACGACAAGATGGACCTGGTCCAGGCCGAGGCCATCGCCGACCTGATCAACTCGGGGACAGATGCTGCAGCACGGGCAGCACAACGCAGCCTGCAGGGGGTTTTTTCGGAACGAGTGAACCACCTGCGGACCGGCTTGATGCAATTACGTGTTTTTGTCGAGGCAGCCATTGATTTTCCGGACGAGGAAATTGACTTCCTGGCCGAAAGCGACGTACTCCAGCGCCTGGAACAGACCCGTGAGAAGCTCAACACCCTGTTGTGCGAAGCGCGACAGGGCAGGTTGCTGCGGGACGGAATTGTGCTGGCCATCATTGGACGGCCCAATGTGGGCAAGTCCAGCTTGCTTAATGCCTTGTCCGGTCAGGAGAGCGCCATCGTTACCGAGATACCTGGTACCACCAGAGACGTGCTCAGGGAGCAGATCGAAATTGGCGGGATTCCCGTCCATCTTGCCGATACAGCAGGTATTCGTGAAACCACCGACCGGATTGAAGTGGAGGGTGTCAGGCGGGCGCGCGAAACACTGGAATCAGCGGATATCGTATTGCTGGTTGAGGATGTCAGCGCCATGCCGGGCGGCCAGCAGGATCTTGCCCCGGAGCTGCCATCCTATGTCAAGTACATACGGGTAGGCAATAAGATTGACCTGCTGGATCCGTCTGAACGAAACAGGACATTGCAGATTGCAGCAGGGCCGGATGTCTGGATTTCCGCAAAAACAGGGCAGGGAATCGATGATCTGAAAACCAGAATTCTCGCGGAGCTGGGTGCAGCAGACCAGGCGGAAGGCAGTTTTTCAGCACGGCACAGACATATCGAAGCGTTGAAGAGAGCTGGCCTCCACCTTAAGGCCGGCAAAGCACGCATGGAAGAAAGTATGGCCGGTGAATTGTTGGCAGAAGAACTGCGGCTTGCTCAAAACGCACTGGGTGAAATCACCGGCGAAGTCCTGCCGGAGGAACTGCTGGGGGAAATCTTCAGCAGTTTCTGCATTGGTAAATAGGAAGCTGCCAGCGGGTTCTATAGCAGTCAGGCTTTGCAGTAAACTTCGTGTAGCAGCTCAATCACATTCACGGCTGGACTGTCGGCCAGGCTATAGTAAATCGTCTGGCTTTCCCGCCGCGTATTGACCAGGCCCTGTTCGCGCAGCACTGCAAGGTGCTGCGACAGGGCGGACTGGCTCAACCTGATCCACCGGTTGAGTTGTCCCACGGATAGTTCACCCTCAGTCAGGACACACAGAATCATCAACCTGCTTTCATTGGCCAGGCTTTTGAGAAGGGTGACAGCTTCAGTAGCATTTTGTTGCATGGCATTAAAGTCCATACGGGCTGTACCCTTGGTTTGCAAAGCTTCATTCATTGCCAGACTATATTTGCAATTCGTCTAAAGTACAAATATCTTAATATTTAATGAGCAGGTCTCTTCTTCAAATCGAGGTTTCATTGTGAAACCATTTTCTCGAATATGTCTTGTGTTGCGCCGGGCGCTGACATCAGCTTGGTGAAGCCATGCGCACCCATCATGCTCAGGTCCGGGAAGTGAACCGCCATGCGGAAACGCATGTGAAGCGCCTCGACTTCCTTGCCATTGACCAGCACTTCATACGGGAAGTAGGCGACCTTGCTATAACCCTCAAAATCAACGATAGACATTTGGAATGCAGCATCGATGTCTTTTTCATCGTCATTCGTCATTTTCATACCGACTCCGAACACGGCCTGGTCTTTTCCGGGAATATCGATGCGGTAGACTTGTATCAGGGCGTCATCTTCAGCAGCAAGGCCATTTTCAACAGCTGCCAGCGCCGCCTCGTGGCTGTCGAACGAGCCCAGCTCTGAAGGGTCGTCAAATCGCTGCATGGTTATCATGTAGTGGTATTTCGCCAGTTTTTTGGCGGTCATTTTCTTTTTTGCACCGTAAGCTTCAATATTGCCAAGCGCTTGGCTCAGCCGGTCGTAAACGCTTTGCAAATCACCTTCCAGCCGATAGGCGTGTTGAATATACAGGGGGTTGACAAAGGCAACCTCGGTTTTATCATCTCTGAGCGAGACAGAAACTCTCTGGCCGGCACCGTAGCCACCTTTTTCAGAAAGTGCTGCGACCGCGGTCAGGTTCGGACTGGTCACCACGATCACGTTGGTGTTTTCTACCGGGGAATACTGGCCGGCGACCGTGAACCCGGCTTGTTCCAGGGCTGATGTTGTGGCTTCGGTCTGTTCATCCAGGCCAGCATCATTCACTGAGGAGAGAACGAAGGGCTGGTATGTTGTTTCGGCGGCAACGGGTTCAGCCGTCAGCAAAGAAACCAGCACAATGAGGGGAAGTTTAATATTCATGGTAGTTCCTCGTGTTTAGAATTGTCCGGACAATCCGGATGAATCAGGAGGTCTCATGGTACTCCTTTCAGGTGATATTGCCGTGTGCACACCATCGCCTGTGATACTGGCCGAGACTTCGCTGACTATTGAAGACATGGTGAGCGACCTTGAAGCTGGCAACCATTTCGCGCATCCTTGTTCCTCGTGGGACCGCGGCGTGAAGGACAAAGCCAATGGACCCATTTGACAGTATTTTCCAAAAAGCCGGAACTTGACCATCGTGACCAATGAAGAAAACCAGATTAATCCCGAACAAATGGCCGCTGCCGCCGCCGCGGCCAGCGAACTGATGAGAACCCTGGGGCACAAGGATCGCCTGATGATCCTGTGTCACCTGATTACCGGTGAAAAGTCCGTCGGAGGCCTGGGCCGTTTACTGGCAATTCCACAGTCACCGCTGTCTCAGCACTTGGCACGCATGAGAAAAGAGAAGTTGGTGACAACCCGGCGCGAAGCGCAGACGATCTATTATTCCATTGCCAGTGATGAGGCCATGCGCATGGTTGAACTGATGCATGAACTCTATTGCAGTGAACCCTGGATTCGCCGGACCGGCTGAAGTTGAAAAAATGCAGGTCTTTTTTGGCGCCGTTTAACCGTGTTGCGCAAGATCAACATCAACGAATGATGAAGTTTTGACTGGCGTTACGAATAAATTGTATATTAGAATGGCATAAATTAAAAAACATTCAACAACAAACAGGATAGTTGACGGAGGCACACATGAAAAAACAAATCATATGTATTACTTTTGTTAGTCTCTTAGTGAGCGTGTTTGCAGCAGGGAACGTATTCGCAACCAACGGCTACTTTACGCACGGTACCGGCACCAAGAATAAAGCGATGGCAGGCGCAGGCATCGCGATGCCTGAAGATGCCATCGATGTCACCAACAATCCGGCGGTTGCCCCGTTTGTCGGCAATCAGCTGATCGTCGGTGCGGCCCTGTTCAGCCCCATTCGTAAATATGAGACCACACAAAGCCAGATTAATGGCAACTTCGGCGCCTTCACAGTTGGCCCCAATGACCTGAAAAGCAGCCACAATTACTTCGTCATTCCACATATATCCAAGAGCTGGCAACTGAGCAATGACACTGCCTGGGCGCTCTCCTTTTACGGTCGCGGCGGTATGAACACCGAATGGAACGGCGGAACAGCGACTTTCGATCCCGATGGCCCGGGTCCTGCGGGCCCGATGACCTTTGATGGCACCTTCGGGGCTGGTCGAACTGGCGTGAATTTCAGCCAGGCCTTCCTGGACGTCACCTGGGCCAAAAAATTAAACGACAAGCTGTCTCTTGGTATCGCAGGGATTTTTGTGACGCAGATGTTCGAGGCCAGCGGCTTCATGTCCTTTGCCGGCTTCACCGAGACTTTTGCTGCCAGCGGCGGCACGGTATTTCCTTCCAACCTGTCAAACAACGGTGCTGACTGGGCATTCGGCGCTGGCCTGAAAATTGGCATGCACGCCACGCTGAGCGATGCACTCAGTTTTGGGATTTCCTACCAGAGCAAAATTTATATGACGGAATGGGACGACTATGCCGACCTGTTCGCACAGCAGGGTGACTTCGATGTCCCGCCTGACCTGAAAATCGGCCTGACGTTCCGCGCCAACGAGAACTTGGCCTTGAGTTTTGATATCGAGCACATCTGGTTTGGCGATGTGGATTCCGTCGGAAATTCGATTGTGAAGCTCTTCGCCTGCCCTACCGCAGGACAGGGCGGAACGGATCTTTCAAGCTGCCTGGGTGGTGACAATGGTGGTGGTTTTGGCTGGGATGATATGACTGTGTACAAGGCCGGTCTTGCCTGGACTGCCGGTAAAAACTGGACCTGGCGCTTTGGATACAGCTACGGAAAACAACCCATTCCCGAAAGTGAGATGACTTTCAACATCATCGCGCCCGCCACCATCGAAAGCCACATTACGGCTGGATTCACCCTTAGCAGGGTGAAAAATCGAGAGCTGAATGTCTCCTTGATGTATGCGCCGAACAAGAAAGTGACGGGCCCCCAAAACTTCGATCCAACCCAGAACGTTACCCTGGAAATGTACCAGTGGGACCTGGAGGTCAGTTACGCCTGGAAATTCTAGGGGCCAGCGGTGTTAGTGCTGGCCGGGCTGGAGAGGGTAGCGGCTTTAGGCGGTCTTCTTGATAAGAAACGTATAAACGCCGCCCTCGTCGCTTTGTTCCAGCAGTTCATTGCCGGTGGCGCGGCAAAATGCCTGGAAATCGGCCACCGAGCCGGGGTCGGTTGAGAGTACTTCCAGGGTTCCGCCATCGGCGACGTCCTTCAGGGCTTTCTTGGCCTTGAGGATCGGGAGTGGACAATTCAGTCCTTTTGTATCTAATACTTTATCTGCCATGTTCGTTTCCTGTATGCAAAAAATTCTCTTAGATAAACAGATTGATGTGGGACTTGGCAGCTATTTCGACCCAGGTCGCAGCACCACCAATCTCGATTCCATCGATCATGTCATCCTTGCTGTATTCAAACAGATCCAGGGTCATCTGGCACGCGATAAGGCGAACCTCTGCCTCCAGTGCCATTTCTCTCAGTTCCTCTATGGTCGCGATGCCTTTATTCTTCATCAGGTTCTTCATCATCACCGAAGCGGCCGCATCAACGCCTGGGATGGTCGATACCAGGTTCGGCATTCCAATGTGACCCCCCATCATGGGCATTTTCATCGCCGGATTGCCCAGCGAAGTAACCTTCAGGTCAAGTTTCTTGAACAACAAGGGTAATCCGTAGAAGGTGAAGAACATCGTAACATCCATGCCCATGGCTGCCGCCGTGGTGCTGAGGATGAAAGGAGGGTAAGCCCAGTCGAGACTGCCCTTGGTGACAATGATGGACATGGAATTCGAATTAATACCGTTTCCGCTGTTGTTTTCTGCTGACATAGGCTGTGGACCTTCATGAAATAGGGAGAATTAGGGAATCTATTGTATACAGATTTCATTTATTAGGGAAACCGAATACTATGTCAAGTCCGCGCATGAAAAAAATCGCCACGATCAGGAGCGCCAAACCATCTCTATAGAAACCCTCCAGGGGTCAGGCCAACTACTTGATACGAGACTGGAGCAGCGGCCTGCTGCTTTCATAGGCAGCCAGATTTACCGCAAGCAAGCATTCGGCGGCAACCACCCTTTGTCCATACCGCGGATCGCGGGTGTCATGGATGTTTGCGCCATGCTGGGCTGGCTGGGAGAAGACGTATTTTACGACAGCCCGCCAGCTACCGGGGCCCAGCTGACCAGGTTTCACCAGACGCAATATGTGCAGGCGCTGAAGCGGGCGGACAAACAAGGTAGCGTGGCAAAGGAAGTACGCGAACGCTACGGGATCGGAACCATGGAAAACCCCGTCTTTCCCGGCTTGTTCCAACGGGCATCAACCACGGTCGGGGGTTCGATCCTGGCTGCGCAGCTGGCCCTGGAGGGTAAGGTGGCCTTTCATCCCGCGGGTGGAACCCACCATGGCCGACCGGACCGGGCCAGTGGTTTCTGTTATTTCAACGATCCGGTTTTCTCAATCATGACGCTGCTCGAAGCCGGTCTTGAGCGTGTACTTTACGTAGATCTGGATGCGCATCATGGTGACGGTGTGCAGGACGCGTATACGGAGAATCCGCGCGTATTCACAATATCGATACACGAGGAAAAGCGCTGGCCCTATACGGGGCCGGTAACGGATCGTGCCGGTGGCGCTGCTCGTAACCTGCCGGTACCGCGCGGTTTTAACGACAGCGAGTTATCGTACCTGATGGAACATGCGGTGCTTCGGCTTGGACGGGAGTTTGATCCACAGGCGCTGGTGGTCACCTGTGGGACTGATGCACGCCCGAAATGGTGATCATATCGATGACAATGCGAGCA
>JAZFUZ010000222.1:0-28171 GCA_036447475.1 Lysobacterales bacterium | reverse complement strand
GTCGCGCAAAGTGACGCGAATACCGCAGCGGCAAGCGCACATATAGCAGGTCGTATTTTTAAGCTCTATGCGGCTCTCTTCATCCAGCTTTTTCGACAGAGGGTCATGAATTGGATTGGACATAAGGTGTAATCCCAGATGGATTCGGTCGTGGCCGAAAACCGATCAATTTTCCAGTCTATCGCAGATTGCTGTTAATCAGCATTTGTGGACACGGCACGCGGATTTTACATAGTATAGGATTCCGGTTGACTGGCCGCATTGGCGATGCATGCTCTTAAACTGCAAGAGTACCAGGCCCCTCAGGCAGGGCAGTGGTTTCATGTCGTTAAAAATAGATGATTCATGGTTTATTTCACCTCAGCTTAGCTTGATGACATTAGTGCCATTATAGTTACTATAAATATAGTTTAAGCTTAAACTTTTCATTCAAAAAGTGATACTTATGAAAAATACTTTTCACCACCAACTACCAGATGATAAAGGGTTTTTCGGAAAATACGGGGGAGCTTTTATTCCACCCGAATTACAGGACGTCATGGATGAAATCACATCCGAGTACAAAAAACTAATAGCAGAAAAAAGTTTCCTGGAAGAGTTGGCATCACTTTACAAGCACTATGTAGGACGCCCCAGCCCTATCTTTCATGCCAAAAATTTATCCCGCAAATATGGAGCGGAAATATATTTGAAACGTGAAGACCTCAACCATACCGGGGCGCACAAAATAAACCACTGCCTTGGTGAAGCCCTGCTTGCCAAAAAAATGGGCAAGACAAAGATAATCGCTGAAACGGGAGCGGGTCAACACGGCGTAGCGCTGGCGACCGCTGCAGCTTTGCTTGGCCTGGAATGCGACATATACATGGGCGAAGTGGATATTGTTAAAGAACATCCCAACGTGGTCAGGATGCACATCCTGGGCGCCAAAGTCATACCGGCTACTCATGGCAGAAAAACATTAAAGGAAGCGGTTGATACTGCTTTTGAAGCTTATTTAAAAGACCCGGTGACTCAATTTTATGCTATTGGGTCGGTTGTGGGCCCTCACCCGTTCCCCATGATGATCCGTGATTTTCAATCGGTTGTCGGCAATGAAGCAAAAATTCAATTCCAGGAAATAACAGGAGGCTCACCTGACAACATTGTTGCCTGTGTCGGGGGTGGTTCGAATGCCATAGGACTTTTTACTGCGTTTCTTGAAGATCATGAGGTCTCCCTTTATGGCGTGGAACCAGCCGGAAGAAACCTGGACGAAGTCGGCGAGCATGCCGCTTCAATCGCCAAAGGAAAACCCGGCATCATGCATGGTTTCAAGTCTTATATGCTGATGGATGATGAAGGAGAGCCGCAGGAGGTTTATTCTGTTGCCAGTGGGCTCGATTATCCTTCTGTGGGCCCACAGCATAGCTATTTGAAAGATATTGGTCGGGTTAATTACAAATCAGTAGACGATAAAGAATCAATTGATGCGTTTTTTGAGCTGTCAAGAGCCGAGGGTATTATTCCGGCGGTTGAATCCGCTCACGCAGTAGCTTATGCATTTAAATTGGCCGGGGAAAAACCGGCATCGTCCATTTTAATTAATTTATCCGGCAGAGGAGACAAAGATATTGATTTTGTCGTTGAAGAATTTGGGCAAGATTACGGCATAATTTAGAGCGGCGTAGCCACAATTAAAAGATGCCTTTTTTACCCCGCTTCTCAACACCCCGTCAGCAGAACATGGGGCGGGTTTTTCGAGGCTTTTCAGTTCTCGGACCAGGACTTCGGGGCTAACGTAAAGAATCAGCCCGCCTAATCGACGATGTGATACACGGGGGCTTTTTCCATTTCCCACTCGTCGGATTCTCGATCGTAGCGGGACAATGTGAAGCAATGCCAATCGGTATCATCCAGCTTCGGATGATCGGCCCGATAGTAATACCCCGGCCACCGCGTCTCCTTCCGGAACATCGTATGATGGGTTACGGATTCAGAGGCCAGGACCCGGTGCTGAAGCTCCCACGCCCGCTGTAACTGGTGCAGGTCTTCGGCCCCGAGATAGTCGAGGTCTTCCTTGAGCAAGTCCAGCAACTCCAGCCCGCGGGTGAGCAACGGTTCGTTAGTGGTGTAGTGGGAGCTGATACCACCGACATATTCGTCCATGATCTTCTCGAGACGCTGAAGACCGTGTAGCGGCAGGAGATAGCTCGGCGAAACGGTCCCCCCGACGATCTCGTTGCGGCCGATCTCGTAGTTCTCCATGGGTTGGAAGACTGTCTTCTTTAGATCTTCGTACTCAGCCTCGCTGAGCTGAGGGTGGTCCTTGCCCAGGTCGTTCACGTAATTGACCGCCGCCTTTGCAGCGATCCGGCCTTCTGCGAAGGATCCCGAGGAAAACTTGTGGGCGGTACCGCCGATGGTGTCGCCGGCGCCGAAAAGTCCGTCGACGGTCATCATCCGGTTGTAACCCCACTGGTACTCGGCGGGAGCGTAGTCCTCCGGCCCGCTCGCCCACGCGCCGGAGCAGGTGGCGTGAGAGCCCATGACATAAGGCTCAGACGTGGTCAACTCGGGATTAATGTATTTGGGATCGATGTTCTGCGACGCCCAGACGACCGCTTGCCCGATCGTCATTCCAAGGAAGTTCTCCCAGCCGATGGTCTCCAGGTGCGGGTCCTGGAAAGCCTCCTTCGTTACCATGCGTATGGGCCCACGACCGGCCTTGACCTCTTCCAAAAATGCATGATTTCGCAGGCAGGTCGGCACCGGTTGATGATCGATGTAATCCCCGACAATTTCCTTGGTGCTCTCGTACCATGTGGATTCGTATTCTTTCCCGTACGCGTTTTCGGTGTACGTTTTGAGATGCAGGAAGTAGGCACCGACCGGTCCATAGCCGTCCTTGAATCGGGTGAGGACGATCCGGTTCTCCATCTGCGTCATCTTGGCACCGACGAGGATCGGCAATGCGTAGGCAGAGGCGCTGCTCCACGGGGCATACCACGTTCGTCCCATGCCCTCACCGACCGAGCGGGGCTTGTAGATATGCGATGCACCACCGGCGGCCACGATAACGGCCTTGGCGCGGAAGACATAGAACTCGCCCGTACGGACGTTGAAACCGACCGCCCCAGCGACCCGGTTGGCCTTCTTCTTGTCCATCAGCAGGTGGGTCACCATGATCCGGTTGTAAACTTTGGTGGCGGCTTTGCGCGCGGCCTCCGCGACGATCGGCTTGTAGCTTTCGCCATGAATCATGATCTGCCACTTGCCTTCGCGCTGGTAGCGACCGGTTTTCGGGTCTCTCATCATCGGCAGGCCCCACTCCTCGAACTTGTGCACCGTGGAGTCGACATGCCGGGCGATATCGTAGCCCAGATCTTCGCGCACGAGACCCATTAGGTCATTGCGGGCGTAGCGGACATGGTCCTCGGGCTGATTCTCATCCCATTGCATACCCATGTAGCAGTTGATCGCATACAGACCCTGAGCGACGGCGCCGCTGCGTTCGATATTCGCCTTCTCGACGCAGACAATGTTGAGATCGCGCCCCCAGTGCCTGGCTTCGTAGGTCGCCCCGCAGCCAGCCATGCCGCCACCGATGACAAGGACATCGGAATCTACAAAAATCGTTTTTCTGCGCGAAAACAGGCCCATCAGATGACTCCTATTTTGAGTTGATCCGGAGTCAACGCGGGCAACTTTTCGATGTTGAGCGTTTCCGGTTCGTGTGCGAGTTCCTGGGTCTTGAAGTCATCCTGGCTCGGCGCTTCGTAATCAGACGGCGATTTGATTGATCCCCATGGGGTGGTCCGAATCGGAGATTCAAAATTTTTCTCGCGGCCGTCCCGGAACTTAACCTTCCAGGAAATGATGCCCTTCTCCTCCTCCCGCAGCACCCGAACGCTGTGGCCCAGGGGGGCGAAGTCAGAGTAGCCTCGTACATCGATCGCGTTTTGCGGACACGCCTTCACGCAGGAGTAGCACTCCCAACAGAAATTGGGTTCGATGTTATAGGCACGGCGATAAGTTTTATCGATGTGCATGATGTCGGACGGGCAGATATCGACGCAATGTCCACAGCCATCGCAACTGGTCATATAAACAAACGTGGGCATGATATTTAGTTCCTTTGCTAGCGAAGACCAATAATGGGCTGATTAATAATGTCGAGGCTGATGACCGACGCTGCCGAGCTGTTCGGGTTTGTCGACAGGAGACGGCAGGTTGCTCCTCGAACCATTCGCTACCGACACCCTTTTTTCCAAGGCTGCTGCGGGCTTGAAGAACATATGCGCGAATTTAGACCACGGTACGGATCCGAAGAGAACCGTGGTGGCGATGACGTGCAACCCGAAGAATATGTTCGCCCACGAGTTACCCGTCGCCTGCAGATACGACCAGACCAACGCAAATGTCGCGCTTGCGAGAAGCGAGAGCACGAACAGGTCAGCGCGCATAATGCGGAACGGTGAATTGCCTTCGGCGACGACGTCGACCCGAATGAAGAACCAGAACCAGTAACCACCGAGGCAAACCATCAGGGCCCCGGTGTGCCACAGCTGGGGCAGGATGGCGGGTGTCGGGGTGGCGGACGTCGAGTACGAGAACACCATGATGACGGTCGTGATCGCGTAAGCCAGGAAACCATACATTGTCAGAAGGTGGGCGATCCTGCGCCGCAAGTTGCAGAATTCACCAGATGCCAGAACGTCGACAACGGCGGTTTGAATCGCCAAAGACGCCAATTCTCCGCCACCGACTTGCTTTGTCCCTTTAATCTTCGCATTCCGCCAGTTGTTCAAAAAGTACTTGGCGCTCTTTTTATGAAGGACGTCGTACACCGTGCCGGCCACAACCAGGACTATCATGACGATAAGGTAGGTCTGCATGACAGTGGGTGATATCCATGCCGAAAGCTCGGCGAAGGGATTGCTGGTGAACATTAGATCGCCCTCAAGGTTATCCTGCTTTTTTGCGCATCAAGCCAAGATGATCACTTCCATCATACTATATTCGATCTTGATAATGTACACGGGATAGGAATAGGGCCTTTATTTGTCCCTGGATCTAAGCTGATTCCAAATCAAGGCATTTTTTCGACAGCAAGGCGGCCAGTTCCTGAAAGCTTTCCTCCAACGTGCTGCCTGCAGTGTCGATAACGGTGTGCGCCTGGGCATAGAAGGGTTCGCGGGCATCGAGAATACGGCGCAAGGCGGCCATCGCGTCATCATTACTCTGTATCGGCCGCATGTCACCCTGATCAATGACCCGTTGCATATGCTCCTCGGGTGCGGCCTTGATCCAGACTACATGGCAAGTAGTCAGCAGCTTGTTGAGCAAGTGGGTCTCCGACACGATGCTGCCGCCGGTCTCTATGACGCATTTTTCCAAACGCGCCAGTACTTCGAGCAATGCTTTCTCTTCCAGGCTCCGGTAACCATCCTGTCCCGACAGGGCAAGAATTTCCCCGACGGGCATGCCGCCGAGTTTCTCGATTTCGGTAACCAGCTGAATAAAAGGTATATCGAAGTGTTCCGCCAGGCGACTGCCGAGACTGGTCTTACCAGCACCGCGCATGCCAACCAATGCGATTCTCCTGCAATCTCGCGTGGCGGAGAAATTCTGATACAGCAATTGCAGGGCCCGATGCTGGTCGTCGCTGTCCAGGCGCTGGATCAGTTCATTGATCAACACCTGCTCTGCAGAGACATCATTTCCTCCCCGCAGCAACTCGCCAAGGTCTGCCCGCAATGCTTTTGCCACACGCTGTAACAAACCAATCGAGATATTTCCGCGACCCTGTTCCAACTGAGCCAGGTAGCGCTCCGAAACACTCGAATCAGCCGCCAGCATTTTGCGAGTCATCCCGCGACCCGCCCGCAGCGCCCTCACCTTCCGGCCGAGGTTCGCCAGTAATTCATCGGGAGGTTCTTTTGCTGTTACAGCCATAAGCCTCAGGGTACCAAAATGGGACGTTGCTCTATTTCATGAGCATGCACAGCCGTGAATACTTGGTTGATCTGCGACAGGGGGAACTGGCGGATAAACGGCTTCATCGAGATTTTTCCATCCAGCACCATGTCCAGCGCCGGTGGATAATACTTAGGTAAACACCCCCAGTTGCCAAGCGCCTGCGCGTGGAACGCCATCAGATTGGACAATCGTATCTCCACTTTATCCATGGTGAAGCCGACTACTGCCAGCCTGGCCCCGAAAGTCAACAGGCTAAACGCAGTACTTTGCCCTGCCCCGGTACCGGAACATTCAAAAATCTTCCACTCTGTCTGGCGTAAACCATTTTCTTGTGCAAACGTTTTCACAGCCATTTTCAGATCACGACCGGTGATCTCACGTGAGTTCAGGATCAGGTCAGCACCATAGCCGGTCAATTTCTCAAGTTTTTCCTGCACTACATCGATGGCCACAACCTTCGCACCCATTGCACTGGCAATCTGAACGGCGTAACCGCCCACTCCACCAACACCGACAACGATGGCCAGATCACCCGGCTGAATATCAAGCTGAATGGCCGACTGGTACGGCGTCGTCACTGCATCGGCCAGTACCGAGACATCGGCGAGTTTGAGACCAACCGCAGACAGGCGCTGCTCATCAACGCGGCAAAGCGCGCGCGACGGAACCACTATATGGCTGGCAAATCCACCATGCATGTCATTGCCCGGCATCAACTGCTTGGCGCAGATATTGCCCACTCCCCGCCTGCACACATCACACTCACCGCAGGGCATGACCGCTGGAATAATCACCGCAGTGTCCTGCCACGAGTCACTTCCGGGAGCGGTCCCGATCACCCGGCCGCTGATCTCATGGCCCAGCGTCAGTGGAAGCGCATGACGAATTCGCACGCCGTCATAATAAAAACCCAGGTCCGTGTGGCAAACGCCACAACCGGCCACCTCTACCAGCACTTCACCCTCACCCAGGGATGCTGCCTCAACTTTTGTTTCTACCAGCGGCTCATCACCTGATCGCATTTCCCAACGCGTGATCGTCTGACTCACAATTTACTCCTGATTAGTATTAATCCCTGATTGGTTTTAAACATTATTCCTGCACCGCTGGCGGATCCATGTCTTCATCCCAACCTTCTTCGGGTTTCGGAAACCGCCGTTGCCACTGCTCGAGTAATGCCACGTGCTCTTTTTCCTGGGCGACCAGCTCAAGCGCCATCTCCACCACTTTCTCGTCGGTCGATGAACTGACCACGTGATGGAAAAAAGCGACGGCATGCTTTTCACCTCGCAGGGCCAGTTCAATGGCGTGCCAGGGCTGCATCAGGTAATGCGCATCTTCCATCGATCCGCCCTCCGGCGACTCGCCATCAGTCCATTCAAATTCCCAGGCCAGAAGATCCGGCAACTCTTTACCTGCAGCAGCTTTGTTGACATTGGTTACGTGCAAGCCTTCTATCACTGCAAGCTTGCGGAATAAATCAGCCACTTCATAGTTGTAATGAACTTCCATCTGATCCGCCAGGTCGGTGAAACGCTCCACCGCCTCCTGCTCCAGGGCCAGCGAATAGGCCAGCAATTCTTCGGTGCTCCCGATAGCGTGCTTTGAACCGGAATGAGGGTTGCTCATAACAGGAACTCCTCATCGAGCTCTGCAATACTGTCGATACTGGATTCAAGCTCCGGCTGGTAGGCTGGCCGGTCTCCCACATAGAGTATGCCGGTAAACAGGCCTTCTTCGTCCGTCAACAGACGCCGTGCTGCCTGAGCTGCATCCGAAGTCGCCTCAACGGGTGCAGGCTGTACCAGTTTTTTCCACTCACGTTGCTCTGGTCGGAAGGTGACGCAGGGACTGAGCACCTGCACCATGGAAAAACCCGGATGTCTGACCGCTTCCATGATTGCCCTGGCCGTACCATTCGAGTCTGAACTGGAACAACGGGCGATAAAATTGGCCCCTGATGCCAGTGCGATGACCAGCGGTTGAAATGGATTGATACCGGTACCGTTGGGCGTTAGCCTGCCTTTCTCCCAGTTCGGTTCGGTAGTGGGTGACGCTTGGCCCTTGGTCATGCCATACACCTGGTTATCCATGACAATATAAGTCATGTCGATATTGCGCCGGCAGGTATGCAGGAAATGATTTCCACCGATGGAAAATCCATCGCCATCACCGCCCGTAACGATGACGGTCAGATCCGGCCGGGCCACCTTGAGCCCTGTAGCCAGCGCCAGTGCGCGGCCATGCACTCCGTGGAATCCGTAAGTGCTCAAGTAAGTCGGCATCCGCGAGGAACAGCCAATGCCGGAGATAACGGCAACGTTTTCAGGCTGTAGCCGTAAGCCGGAAAGCGCTTTGGTTATTGAACCCAGAACACTGAAATCCCCACAACCAGGGCACCAGACAGGCTTGACTCCCGACTTGTATCCGCGCGGCTGAATCAGCGTGCATGCTGTATCACTGCTCATGTCTCGAACACCTCAGCCAATTGCTCAATGATCTCGTTCGGACGAAACGGCAGCGGGCCGGGACGATTAAACACCCTGACCTCACCTGGAAGATCATAGGCAGCCCGAAGATATCGATGAAACTGTCTCGAGTGACTCTGCTCCACAATCAGTATCCGCGTAACGCCTTCGAATGCCGCTGCCATTTCCACAGGCCGTTCCGGCGCCAGCAGGCGGATCGCCAGCAAGCGGATATCTTTACCCTGCTCCCGCAACCGCGACAGCGCCTCTCTGACCGGCCCACAGGTGGAGCCCCAGCTAATGACCATCGTCTCCCCGCTACCTTCGATATCAGCCCACCGCTCTCCATAATCGAAACCGGTGATCTTGCGTTGCCGTTTATCAAGCTGTGCCAGGTGCTCCCCAGGCAAGCTGGATGGTGCACCCGTCTCGGTATGCTCCAATCCATCGGCGGTGTACTGCCCTCCCGGCTGACCCGGGATCGCCATGGGTGATACGCCGGAATCACTGATAGCATAACGGCAATAGTTCTCTTCAAACTGTTCGGGCACAGCCCGCTTCGCAATAAATGCGATATCAGCCGGCCGATTTACGTTGGCCCGCGTCTGGCCCAATGACTGGTCCGACAGCACGATTGCGGGAGCCTGTAGCGATTCGGCCAGGTGTACCGCCCATTGAGCGGTGAATACACAATCTGCGACCGAAGTGGGTGCAAGCACCAGGTGTGGTGCATCACCGTGTAAGCCGTTTAACGCGATATTCAGGTCCGACTGTTCGCTCTTGGTCGCGATCCCTGTGGATGGGCCGCAACGCATGACATCCAGTATCACCACCGGCACTTCTGAACACACGGACAAGCCGATCGATTCAGTCATCAATGCAAGCCCCGGGCCCGACGTTGCGGTTAACGAAGGCGTACCGCCAAACGATGCACCAATTATCTGGTTGATTGAGGCCAGTTCATCCTCGGCCTGGACCAGAACGCCACCAAGCTTTGGCAGGGCACGGGCCAACCATTCCAGCACTTCCGTTGCCGGCGTAATCGGGTAGGCAGCCACGAAGCGTACACCGCCTCGTACTGCACCAAGCCCGGCAGCCTCGTTGCCGGTAATGCTCCAGCGTTCCCCTGCCGACGTCTTACCGATTGGTGGGCCGAGAAATTCCGGCAGGTCTGGCGCAGCAGAAAATCCAAGTTGCACACAGGCCCGGCTGGCTTGGAGTACGTCCGGCCCTTTGGCTTTCAGTATTTTCTCGAGAATTGAATATATAGAGGTTTCGGACAGTCCAATAACTTTTGCGACAACCCCCAACGCAATCATGTTGGGGCGACCGCCATCAATGGTCTTTGCCAGTTTCTTCATCGGCAGGTCGATCACGCGTGCCGGTGTATCCGGGAGAGGTCCGCTCCTTCGCCCACCTTCCGCATCGCTGATGATGAGGCTGTCCGACCGCAACGGAATCTCCTCGACAAATCGGCCCATGCTGCCTGGATCGATCGCCAGCACCAGGTCGAAACTGTCATCGTGCGACTCTACCGGCTCATTCACTACACGGATCAGTGCCGCGGCTTCGCCGCCCCGAATCTGGGGCCCGGCCGAACGCGTCATGATTCCATACCAGCCAGCCCGTCCGGCGGCCTCCAGCAACATGCTTCCGGTGGTCATAACACCCGATCCGCCGCTGCCGGTCAGTGCGATGGACAAACTCTGACGACTCATTTGTAGTTTCTCCCAGTGCAATATGCATTATAATACCATTAAAATATCAAAAATAACTAGTTATTTGTCAAAAAGAGCAGTATAGTACATATCCAACGTCCTATTCTCTACGTTTTAAGGCAAACCAGGAAAAGCGAAGTCATGGCAACAACCCAAGAAATTTCCACACAAACAGCCCCTGGAAACCTGATCGACCACAATCTCGTGGACTTGGTTCTGGATGCCGGCGTGCTGTTTGAGAAAAAACCCGCTAAAACTCCGGATGGAAAAGAAGTTCCCGGGCTGTTCAATGCCTGGATTACGCTGAACAACCCAAGCCAGTTCAATTCCTACACCACGGCAATGGTGAAGAGTGTCATCCTGGCTTTCCGCGCAGCTTCAAATGCACGCGATGTCGTCTGCGTCGTATTCACCGGAACCGGTGACCGGGCATTTTGCACCGGCGGCAATACCAAGGAATACGCCGAATATTACGCCGGCAACCCGCAGGAATACCGGCAATACATGCGCCTGTTCAACGACATGGTTTCGAGCATTCTAAGTTGCGACAAGCCTGTCATTTGCCGGGTAAATGGCATGCGAATTGGTGGTGGCCAAGAGATCGGCATGGCCTGTGATTTCACCATCACCCAGGATTTGGCCAACTTCGGCCAGGCGGGCCCCAAGCACGGTTCCGCGGCGATTGGCGGCGCAACTGATTTCCTGCCGCTGATGATCGGCGCCGAACAGGCCATGGTTTCCGGTACCCTGTGCGAGCCCTTCTCTGCCCACAAAGCATACCGGCTGGGCATTGCTTCAGGCCTGGTACCAGCGCTGAAGGTGGACGGCGAGTTCGTCGCCAATCCCATGGTGATTACCGATCAATTTCTCGATGAATACGGGCGCATCGTACATGGCGAATTCAAAACCGGTTTGGATTTTAGCGCCGGCAAAGCGCTCTTCAAAAGCGGCAAGGTAGATCTCAGCCTGCTGGACGAGGCCGTCGAGACGATATGCGCCAAGTTATTGCTGACCTTCCCCGACTGCATGACCAAGAGCCTGGAAGAACTGCGCAAACCCAAACTGGAGGCTTGGAACCGAAATCACGAAGATTCTCGTGCCTGGTTGGCGCTGAACATGATGACCGAGGCACGTGCTGGATTCCGTGCTTTTAACCAGGGTACCAGGGAAACCGGACGCGAAATTGATTTTGTCGAGCTACGACAGGCATTGGCCAAAGGCACACCCTGGACGCAGGACCTCGCGCAAAGCCTGATGCCAGGCCAAAAAAAGTGAACCGGAAAGTTAACCATGATTGATACGCCGCTCAAAGCCTGGCTGGAACGTGATGGGCGTCTGCTGCGCCTGCGTCTCGCCAGACCAAAGGCCAACCTGATCGATGCGGCCATGATCTCGGCGCTGGACAGTGCACTATCCAAACACCTGGCCGAGCCGGTGCTCTCCTGCATCCTGTTGGATGCACAAGGTCCGCATTTCAGCTTTGGCGCCAGCGTTGAGGAACACCTCCCGGAACAATGTGCAGCAATGCTCAGTAGCCTGCACGGCCTGATTATCAAAATGCTGGAAAGCCCGGTGCCCATCCTGGCTGCGGTTAACGGCCAGTGCCTCGGTGGAGGACTGGAAGTTGTCTGTGGCGCCAGTCAGATTTTTGCTGCCACTGAGGCAAAATTCGGTCAACCAGAAATCAAGTTGGCAGTGTTTGCTCCGGCAGCTTCGTGCCTCCTGCCGGAGCGCATCGGCCAGGCAAATGCCGAAGACCTGCTGTTTTCCGGCCGCAGTATTTCCGCGCAAGAGGCCTTGCGTATGGGACTGGTCCAGGCTGTGGATCAAAACCCGGAGGCAGCGGCCCTGCGCTGGTTTGACGAGAATCTTGCTCCGTTAAGCTCAAGTTCTATACGCTTCGCAGTGCGCGCTGCACGCTTGCAGAGCGTGGAACGGATCAGGAAAAAATTGATCCGGGTGGAAAAACTTTATATCGATGAACTCATGTCAACCCATGACGCGTTGGAAGGCCTGACCGCCTTCGTGGAGAAACGCACCGCAAGCTGGAAGAACAACTAATTCCGTTGAAGGAGTACTAATGTCTACCGCTGAAATCATTGCCCGTTGCCAGGCCCTTTACGATGACCTGAACTTTACCAGCGCACGTGAATGGAAGAAAGCTGATCCCAAACGCAAGGTCATCGGCTATATGCCGGTGTACGTACCGCGGGAAATCATCCACGCCGCCGGCATGCTGCCGCTTGGGATTCTCGGTGGTGGCGACCAGATGGAAGTCATCCACGGCGATGCTTATTACCAGAGCTATATTTGCCGCATCCCGCGCTCGACCATCGAACTCGGCCTGACCAAGAAACTGGACTTTGTCGACGGCATGCTGTTTCCAAGCATCTGTGACGTGATCCGGAACCTGTCGGGCATGTGGCAGCTGATGTTTCCGGACACCTACGTGCGTTACTTCGACGTCCCGCAAAACTACCAAGATGGCATTGGCGGTGAGTACTACATCCAGGAACTCAGAGAACTAATAGCCGGCCTTGAAAAACTCGGCGGTACAACGATCACCGATGAAGCCCTGCGTGAATCAACTGCGATTTATAACGAGAACCGCCGCCTGATCAACGAAATTTACGACTTCCGGGCGGCACAACCCTCGAAAGCACCCTCGGTCGAGGTCTACCTGCTGATGCGCGCGGGAATGGTCCTGCCGGTGGAAGACCATAACCAGGTACTGATTGACTACCTGGCTGCAGCGAATGTTGAACCAAGACCGGTGCGCGATAATTGCAAGATTGTCATCAATGGCGCGTTCTGTGAGCAACCACCGCTGAACCTGATCCGGTCGATCGAGATGGCTGGTTGTTACATCGTCGACGACGACTACATGCTGATCAATCGCTGGCTGCTGGACGATGTCCCTTTAGAGGGTGATCCGATTGCCAACCTCTCGGCCGCTTTCCTGCACGCATCGGCGGACTCCGCAGCCAAGTACTGTGACCGGGCGGAAGACGTGGGCCAATACCTGCTTGCTTCCGTCAAGAGAACCGGTGCGGAGGGCGTGATTTTCACTGCACCCAGTTTCTGTGACCCGGCACTGCTGGAACGTCCCATGCTGGCAGACCGCATGGATGAGCACGATGTCCCATACATTTCTTTCAAATACGCCGAAAACTCCGGTCAGATGCAGCCTATTCGTGAACAGGCCGGGACCTTTGCCGATTCGATCAAACTCTGGAGCTAACCATGAACGCAACTGCACAAACAGAAGTGATCAAAGACTCGTCCATGCTCTTGCAAAAGGTGATGATGGCAGAAAACTACGATGCGCTGACCAGCGTACAGGAGACCGGCAAGAAAGTTTCGGCCACTTTTGTGCCGGGTAATCTCAATGAACTGATCATGTGCTTTGACATGCTCAATAACCTGCCCGAGATCAACGCGATCAATAACGGTATGCGCAAAAAAAGCGGGGCGATGATCATGCAGGCAGAAAAGATGGGGTACTCCGAAGACGTCTGCACCTATGTGAAGGCAGATATCGGCTCGATGTCCAAGGGCAATATCGCGCCAAATGGCAAGCCAATGCCACCACCCGACCTGTTGTTGCTGTCCTATACCGGCTGTTTCACCTTCATGAAATGGTTCGAACTGCTGCGCCACGAATACGGCTGCGAGACCGCCATGCTGCACGTGCCTTATAAGGGTGACGGCGTGGTCACCCAGAACATGCGCGACTATGTCGTCAAACAAATCAAGGACGTCGTGATCCCTGCGCTGGAGAAAGTCAGCGGCGTGAAGTTCGATATCGACCGCTTGCGCGAAAACCTGCGCCATTCTGCCAAGGCTGAAGATGATTTTGTCTGGGTGCTCGAAAGCGCCAAGCACAAACCCTCCCCAATCGATGCCTATTTTGGCGGCGTGTACTACATAGGCCCCATTTTTACCGCGTTCCGCGGTACCCAGAAGGCGGTCGACTATTACCAGGCATTGCGCAAAGAAATTGAACAGCGAATCGCCGAAGGCAAGGGGCCGATTACGCCTGACGGTGACATGAAAGAAGAACGGTATCGCCTGGTTGTAGAAGGTCCGCCAAACTGGACCAACTTCCGCGAATTCTGGAAGATGTTTTATGAAGACGGTGCGGTGGTTGTCGCCAGCACCTACACCAAAGTTGGCGGTGTTTATGATTTGGGCTTCCGCCACGACCCGGATAACCCGATCGAAACCCTGGCCGATTATTGTCTGGGCTGCTACACCAATCGCAACCTGACCCAGCGCGTCGACATGCTGGTGAAATACATCGATGAGTACCAGGCGGACGGATTGCTGACCAACTCCATCAAGAGCTGTAACAGCTTCTCCGCCGGCCAGCTATTGATGATGCAGGAAGTCGAGAAACGAACCGGCAAGCCGGGGGCGTTCATTGAGACCGACCTGGTAGACCCACGTTATTTTTCGGCGGCCAATGTCAAGAACCGGCTGGAAAGTTACTTCCAGATGATTGAGCAAAAGCGCCAGAGCATACGATCGGCAGCATGAGCCCTAAGCCGCGTATTGCCCCAGTATCACGGATGCTGGTGGTGGACAGATGCGACTGGGCGCCGGGGCAAACTGCGGGTTAACAACATAAGGATTGCATGATGAAGTGTTTTATTGGAATTGACCTCGGATCAACCACCACCAAGGCGGTCATGATGGATTCGGATGGCGAGATTCTGGGTCGCGGCATTACCAACTCCCGCTCCAACTATGACACCGCAAGCAAGGTGTCAAAGCTCGAGGCGGTGGTAAGCACGCGGCTGGAGCTTTGCAGCAGGGCGCTTAACCAGGTCCCGGCAATGAAGGGCAAAGTCGATGATCTGCTGGCGGCCCTGGAGCGCAACTTTCGCCTCGAACTTTTTCTCAACCAACTGGACGACCTCAAGCAGACCTGTCTTCACAACGCGGCTGATGTGCGCCACGTTAAAATTGGCAAAGAACTGGCAAAAGCACTGGAAGATACATTCAAGCGCATGAAAAACCAACTATCCGGTTTATTTGCACCGGGCGTGGAACGAAAATCGGATTTTTTCCGCGACCTGGCGGGTTCGGTCTACATGACCGAGGCCGAAGAGGTCGCCGAAGAATCTGGATTGGCGTTTGATGTGTTGCTCAATATTTACGACAAGTCAATTATTGAAACAGAGAACCGGCCCCCGGCCGAGGACCTGGTGAATACCTTCTTACGGGCGCTGGATCGCGTAATGAACGAACAAGATGATCTGCCGGTCGACCAACAGACCATCCGTGACCAGGTCAAAAACGCCCTCGCAATCGAACTTGAGGAGACCTATGTCGTGGGTACCGGTTATGGCCGTGTCCGCCTGCCCTTCCCGAAGGAGCATATCCGCTCTGAAATCCTATGCCATGGACTGGGCGCCCATCTTATGTACCCCAAGACGAGGACTGTACTGGACATTGGCGGCCAGGATACCAAGGGTATCCAGATCGACGAAAAAGGCATCGTCGTCAACTTCCAGATGAACGACCGCTGCGCGGCCGGCTGTGGCCGCTATCTCGGCTATATCGCCGACGAGATGAACATCGGCCTACACGAACTTGGCCCCATCGCGATGAAAGCCACCAAGACGATTCGCATCAATTCAACCTGCACCGTATTCGCCGGCGCCGAATTGCGCGACCGCCTGGCCATGGGCGAGAACCGCTCCGACATTCTGGCCGGCCTGCATCGGGCAATCGTTCTGCGAGCCATCTCCATCATCTCCCGCTCGGGTGGTGTGACCAGCGAATTCACTTTCACCGGCGGTGTGGCCAAGAATGAGGCTGCCGTCAAGGAATTGAAAAAACTGGTCAGGGAGAACTATGGCGATGTGACCATCAACATCGATCCTGATTCAATTTATACAGGTGCGCTGGGCGCGGCCGAGTTCGCGCGCCGTGCAGTGGAGGTTTGACATGACAATCACCGCGGGAATGGATCTGGGAACCGGAACAATCAAAACCGTTCTGTTCAACATTGAAGGCGATCAGACCCAATGGCTGGCGCGGCGCACAGACCGGATTCGTCAGCGCGACCCGTTTGATCTCGCCGAGAAAGGCTATGACATAGTACTCAAGGATGCCGGCCTGAGCCGTGACGATGTGCAATATGTCGCCACCACCGGGGATGGTGAAACCATCCCGTTCCGCACCGGTCATTTCTATTCGATGACCACCCATGCCAGGGGCGCCATTTACCTGGAGCCCGAAGCCCGCTCGGTGCTGGACATCGGCGCCTTGCACGGCCGTGCGGTCAAGATGGACGAACGCGGCAAAGTGCTCGGTTATCGAATGACCAGCCAGTGCGCATCGGGTTCGGGACAATTCCTGGAGAATATCTCGCGCTACCTGGGAATTGCCCAGGACGAGATCGGAACCCTGTCACAACAGGCCGATGATCCCGAGATCGTGTCCAGTATCTGCGCAGTGCTGGCCGAAACGGATGTCATCAACATGGTGTCTCGCGGAATTTCCGCTTCCAATATCCTCAAGGGCATTCACTTGTCGATGGCCGGCCGGCTGGCGAAGTTGTTGCGCGTCATCAAGGTTCGGGAGGGTATCACGCTGGCAACCGGCGGTTTGGCGCTTGACGAAGGCCTGATGGCAGCGCTGAACGAATCATTGGTTAAACAAAAGGTCAGCATCGAGGCCCGCAGTCACCCCGACTCAATCTATGCCGGTGCGATCGGCGCAGCAATCTGGGGTGCCTTCAGGTACGAGAAATTGCAACAACAGGAGCCTCTGGCCAGGGCCTGTTAATACTTGCCCTAAGGCTTCCTGAGACTCCCAGGCAAACAGGAGACAATGCTATGGCACTACTGATCAAAGACAACTGCGACCTTTGCGACGCATGCATTCTGGATTGTCCCAATGAGGCAATTACAGAAGGTGACCCCTACATCATCGACGCACTACGCTGTACCGAATGTGTCGGTGAATTCGATGAACCACAGTGCCAGCTGGTCTGCCCGGTTGACGATTGCATCGTCTTCAATCCGGATTTCCCGGAAACCCAGGAAGAGTTACAAATGAAATACGAGATGCTCCATGCTTGATAGAACGGCAAATGGGGCCGAGGTTTTCCAACCGTGGCCATTCATTCAGATTTCTCAGCCCCTCTTCGCTACGGTGACATTGCGCTGGTCAAGATAGAAATCGATAAGATTGGCCGTTCCTCGGCGACTTTTAGCGATGAAATACGCCGCAATCAGGACTCAAAGCTTTGTTTTTTTGGCCCCATGGATCGAATCGATTCCCACATCGGATCAGTTTCCGGACTCGAGTTGCTGCTCCAAATCATGAAGAACGCGGTAGCAGGCAAGCACTTGGGCGACAGACGAGTTCGGTTCGCAACCTTCACTGATAGCGGAGAAGAACTCGCGGTCCTGCAATTCAATACCGTTCATCGATACATCCAGCTGGGAGACATCGATGGGTTCCTCGTAACCATTAACCAGGTCGTCGTAACGTGCGATGTAGGTACCATTATCACAAATGTAGCGGAAAAAGGTGCCAAAAGGCCCGTCATTATTGAATGACAAGGACAAGGTGAGAATCGCCCCGCCCGAAGACTTCAACTGGATGGACAGGTCCAGGGAAATACCGAGTTCGGGATGGATTGGACCCTGGATCGCGCTGGCCGCCACCACCTCCTCACCGGTCTGGTATTGGAACAGGTCGACCGTGTGGGCGGCATGGTGCCACAACAAATGGTCGGTCCAGGAGCGCGGTTGGCCCAGCGCATTCATGTTCTTGCGCCGAAAGAAATATGTCTGCACATCCATCTGCTGGATTCTGAGTTCACCGGAGGTGATCCTGTTGTGAACCCATTGGTGTGAGGGATTGAACCGGCGGGTGTGGCCGACCATACAAACTAATCCCGTCGCACTTTGCACTCGACCTACTGCTTCGGCGCCTTGCCAGGAATCTGACAATGGAATCTCAACCTGTACGTGCTTGCCTGCCTCCATGCACTGGATGGCCTGGCTAGCATGCATTTGTGTTGGTGTGCACAAGATGGCTGCATCCACATCAGGCACAGCCAGCGCGTCAGCCAGATCGGTGAACGCGTTTGGGATCCCGTATTTACCCGCTGTTTCCCTGGTGGGTTCCAACCGTCTGCCGACGAGCGCGACGACTTCAATGCCATTGATGTTCCTGATTCCATCGAGATGCTTGATTCCGAAGGCACCTGCTCCTGCGAGAATGACTTTCATCGTTGTGTGTTTCCTTCTTTCAATGTTATAAATAGAATCTATCCTGTTCATGCATGGCATGGCCAATGAAAAGCACCCGCCACGTTATGAATAAACATCAACAATCCGGGATAAGAAGCAATTAGGCTCTCTTGCTATTATTGATTGGATTGAAATTAAAAATCATTTCCCACCGGGGACATACCACAGTATAAATTACCCACTAGTCTTGTCGTTTCATGTTGTCTTTTCATCTTGGATAGGCAGCCATTATGTAAAAGGAGACTCGTGCAGACTTTGACATCACAAACGGCTATTCCATGCATTATCATGCGTGGCGGTACTTCCAAGGGTGCGTTTTTCCACTCTGGGGACTTGCCAGCGGAAGAAGGTGACAGAAACCGGGTGCTGGGGGCAGCCATGGGCGGCCCTGATTCCTTGCAGATCGACGGCATGGGTGGTGGCCACCCGTTGTCGAGCAAGGTTGCCATCATTTCGCAATCTTCACGGGATCAGACAGATGTCGATTACCTGTTCCTGCAGGTGAATCCATACAATGGCCAGGTTGACTCCACGCAAAACTGCGGGAATATGTTGGCCGCGGTGGGGCCATTTGCAATAGAGCAAGGCATGGTTCGGGTCGAGAACTCTAAGACGCGGGTCCGCGTGCACATGCTCAATAGCGGCAAGCTGTGTGATTTGACCGTGCAAACCCCGCGGGGACAGGTCGAGTATGAGGGCGAGGCAGGCATTGACGGTGTGCCCGGAAGCGGTGCACCCATTGTCTGCGACTACCTGGATGTTGCCGGATCTGCTACCGGGGCCATGCTTCCGACCGGTAGGGCCGTGGATTCGATTGACGGGATCGACGTCACGCTGATCGACAATGGCATGCCCGTTGTGGTTATCAGGGCAGCCGATCTTGATGTCCGTGGTGATGAATCACCCGGCGATCTCGAATCCAATGAAGCACTGATCACCGCCAAGGAGTCGATCCGTCTGCAGGCAGGCGTATTGATGGGGCTTGGTGACGTCAGCGCAAAGACGGTACCCAAGGTCAGCCTGGTTTCAGAGGCGCAACATGGTGGAAATCTCTCCACGCGAACATTCATTCCACATGCCTGTCACAAAGCCATTGGCGTGCTGGGGGCGGCATCCGTCGCGACCGCTTGCCTGGTACCAGGCTCAGTCGCCGAGGGCTTGGCGCGGACACCCCTTAAAAATTCGGATGGCAGTATTGATTTTACAGTTGAGCACCCCTCGGGTTCATTTCAGTTGCGGATTCGCGCAACTAGTAAAAATGGAAAATTGCAGGTTTTAAGCGTTGGCGTATTGCGCACTGCCCGTATGCTGTTTCGAGGGCAAATACTCATCCCCCGATCTGTCTGGCAGGGCCAGCAATAGCCTGCCCAGGGGACGGGAAGAAACTGCAATGCGTAGCTGCCAGCCACCAGACCCCGACACTCGCAGGCCCCAATACAGGGTCCCGGCCGGAGCCTGTGACGCACACTGCCATGTGTTCGGACCTGGGAATGTTTTTCCTTATACACCCCACAGCAAATACACGCCCCCGGACGCAGCAAAAGAAAAACTCGCACAAATGCATGCGAAACTGGGTATTGAACGAGCCGTGATTGTACAAGCCAGTTGCCACGGTACAGATAACACCGCGATGCTGGATGCAATCGCCAGTAGCCAGGGGCGCTATCGCGGGGTGTGCAACGCCAGCGATGCTTTTTCAGATGACGAATTCGAACGCTTGCACGAAGGCGGCATTCGCGGGGTGCGCTTCAATTTCGTTAAGCACCTCGGGGGGGCGCCCGACCTTGACCACATGCGCAAAATCGTTGCGCGTGTCGCGCCACTTGGCTGGCACGTAGAATGGCATTTCGACGCGGGTGATATGCTCGAATACGACCGGCTCTTTGACGAAATGCCACTCCCCATTGTCCTCGATCACATGGGCCGGGTGCCGGTCGCTGATGGACTGGAGCAGGAGCCGTTCCAGAGCCTGCTGAAAAAATTCAGTGACAATGAAAACCTGTGGGTGAAAATTTCAGGTTCCGAGAGAATCTCAAACTCAGGCCCGCCGTTTGAAGACGCGGTGCCTTTTGCCCGGGCCCTGATCGGGGTAGCGCCAGATCGTGTCATCTGGGGAACGGACTGGCCTCATCCAAACATTAGCGGAATCATGCCGAATGATGGAGACCTGGTCGATTTGCTGCCGAGGATAATCGATGATGAGCAAACCCGGCGCAAAGTACTGGTCATCAATCCAGCCAGGTTATTTGGATTCGAACAGGAAAAATAAGGAAGAGCGATGTCAGAAATTCAGAAAACAGCCCTGGTTGTCAGTGCACATTCAGCAGATTTCGTATGGCGCGCCGGAGGTGCGATCGCGCTCTACGCCAGCCTCGGCTACAAAGTATTGATCGTTTGCCTGTCCTTCGGTGAACGGGGTGAGTCAGCCAAGCTCTGGAAACAAGAGGGTTACACGCTGGACAAAGTCAAGGCGGAGCGCCGGGTAGAGGCAGAAAATGCGGCCGCGGTCCTGGGCGGCGAACCGATATTTTTTGACTTGGGTGATTACCCGATGAGGGTATCGGATGAAGCCTTATACCGCCTGGTGGATATTTTTCGTGAGTATCGACCTGAATTCGTGCTCTCTCACTCGCTTGTGGACCCATACAATTTTGATCACCCACTGGCAGCCCACGTCGCGCAGGAAGCCAGGATCATCGCGCAGGCCTGGGGCTACAAGCCGGAACAAAAAGTGATCGGTGCTCCGGGCGTCTTCTTGTTTGAACCCCATCAGCCGGAACAGTGCAACTGGAAACCACAGGTCATTCTCGACATTACAGAAGTCTGGGATATTAAACGCCGGGCCATCGAAACCATGCGAGGGCAGGAACACCTGTGGGAATATTACACGCGTGTCGCGTTGCAAAGAGGCGTCCAGGGTAAGCGGAACTCTGGACGAGATATGCAATACGGCGAGGCCTACCAGCGGATATTCCCCCTGGTTACGGACAGGTTTCTGTAATCCTCGACAAATCCACCAAGGAAACCAGCCCACATATTGCACAAAGGCGGAAGAATAATTAACCAATTATGAATATTTTGAATGAGGTAGGGTTAGAATGATTGCCATGCGAGGAATCCAGTTTGTCCTATCCGGTTTAGCACGGCATCGGGCGAAACTGTGAAATCAGTAGCTGTAAGAAATTTCGAACGGGTGGATCCCGATATCATCACCACACTGGGAAAGGCCGGTGTCGCCACCGTTCATGAAGCGCAAGGGCGCACCGGTTTGCTCAATCCCTATATGCGACCGATCTATCCCGGGGCCCGGATTGCCGGCAGTGCCGCTACGGTCCTCGCACACCCCAATGACAACTGGATGATGCACGTGGTGATGGAGTTGTGCCAACCGGGTGATGTTTTCGTGGTCGCACTGAGCTCCGAAAACACCAATGGGATGTTCGGTGACCTGTTGGCCGAATCCGCACTGGCACATGGTGTCAGGGGTCTTATTATCGACGCGGGTGTGCGAGATGTCGCAACGCTCAAGGCCATGAGCTTCCCTGTGTGGTCACGAGCCATCTCTGCCCAGGGCACCATCAAAGCCACACCGGGCTCAGTCAACGTTCCCGTTACTTGTGCAGGCGCCAGTGTTACCCCGGGAGATGTTATCATCGCTGATGATGACGGAGTCGTGGTCGTACCCCGCATGAATGCTGCCGAAGTTGCAATAAGGGCACAGCAACGTGAAGAAAACGAGCAGGATAAACGAATCCGCTTCCGTGAAGGCAGTTTGGGGCTCGATCTGTACGATATGCGCGGCAGACTTGCGCAGGCGGGCCTGGTTTACGTGGATTCCCTGGACGAACTTGACGACTGATTCCTGCCCGGGCAATGGATAAAGCTATGCCCTCTTTTAGTTTCCGGCAGATCAGGACATTCCTGGCAGTCCAGGAGCAATCCAGCGTTACCGGCGCAGCGAAATGCCTGTGCCGGTCACAAACTTCGGTAACCAAGTCCATCCAGGATCTGGAAAGAAACATTGGCGCTCAGCTTTTTGACCGGACTCCAAAAGGGATGAGCATGACAGCCTACGGCAAGGCGCTCTTACTCAGGGCACAGGAAGCAGCCAGGGCCTTCAATGAAGCACGGGGGCTGGTGCCGCCGCTGACCACACAGCGTTCCAGCGGAACACAGCGCTTCTTCAACATGGACGTATCAGACAAGTGGATCGCGGCATTCCTGGCCACTGCCAATCACCAGAACTTCGCGTCTGCAGCATCCAGCTTGAATATCTCATCTGCAGCCATCTGTTCATCTGTGCGCAAACTCGAAGAAAGCCTCGGTTTTTCATTGTTCGAACGAATTCCGAACCTGATCATTCCAACCAATATTGGCAATGAACTGGTGCGTTACGTCAAGCTGGCTTTGAGCCACTTGAGGCATGCGCAGGACGAATTGTTGAGCCTCAAAGGTGTGCAAAGCGGAAGGGTTACCATTGGTACTTTACCACTGCTTCGTACCCTGGTGGTTCCACGGGCCATTCTGCGCCTGACCGAAGAACACTCGTACGTCGATATATCCACCATCGAGGGGCATTATGACGGCCTGGTTGCCGCTCTGCGCTGCGGCGATATCGATTTCATAGTAGGCGCCCTGCGCGATCTGCCTGATGAGGAAGAACTGGAAGAAGAACTACTGTTCGATGATCACCTGTCGGTGATTACCCGTAAAGGTCATCCACTTAGCAACCAGCAGGGAGTGCACTGGACCGACCTCATCCGTTACGGATGGGTGCTTCCGCGCGTAGGAACGCCAACCAGGACACTGTTTGAAAAAGCAATTTTCCGCCGCGGGCTTCCGGTGCCGGAGCATGTCATAGAAACCAGTTCCCTGGTTACGCTTCGGGGCCTGTTGCTTGAGAGCGATCGCATCACCGTTCTATCCCGTCACCAGATTCATTTTGACGAACAGTACGGCATGCTGACTGCTTTGCCTTTCCATCTGGAAGAAGCCAGACGGTCACTTGGCATAACGCGCCGGGCGCACAGCTCGCTTTCCCCCGCTGCGGAATTACTGATCCGGGAGATTCGAGTGGTCGTTGAAGAGGTTAAAACCACGCTCTAGCTCAGGTGATCATGGTGCTTTCGCAGCGCGGCCTGAACGGCTACACGCATGGATATTCTTCGCTCAGTCAGCGTTTTCCAGCACCAATACACCGGCCCCGGTGTTTGAAATAGGTGTGTGGTAATGCTTGTGCACCACGTTCACATTAGCGTGAAGCACACCGCGCATGACAAGCCACATAATGATTTCTATACCCTCGGTTCCGGCTTTTTCGATGATTTCCGAGTTGCTCAGGCCAGCCAGCCATTCAGGATTGTTGATGACGCTGTCCATGCATTGCAAGTCGAAATCAACATTGATATGGCCCGCTCTCTCACCCTGTAGCTGGTGAGACATTCCCCCGGTCCCAAAAATCACCACTTTCTTGTCTTCGGGATAAGATTCGATCGCCTTGCGCAGGGCGCGCCCCAGCGCAAGACAACGCCGGCCGCTGGTCAATGGATGCTGTACCGTGTTGACTGCAAGGGGAATCCCCTTCACTGGCCACTTCGGCAAATGCCGCCACATCAGCGCCATGGGAACGATAAAGCCGTGATCTACCAGCATCTCCTGGCAGGTAGTCATATCGAAATCCTGGTTGATCAAAGATTCGGCCAGATGCCATGAGAACTCTGCATCGCCCTCAAAACTGGCCAGCGTCTGCAACCCCCAGCCTTCATCGGCATTCTCATAATGGTCTGCACAACCCAGGGCGAATGTCGGAACCGTGTCCAGAAAAAAATTCAAGCCATGATCGTTATAAATAACGATTGCGATATCCGGATCGACTTTTTCCAGCCATTCCTTGACCGGCTCATAACCGTCAAAGAATCTTTTCCAGTAGGGGTCATTTTCCAGGCCATCCGACATCGCATTACCAATGGCGGGTATATGCGAAGTCGTGACTCCACCTACAATTCTAGCCATTCCAGTATCCTCCCTGCTGCCTGAGCTTTTCTTCCAGACCTTCACCGTTCTTTGCAAGATTTGCCTTGAACTGCTCTGTCGTGATGCCCTGAAACGCTGCACCGGCATCCTGCACCGACACGCCCCGGGGAACTGCCAGCTTGGCCAGGAAATAAATATTAGCCCCCAATCGCATCAAGCCCAAAAAATCCCCGTTCAACAGGGCCTCTTTTTGCTTATCCGTCACTCCGTATTTGGTGGCATAGGCTTCTTCGTCCCGATCAAATTCCTGCCGGTTTTCCTCGTGATTGAACGAAAACAGCATCTTGTTCAAGGCATAGGCAGAGTGCGAGGTCTTGCCATCAAACACGTAAGTCCCGGGTATATCATCGTAAGCGTGTTTTTTCCAGGTCATTAGTCATGTTCTCTTTCAGTTGATGATCCAATTCATGGTTTATGCAGGCTGCATATTTTACTACGAATTAGCAGATATCAGGGTCGTGCGACATTCTCTGTGTCATTTGGCCTGAGGCTAATTTAGAGGTCGGCCAATTCCAGGCACAGAACGTAGTGATCAAAATGGGAAATTCCGACCGCCGCGCTCGAGGCTGATCAAATGCGGCTCAGTGAATGAATCAATGGCCCATTTACCGCCGTGCCGCCCCATCCCGCTGTTCTTGACCCCACCGAATGGCATATGCGGCTCATCAAACACCGGGCAGTCATTGATGTGCGCCATGCCCGAGTGCAAGCGCTGCGCTATGGCCAGACCGCGTTTCTCATCACGCGTAATGATGCCGGCAGACAAGCCATAATCTGAATCGTTGGCAATCTCTAGAGCTTCATCGTCCGTGCTGAAGGTAATAAACGGTGCTACCGGCCCGAATGTTTCATCTGTGAATATCCGCATATCCCGGGTGACGCTGCTGATCACGGTTGGCCGGTAAAACAAGCCCTCGTATTCTCCACCAGTATGGATCTTCGCACCTTTTGCTACCGCATCCGTGACCTGCGAATGAATATTATCCAATTGTTTTTGATTTATGATCGGGCCGATGATATTGCCAAAATCCGTAGGGTCGCCCATGTTCAGAGCTTCAGCCCTCGCCGTGACCCCTTTAATCATCTCATCCGCCACTGATTCATGTACAAGGATACGTTCTGCGGACATGCAAATTTGTCCCTGGTGCATAAAAGCACCAAAGACAGTTGCATCAATTGCCCGGTCCAGATCGGCATCGTCCAGCACGATAAGAGGGTCTTTGCCACCCAACTCCATGCAGGCTTTCTTGAGTAAACCACCGCACTTGGCAGCGATTTGTTTACCCACTGCGGTGGAGCCGGTAAAGCTGATGCCATCTATACCCGGGTTGCTGACCAGTTCATCCCCCACTTCAACGACCTGGTCGCGAGAGCATGTCACAACGTTAAATACACCCTTGGGAAAGCCTGCTGCGTCGAATAATTCCGCGATCATCAGGCCTCCGGATACAGGTGTTTCTTCAGACGGTTTGTGTACCACTGTGTTGCCTGCGGCCAGGGCCATGGCCAAACCACGTAATGACAGCAACAGCGGGAAGTTCCATGGTGAGATCACCCCGATGGTACCCAGGGGTTTGTTCACGACCAGGGTCAGCTTGCCGTATTCTGACGGGATGATCTCACCGATGGAGTTATAGGTCGTCGCTGCCGCCATGCGCAAGATGTTGGGGCAGTAGCCGGTCTCGAACATGCATTTACCCATCCAGGAACCACTCTCTGTGCACAATATGCCGGCAAGATCAGCCTGTCGTTCAAGCAGCAACTCTCCAACCTTACTGAGCAATGCTCCGCGTTGCGTGTGCGCAAGCCCGGCCCATTCGGCTTTAGCAGCATTCGCACACGCCACGGCTCGTGCCATGTCTTCACGTTTGGCATCAGCGACCTCGAAGCAAACCTCTCCGGTCGCTGGATTGTAGACATCGAAACTCCGACCTTCCTGGGCATCAACCCACTCGCCGTTGATGTACATAAGACGTTTTTCTGCTGACATAATAATTCCCTTGTTTAATCCGCTAAACAATTAAAAAGCCTGCCTGATCGTGGGCTCAAAACAAGCGCACGCTGGTCAGAAAAGTGGCAGGGAAGCCCAGCAGGGTGGAGCTAGCCCGCATATTGCACCAGTCGGTCTCTGGCCTCTTGATATATAGCTGAATAGTATGAAAAACATACCCCTTTTTAATATTATTTCAGCAGTACAATTTGTCCCCGGCCCGAGACCTATCCCGGCCCTGGCTTGTCCAGCTACGTCTGGACTTGATCTTCCCTCTATCCATAGCCACGGCTATGGCTTTCGGTCCAGCTCAGCGTCCAGTCGCAGCTGTCCAGCGCCATCATCCGGGATACTGGTGCAATATGCGGGCTAGGCGGACTCATGTGAGATCAATACCTTGCACTGATGCGTCCTGGTCCTCAACGATTCAAAAACCTCGGGTACCTGATCGAGCATAATGGTATCGGTAACCATGTGACGAGGTTCTGCAGCTCCTGCGCTCAGGGCATCCAGTGCGGTGTGATATTCCTGCTGAGTAAAAAAGGCCGAGGTTTGCAATCGCACTTCTTTCGACAAAGCCACGAATGGAATGAATGTATCGGGCTGTGTACACAGCCCCAGCAGAAGCACGGTGCCTTTTATCCGGACTTGGTCTACAGCCTGGGCAATGACACCTGGAATTCCAACACACTCAAACACGATATCGGCCAGGCCGCCCAGCGCCTTGACTCCCGCCGCGGCAGGCTCCTCTCGATCGCAAACAAATCCGGTCGCCCCCATTGATAAAGCTCTGGCTTCTTGATAATGGTTGATATCCTGCATCACGACCCTCTGCGCACCAAGACGACGGGCCCAAAAAGCGACCGCCAGACCAATCGGGCCTGCGCCGAGAATCAACACCCGATCGCCCGCTTTCAGACCCGAAAGTCTTACACCGTGAAGCGCAACTGCAAGGGGTTCTATTATCGCGCCATCAGCGAGGCTGATTGCTTGAGGCAGAGGTATACATTGCCTGGCTGCCGTCACGGCAAATTCACCATATCCGCCACCCTGGAGGTTCATTTCAGCACACCAGGCGGGTTCGCCTGCCCGGCAGGATGCACACTGCCCGCAGCTACACAGCGGTATCACTGAAACCAGGTCACCGGTATTCAAGCCGGTCACGAGCTTGCCTCGATCCACGATCTCGCCGGCAAACTCATGTCCCAGCACATCACCGGACTGGATTCCGAACATAGGATCCTGCGTCATGTGCAGGTCCGATCCGCAAATTCCACAACGACCCACCCTGATGACCACTTCATCGTCACCGGGTTCTGGATCGGGAAGCGTTTCAAGCTTCAGGAGCTTATTGAGGCCTTGAACGACGGCGGCGCGCATCAATGAAAATTACCCAGCATGGTCCCACCATCGATCACCACCTGTAGACGAGCCAATACCGGTCGCGGCGAAGTCACGATCGCCGAGCGCCCGCGGATATCAAATTGATCCATTGCATTCATCATGCCTCCAAACCGCTGATGTGACATCGGAACTACTCCGCTAAAGCCGCCCCACTTTCCAGTGCGCGGGAGATCACGTAAGTTTCGATGGCGTCGATTTGCTCCTGTGTAAGCACCTCGGAATAACTCACCATACCGATATCTGTCGCCACGCCATCGTGCACAAACGCCGACCACATTTCGGTGCCCAGTGTGGCACTGTAGCGAAGATCGGACACTACAC
>JAZFUZ010000221.1:0-59667 GCA_036447475.1 Lysobacterales bacterium | reverse complement strand
CAACATCATGAAGTTCACCGAAGGCGCATTCCGCAACTGGGGTTACGAATTGGCCCGCGAAGAATTCGGGGATGTGATGATCACGGAAGATGACCTTTGGTCAAAGTATGAGGGTCAGATGCCTGAAGGCAAGGTCCTGATTAAGGACCGCATCGCGGACATCACTTTCCAGTTGATGCAGTTGCGTCCTGCGGAGTTCGATGTTCTGGCGACGATGAACCTTAATGGCGACTACCTTTCAGATGCCCTGGCGGCACAAGTGGGTGGCATGGGTATCGCCCCGGGCGCCAATATGGCGGACCACATAGCCGTTTTTGAAGCCACCCACGGCACCGCTCCGAAGTATGCCAACCAGGACAAAGTGAACCCAAGTTCATTAATGTTTTCGGGTGCGATGATGTTTGATTACATCGGTTGGGGTGAAGTATCCACGCAGATTACCGCCGCATTCAAGAAAACAATCGGCGCGGGAATTGTCACTTATGATTTCGCCCGTCAGATGGAAGGCGCCACCGAAGTTTCAACTTCCGGTTTTGCCGATGCATTGATCGGGCGCCTCTGAACAGGGGTGGCACGTGCCGAGACAGGCAATAAACCCGGCTTTGAAGCGTGAGATGAAGCCGGGCCTGTTTGAGGTTAGTGCACACTGCCTATCCCTTGCGGATCCACAGGAAAAGTGTGCCGCCGTGTCTGCCCTGGCCGGCAAAGTGAAAGAAGGCTCATTTCAGTGGGATCTGGACCATCCGCATCAATCAATCACCGGACCCGGCCGGCCAGCGCGGCCGGAACTGGTGGCTCCTACGGCCGTGCCTCGCCGTCGCCTGGGCAGCGATGAAGGCCGGGCTGCGCTGGTGCATGCCATCGCCCACATCGAATTCAATGCGATCAACCTGGCGCTTGATGCAGTCTGCCGTTTTCGGAACATGCCCCGACAGTATTATCTGGACTGGATATCTGTAGCCGAAGACGAGGCGCGTCATTTTCAGTTGTTGCACAAACGGTTGGGCCAACTAAACCGGCAGTACGGTGACTACCCGGCTCATAATGGTTTGTGGGAGATGGCTGAAAAAACCGCAGACAGCTGCTTGGTCAGGATGGCGCTGGTGCCTCGTGTACTGGAAGCTCGCGGGTTGGATGTGACGCCGGGAATGATCGAGCGACTGCGGGCGGTGGGCGACACTGAAACCATTGCGGCCCTGGAAGTGATCCTCGCCGAAGAAATCCGGCACGTGGCGATCGGCACTCATTGGTTCAATTACTGCTGCAAGCAGGAAAATAAGCCGCCTGCTGAGACTTTCATGGAACTGCTTCGCAGCCATTTTTCAGGCTCGATACGGGGCCCATTTAATCTGGCCGCGCGTATGGAAGCCGGCTTTACCAAGGCTGAGATGGATGCCTTAGCAGCCTGTCTGAACTGACTCTATTGTCAATTCCAAGCCAACCCTCTAAATTGACCGGCTATGCGGAAAATCAAGAAAGTACTGGGTATCTGCGTGGCCGCGCTGCTTTCTCTTTGGCTCATTGTATTTGTGGCAAATACTCTAAGGGGCAGCAAAGTAGGTTTTGATTACGACGACACCGTCTGTTTCTCAACTCCGTCTTTTATGGCAGCCAGCGAAAAATACACCATGAAAGCCATCGGTTCAAAGCATCCGGACAATGCGCTTTTCTGGGCCGAGGTAAATTCTGACCCGGGACGTGACATTCGAAAACCGCTTACCTGGACCTTGATTAACATTTCCAAACTGCTTGGAATAAAGGTGGTCTTGATCACTGCACGTGAAGGTATTTCCACAGGACCCTTTGAGTCGCACTGGGGTGATTCCTTCAGCGAATACCACTTTACCAAGGAAAAGGCCAAGATTCTGGGAAGCGGCGGTTACCTTGCATTTTTTGGTGATTCAGATTCCGACATGTCTGAGGCACAGAAGGCGGGTGTTCTTGGAATCAGAATTCAGCGGAATCCTGCGTCGTCCTATCAGAAGAAATATAATCCGGGATCGCTCGGAGAATTTGTAGTTCCTGACTCCGAAGGGCCTTCCAGCTGATCCGTTAAATCGAACGAAGCTCTCTTTTTAGGTGCAATGAATCCGGCAGTCGTCGTAGGTTCGGAAATTGCGGGACTGGGTAAGAAATTAGCCCGGAATCCTGATGGATTCCACCTTATCTGCGTCGACACGAAGATAAATGCCTGCCGTACACCAATCGGAAAGCACAATTCTTTCCGCTTCACTGCCATTTTCCAGAGCGTGTTTGTGGACGGCAGGACGGTGTGTGTGGCCATGAATCATTCGTTCTGCTTGGTATTCATGGAAGGCATCGAGGACGGCTGTTTCGTTGACATCCATGATGTCCATCGATATCGAACCGGTATGTGCGATGCTGGCGTCGCGTGCGTTGCGGGCCAGGCGCAGCCTATCTTCCGCTGACCGTGCCAGCATGCGAGCCTGCCATTGCGGGTTTCGCGATTGCTGCCGAAAGAGCTGATATTCCGTGTCATCGGTACACAGGGTGTCCCCATGCAGCAGCAGGGTGGGGGTGCCGTACAGGTCAACCAGCAGCGCATCCGGTAACAGCTCCAGACCCGCCTGGGTGGCGTAGGCTTCGCCCAGCAGAAAATCGCGGTTTCCGTGCATGAAATAGCAGGGCACGCCTGCTGCATTCAGGGCGGAGGTGGCCTGTGCCACCTGGCCTGCCGTGACGGAAAGTACGTCATCTCCGATCCAGTACTCGAACAGGTCCCCCAGTATGTACACTGCATCCGCTGTCCGGGCCGGACCGGACAGGAAATCCAACAGCCACCCGGTAGCCGCGGTATGGCAATCCTCAAGGTGAAGGTCAGAAATAAACAGCGTCGCCATCTTACTCGTTGATGATCTCTATGCTTTCTATCACGACCGGTACCTTGGGTACATCACTGAACGGTGGTGTGGAGGTGGTTTCCACAAAACGGATATCTTCCACGACGTTCATGCCTTCAGTGACCCTGGCAAAGACAGCGTAGCCCCAGGTACGCGAATGGGTCCCGCCAGTGTAGTCCAGATTAACGTTATCCTGGGTGTTGATAAAGAACTGGGCGGTTGCCGAATGGGGGTCGTTGGTGCGGGCCATCGCGACCGTACCCCGTAAATTGGATAAGCCATTACCGGCCTCGTTGACGATGGGTTCACCGGTGGATTTCTTCTCCATGTCCGGTGTAAATCCACCCCCCTGGATCATGAAGTGGCTGATGACCCGGTGAAAGATGGTTCCATCGTAAAAGCCGCTGTTTGCATAGTTGATGAAATTCTCTACCGAGACCGGCGCTTTTGCAGCATATAGCTCCAGCTTGATGTCCCCCATGCTGGTGTGAATGAGGGCTGTGGGATGGTCCGCAGCGGACAGGTTCTGTACCAACAGGGACATTGCCAACAGGGCAAATACCAGTAACTGTAAATACTTCTTCATGGTCAATTCTTCCTTTGATTAGGGTCTTAAGCCTGAAATGATACTTGTGCTTTGTTGTTTGGGCTAGCTTTGTCCTGAAAACCCGCGTGTTGCTGCGCCAAAGGCCCCTTAAAATCAGGCCGCGTCGGGCTCCTTTCAGGTGGTTTTATGGTATAATTTGGCGCTTGCCAAGACACCCAATTTAGCTTGATTTTCATCGAAAATAAAACACAATAATAGATTGAAAAAACAATAGCTTTCCTGATATTCTGGAGAATATTTCTAATATGGCTGAACTCGCCAAGGAAGTGCTGCAG
Source organism: Lysobacterales bacterium (assembly GCA_036447475.1). Taxonomy (GTDB): domain Bacteria; phylum Pseudomonadota; class Gammaproteobacteria; order Xanthomonadales; family SZUA-36; genus JAJRRA01. The sequence goes on along the minus strand of JAZFUZ010000221.1, from coordinate 55,924 downwards.
GTAAACCTCGAAGACGAGATGCGCAAGTCCTACCTGGACTATGCCATGAGTGTCATCGTTGGACGTGCGCTGCCGGACGTCCGAGATGGCCTGAAACCGGTGCATCGCCGCGTGCTTTATGCGATGAAGGTACTGGGTAATGACTGGAACAAACCTTACAAGAAATCTGCTCGCGTGGTCGGTGACGTGATCGGTAAATATCATCCGCACGGTGATACAGCGGTTTATGACACCATCGTGCGCATGGCACAACCATTCTCAATGCGTTACATGCTGGTGGACGGCCAGGGTAATTTTGGTTCGGTTGACGGTGATTCAGCTGCCGCCATGCGGTACACAGAGGTTCGCATGTCACGGCTTGCCCATGAACTATTGTCCGACCTCGAAAAAGAAACGGTTGATTTCAATCCGAACTATGACGAGTCGGAATGGGAGCCGAAGGTCATGCCGACCCGCGTTCCCAACCTGCTGGTCAATGGCTCGTCCGGCATTGCCGTGGGTATGGCGACCAATATTCCGCCGCACAACCTCTGCGAGGTGATTGACGCAACCATTGCGCTGATTGACGATCCCTCGCTGGATGTGGACGACATCATGGAGTATCTGCCGGGGCCGGATTTCCCCACAGCGGGGGTAATCAACGGTGCCCTGGGTATCCGGGAGGCTTATAACACCGGTCGCGGGCGGATTTACGTGCGGGCCCGCTCCCACATCGAGACCAACGAGGCAAACGGCAAACAGTCCATTATCGTCACCGAGTTGCCCTACCAGGTGAATAAGGCCCGCTTGCTGGAAAAAGTAGCCGAACTGGTCAGGGAAAAGAAACTCGAGGGCATTACCGAACTGCGTGATGAATCCGACAAGGATGGAATGCGGGTTGTTTTTGAGTTACGCCGCGGTGAAGTTCCCGAAGTAGTGCTGAACAACCTATTCAAGCAGACTGCAATGCAGAGTGTGTTTGGCATCAACATGGTGGCGTTGGTCGACGGTCAGCCGAAGTTACTGAACGTGCTGCAAATACTGAGTGCATTTGTTGGCCACCGCCGCGAAGTGGTCACTCGCCGTACCTTGTTTGATCTGCGCAAGGCGCGGGATCGTGCCCATGTGCTGGAAGGCCTGACTGTTGCGCTGGCCAACCTGGATCAAGTGATCGAATTGATCAAGACTTCATCAACACCGGCTGAAGCCAGGAAACGTCTGCAGGCGCGGTGCTGGGAGCCGGGCCTGGTCAAGGCGATGTTGGGACAGGGTGGGGCGGAGATATCGCGTCCGGAAGAGCTGGATGCCAAATTCGGCTTGCAGGACAATACTTATCAGCTTTCAACTGTGCAGGCCCAGGAAATACTGAATATGCGACTGCACCGCCTGACCGGGCTGGAGCAAGAAAAGCTGACCAGGGAATACGAAGAAATCCTGGAGCGGATCAAGAAACTGTTATTGATCCTGTCCAATCCCAGCCGGCTGATGGAAGTGATCCACGAGGAACTGAATGCGATCCGGGAACAGTACGGTGATGAGCGACGCACCGAGATTCTGCAGGACCGTCTTGATCTGAGCCTGGAGGACTTGATCACCGAGGAAGACGTGGTCGTCACGTTATCCCATGAAGGTTATGCCAAGTCACAGTCGCTGGACCGCTACCAGGCCCAGCGTCGTGGCGGGACAGGCAAATCTGCCACCAAGGTTAAGGAAAAAGATTTCATAGACCAGCTGTTTATCGCCAATACGCACGATACGCTGCTGTGTTTTACCAGCCGTGGAAAAATTCACTGGCTGAAGGTCTACCAGCTACCGCAGGCCAGCCACATCAGCCGGGGCAGACCCATCGTCAATCTGTTGCCGCTGGAAAAAAACGAAAGGGTCAACGCAGTTCTGCCGGTGCGCGAATTCCCGAATAATCTTTATGTATTCTTCGCCACACGCAAGGGAATCGTGAAAAAGACACCTCTTGCCGAATATTCGCGTCCGAGGGCAAATGGCATATGGGCGATTGATCTGCATGAGGATGACGAACTGGTCAACGCTTACCTGACCGATGGCGAACAGGACATCATGTTGTTTTCCAGCTCCGGCAAGTGTATCCGTTTCGCCGAAAGCGATGTCCGCTCGATGGGCCGCGTTGCACGTGGTGTAATCGGTATTCGCCTGAAGGATAAACAGCGGGTGGTTTCCATGCTGGTAATCGACAAAGGCGACATCCTGACTGTGACTGCCAATGGCTATGGAAAACGGACCCTTGTGGATGACTATTCACGCCAGGGGCGCGGTGGGCAGGGCATGATCGGCATCCAGACTTCTGCTCGCAATGGTGCTCTGATTTCCGCCATTCAGGTGACCAGTGATGATGACATCATGCTCATTTCAGACGGGGGAACGCTGGTCCGCACCAATGCGGGTGAAATCTCTACGCTGGGGCGCAACACCCAGGGCGTTACACTGATCCGTCTCCGCAAGGACGAAAAGCTCGTCGGACTGGCCCGGATTGAGTCCGAGGATGAGTCGTCAGAGTGACAGCAAAACGTGCTCCGCTGCGCTGACCCGATACTCACCCGGCGCTTCAATGAACAGGTGACTTACCACGCCATCATCGGCGATCAGGGCAAAACGCTGGGAACGTTCACCCATTCCAAAGCCGGAAGCATCCATTTCGAGGCCCAGCGACTTGGCGAATTCGCCGTTGCCATCAGCCAGCATGGCGATCTTGTCCGCATTGGCGCTTTTGCCCCATGCATTCATGACAAATACATCGTTTACTGCCATACAGGCGATGGTGTCCACGCCTTTGCCCAGGATTTCTTCCACATGATCTACAAAACTGGGAAGATGCTTGACCGAACAGGTCGGTGTGAAAGCACCAGGAACGGAAAATAACACCACCTTTTTACCCCCAAACAATTCAGCGGTCGTCAGTGGCACGGGTTTACCATCGGTCATAGTCGTCAAAGTAGCGTCGGGGATACGGTCACCAATCTGTATGGTCATGCAATTACTCCATGAGGCAGCTTAGAAAAAAATTGTTTGAAGTTCTGGAAGATAATGGTACCGCATTGGCATGGGGTCAGAGAACCATTTCGTTGCCAATTGCATGCGCCAATGGAATCGATTTTCAAGGAAATGGCTCTCTGATATTGATTCTGGCGTAAATCAATGAAATTTTTAAGATTATCCTGTTTCATTGTGTATATTAACGACGGTTCTCCCCAGTGATTTTCCATCCATCATGTGTTTGAAAACTGGTTCCATACCATCCAACGGGACTTCCCGCTTGATGATTTCGTCCAGGTGGGGGGGTTTCCATTCATTGGCCAGGCGGTCCCATAGCATTTTACGGATGTCGATAGGGCAGTTATTTGAACTGATGCCCAGGAAGCTGACGCCGCGTAGAATCAAGGGGAAAACCGTGGTATTCAGTCCATGGCCGCCTGTCATGCCACAGCAGGCGATATTGCCCCACAGATTAATAACCCGGCTGATGCCGGCAAGCATGTCACCACCGACATTGTCGATGCAGCCGGCCCAGGTCGTTTTCTCCAGCGGTCTCTGGCCCCAGTGCAGATCATGACGGGAGATACACTGGTTGGCGCCGAGATGTTCCAACCAATCAAATTCCTCCACTTTTCCGGTAATGGCATGCACTTCGTAACCGGCATGGGTCAGCAGATTGATGGCGATGGTTCCTACGCCGCCACTGGCGCCGGTCACCACGATCGGGCCATTCTCAGGTTTCTGCCCGTTGGCTTCCATGCGGTACAGGCACATCGCTGCGGTGAATCCTGCCGTACCGAGGCCCATTGCTTCGCGGGTTGTCAGACCGGGCGGCAATGGCATCACCCAGTCGCTCTGTAAACGGAGATATTCCGCAAAACCGCCATCGCGGTCTTCACCGAGACCGGAGCCATTGGCAAGCACCTCATCGCCCGGTTGAAAACGATCACTGCTTGATTCCACCACCTTTCCGGCTACATCGATCCCCCCGGCCATGGGGTAGCGCTTGAGAATTTTTCCTTTACCCGTTGCCGCCAGGGCATCCTTATAATTAACGCTCGACCATTCGACCCGGATCGTCACGTCCCCTTCGGCCAGGTCATCAATCGAAATATTCTCGATGCCGGAACGGTGGCCTTGTGCATCGTGGTGAATTCGAAAAGCCCGGAAGGTGGCGGGAATATTGCTCATGTCCTGTTTTCCTGAGGTCAATGAAACCCCGATTATCCGCGAAAAGTGGTCAGAGAGCCATTTCCCGGCTTATCACAGGTAAAACCGGAATCACTTTTCCAAGGAAATGGTTCTCTGACTTCACGCTGCCTGACCCCACGCTATCTTAGGCTTTATAATTGACTCAATGCTTAACAATGATTAACGTTCATGGCATTACATAAAGGAGCAAGAAATGGCAAGTTTTCCCATGATCATCAATGGCCAAAAAGTCATGACACAGGCAACGACCGGTGTGATCAATCCGGCGACCGGCGAGCATTTTGCACAGGTTTCCATCGGTACCCCGCAGCACGTAAATGACGCCGTTGTGGCGGCACGGGCAGCTTTTCCTGCCTGGTCGGCCCTGGACCATGACGAGCGCAAGGCGAAGTTGCACGAACTGGCCGCTGCGCTGGAGGCCAATATGCCTGAACTCATGAAGCTGCTGACCCAGGAAACCGGCAAGCCGATGAAGGGTTACTCGGGCATCGGATCAGGTATGGAAGTCGGTGGTTCAATGGCATGGATGCAGGTCACCGCAGAAACCGAACTGCCGATTGAAGTCATCCAGGATGACGAGGTCGCGCGGGTTGAAGTGCACCACAGGCCCATTGGTGTGGTTGGTTCGATCACGCCGTGGAACTGGCCGCTTATGATTGCGGTGTGGCATTATGCGCCCGCGTTGCTGGCAGGCAATACCGTGGTGGGCAAGCCCTCTGAATTCACGCCTGTTACGACGCTGCGTTTCGCCGCAATCGCCAATGAGATTCTGCCACCCGGAGTGCTCAATGTAGTGGTCGGCGACGCTGAAGTAGGGGCAGCAATCGCCAGCCACCCGGGCATCAATAAGATTGTGTTTACCGGGTCGAGCAGTACGGGCAAATCAGTCATGAAGGCAGCTTCGGGCAATCTCAAGCGTCTCACCCTCGAACTTGGCGGCAACGATGCCGGCATCGTATTGCCCGACGTGGATCCAAAGGAAGTCGCACCGAAACTGTTCAAGGTCTGTTTTCACAACAATGGCCAGACCTGCCAGGCGCTCAAGCGTCTCTATGTGCATGAGGACATTTACGATGAAGTGTGTGCGGAAATGGCTGCCATCGCCAACAACATCAAAAATGGCAACGGCCTGGATGAAGATACCGATCTGGGACCCTTGCAAAACGAGAAACAGCTCAACATCGTGCGGGATCTGGCGGATGACGCCAGGGCGGCGGGCGCAACCTTTTTAACCGGCGGCGAAGCAACAGGCGGCCCTGGTTATTTCTTTCCGCCCACGATTGTTACCCATATCAGCGATGGGACCCGGCTGGTAGATGAAGAGCAATTCGGCCCCATTGTTCCGGTCATCAAGTATTCCGATATAGAAGACGCCATCCGACGCGCCAACAACAGTTCAGCCGGTCTGGGTGGTTCCATTTGGTCTAAGGACCTCGACCAGGCAGCCGAACTCGCAGGGCGGCTGGAGTGCGGTTCGGTTTGGGTCAATACGCACGCCGATATTCAGCCCAACGCTCCCATGGGGGGTATGAAGCAGTCCGGTATCGGCTGTGAGTTTGGCCACTGGGGTCTGGCGGAGAATACCGACATTCAGACGATCAAGATCAGCAAAGCCTGACCTTGGGCCGGGGCCGGCTACTTCGCATAGCCGGTGAGTTCAACGTAGCCGCGACCTTCGATAGGCTGTTGGTTGCGTTGGCCTGTCACATCGACAGCGCCTTCCCAGTAACGGACTGTGGTGAATAATTCCTGGTTGTCGAGTATCGGAGTGACCGTAAGCAGGAGATCCAGCTCCGGCAGTCGAATATCCCAGCGCGAAGGATAGGTGCCGCCTTCGGGGCTTTCCCATTCATCGGTGACCGTAATCGTCAGATCGTCCCGGCTGAGATGCCGGGGCTCTCCGTCTTTGGCGATCCAGGTGCCGGCACTGTACTCATCCTGGCTGCCATCGATTTTCCGGATGTTGTAGAACATCAGGTCGCTGCCATCGGACAGTTGCAGCGCGAACCAGTCCCAGCCCTGCTGATCACGGGCCAATGCGCTGTTGCTCCATTCACGGTCCAGCCAGGACATCCCGGATACCGCGTGGGTCTCTCCTGCTATGCGTAAAATACCTTCGCTGCGCAGTCTTGATATGGAGTAGTAATAAGAGGCGTTGCCTTCCGCCGCTGATTTTTGCAACAGGCCGTCTGTGCCGTTGAGGACAGGTAGCTTGTCAGCAATCAGGTTCAGATGGAGGGAGAAGTTGTCATCCGACGCCGTAAGCTCCCAGTTTTCAGCAAAAGCCGCTGCGGCGCCCGTATTTTGTTTTTCCTTGATAGACCAGTCTTCGATCCAGACTTTAAAGGGCGTGGTTTGTGCACCCGCCAGTCCCAGCGCATCTCGCGAAAATCGTTGTGCAACATGAAATTGTTCATTTTTTTTGTCGGTGACGGCAAAATGGGCTATGTAGACCTGATGGGTCTGCCATTTCGAACCTGAGGGCCGGGTAGCATCTGAGTGTGGTTCAGGTCTCAGCGCAAAACGAAAGAAGGTGAGTTCGAAACCGAAACGCTGCCCTCGTTCACTGTCGAGGTTACCGGTCAGGTACCACCATTCGTTGCGAAAGCCGGGGTGTGGGCCGTGATCTTCCGGGAACAGGAATGTCCTTTTTTTGCTGGTCTTTGAGTAGCCCTCGACACCGTCGCCGGACAGGAGTTCGGACAGACGGGAAGCATTTCCTTGCACCTCCGGCGCAACCGGTGGAGCCGAGGAAAAACCAATAAACCGGGCTATAAAGAAGATAATAATCGATATTAAAACAATAAGTAATGGTTTCTTCTTCATATAAAGCATTATCTTATTCCTCGCGCATGGCATGGGCGGGCGAGCTGCTAGCCGCGCGATACGCCGGGTATAAGCCTGCCAGCAAGGCTGCGCCGACGGAGAGCAGCACCGTCGTCAGCAATACCTGCGGCGACACCTGGATGTCCATCTGCCAGCCAAACGCACGGCGGTTGATGACTTCTATGAGTACCCAGGCCATCACCAGCCCCAACGGCACCGCGGCCAGGCCGCTCAGCAGGCCGATCGCAGCGGATTGCATCGTCACCATGCTGCCCAGTTGCGCCGGCGTCATACCAAGTGCTCGCAGAATGGCCAGTTCACGGCCCCGCTCCAGTTGCAGCGCCAGCATGGAGCCAAGAATGCCGATCAGCGCGACGCCGGTCGCCAGCCAGTAAAGAACGTCAGTAATTATAAATGTGCGGTCAAATATCTGCAGTGTCAGATCCCGGATCTCGCGGTTCGAGCGCAGGAAAATCTGCTGCCGGCCTGCGCTGATGTCGGTCAATTGCTGTAAGAGATCATCAATGTTCGTACCAGGACTCATATAAAGGCCAATCGAGTCAATTCTGGAATCATTCCAGAATCTGTCGTAAGTGCGGCGGCTCATGAGTACTGCACCGGCATTGACGTCGTAGCTCTGCCAGGTCGCAGCAACGAGAAAGTCCTGTTCACCAAACCGGGTGAGCAGTTTGATTGTGTCACCGGCAGCAACGGCGTTGTGATACGCATATGGCTCGGAGACGAGAACAGCACCCGCCCCCTCAACTGCCCGCCAGGCGAGTTCCGGATCGGCGTCCAATATATCCAAGCCGGCAGAACCGCCAGGCGCCAGTTGCACAGCGATGATGCGGGTACGGCCCGTTTCATTCTCCAACCAGACCCTGCGGGTGCTGCTGTAGGCTTCAACGCCGGGAGCCCGGACCAGATCTTCAATCAGATCGTGGTCCAGCGTGCCGTGCGGCGCGTTGAGATAGATGTCGGACTGTAACGTTTTGTCCAGCCATGCACTGACGGAACCACGAAAACTGTTGACCATGACACTGACGCCGATGGTCGCCGATACGGCCACTGCCAGCGCAACAATGGCGACGCCAGTGCGGCTCAAGTTTGCCCCGATACCGGAGACGGCCAGTCGCGCCGGCGTCCCGCCCAATTTCGCCGCCAACGGCTCGAGGACTGATGTAATCGCTCTGACCGCCAGGGGCACGCACAAGGCAAACCCCAGAATAAGCATGAACACGGCGGCAAGTCCCGCAACAAGATTGCTGCCGGACACATACAAAAGCAGGACGGCCAGCAGGCCCATGCTGATCCCGGCGATGGCGATTACGGGCAGGAGTCTACCAATTCGATGTTCAAGCACCGAACGTGCCAGTGCGAGCCGGGGCTGATACGAAGCGGCTTCGGCGGCCGGCACAACCGCGGCAACCAGCGTTGCGCCAAGCCCTGCAATCAATCCCTTGCCTATGGAATAAGGGTTGACCGTGACTTCGCTAACGCTCACGCGGAAGTAAAAATCGTTGATGGAACGCGAGACCAGCACCAGCAGATGCTCTCCAAGCCAAATGCCCAGCATTACGCCCATCGCAGCGCCAACCAAACCAAGCACAGCGCCTTCGGTCAGAATCAGCGCAAAGACTTGCTGTCGGGTCACCCCCAGTGCCCGTAATACACCGATCAATTCGCGCCGCTGCAAGACCGCAAAGCTGACACTGTTATAAATCAGGAATATGCCTACCAGCAAGGCCAACAGACTCATGGCCGTGAGGTTGGTCATGAACGCAGTGCTCATTTCGGTCAGAGACCGGGTGCGTCCCGCCGCGTTGAGTAGCTGTGTGCCGGGGGGCAGCAGGTCTTTCAGTTTACCTTGCAAGGTGCTGTCGCCGGTAGGAATTCGTACGTCAATTCGCGACAGCCAGCCGAATTGATTCAGCCATGTCTGGGCTACCGCGATGTCAACCACCATGAGTTTGTTGAGAGCGGAGGATTTCCCGTTGCCCAGCAGGCCAGGCAAAGACGCCGGAAATGTTTTTCCGCCAGCCGAAACCATAAAAGTGTCGCCGGCCTGCAAGCCCAATGAATCCGCTGTTTGTTGAGACATCAGAACCGCACCGGGGTCAGTAAGAATGCTGCTGAACAGCGCTTCGGCTGAGAGGCCAGTCTCGGCCGGGGCCGATTTCACATCGAAGGTAAATGTGCGCATCTGTCGCTCGGCAAACAGATCGACGCCGAGAAGCCGGATGGTTGCATTGTTAACTTCTACATAACCCTCAAGGACAGGTGCGATGCTGCGAATTCCGGCTTCCACGCGCAGCCTGGCATACAATTTTTCTTCGACACCATTTGGCCCGCCAATGATCTGATGCGTCGCTTCGCCGGTAATGGTATCCATCGACAGCGCGAAAGCTTTCCTTGAGCTTTCGTTGGCCAGATCCACAGCGACGATGACGGCCACTCCGATACAAATCCCCAGCAGCGCCAGCGCCAGTTGCCAGGGGTGGCGCAGCAAATAACCAAGGCTTGCGCGGTACAGCACGGGCATTATTAATTTTCCCGCTGGTCCTGATGGTGAACGAGCGTGCCGTCGCGCAGTGCCCCGTCGTGTAGATTCATGACGCGATCGCAAAACGAGGCTACGCTTGCACTGTGTGTAGCTACAATCATCGTGCCGCCGGTTTTTCTGACCAGTGTATCGAGCAATTGCAGAACCATAGCTGCGGTTTTATCGTCCAGATTGCCAGTGGGTTCGTCCGCCAGCAGGATCAATGGCCGGTGGCACAATGCTCTGGCGATGGCGACGCGCTGTTGTTCGCCTCCCGACAGCACATCCGGATAACTGCCGGCGCGCTCCGCCAGTTCCACCGCGTGCAATGACTCGTCGATGCGATCCGCTGTCTCGACATGCGGCACGTTGTTCAGTTCTAGTACCAGGCGCAGGTTGTCAGCTACGGTGAGCGTTGGCACCAGGTTGAATGCCTGGTAGACAAAGCCGATGTGTTTGCGACGGAACAGCGTCCGGTCGCGCTCAGTCATCGCGGTGATGTTGAGCCCCGCAATTTCGACTTGCCCGGAGTCGGGGGCGTCAATACCACTGATCAGGTTAAGCAGCGTCGATTTTCCGGAACCGCTGCGGCCGCGGATGGCCACTGATTCACCCTGCAAAAAATCCGCACTCACATTGCTCAAGACTTTATGCTGCTGCTTGCCTTCCGTATAGCTGCGGCCCAAATTTCTCAATCGGATCTGGATATTGTCGGTTTGCGCTCGCTCTGCCATGGCAGTCCAATTCTATCAACATTGCAGCAAATTCAAGACTGTTTTGGGTCTCAGCCTGTCGATGATGAGTTGGCCCAGTAGTCATCCTCTAATTTTGTCTTCTTGAGCGAGTCGGTATCCTCGTAACCCGGCGCCATTGAGGCTGTGGATCCGGCGAGTACCTCGTGATGTTCAATATTCAGCATGCGCAGCCAGCTCTGCTGTCCCAGGGTCAGTCCGATCATGCAGCCGAGTTCCACCAGTTCCGGCTCATTGAAATTGCGCTGCAAACGCGCCCAGAAAGCGTCGTCGGTATCCAGCCGAAAAACAATTGCTTCGGCATAGGTCAGTGCGGCCTTTTGGCGTTCGCTGTATTTGTCTGATTTTTCGAAATTCATAATCTCAGTGACGTGATCTTCCTGCAAAGCACCGGTCGCTGCCGCCTTCACAGAACGCTGATTACCGCAGTATTCACATTTCACAGATCGCGACACGTAGAGCCGGCAAAGTTCCTTGATCGCGTGGTCAAGCACCCCGTTTCTGTAAATGTCGTTCCAGGAATTGGCAAAGAACCAGAATGCAGCTGGCACATGGGCGCGGATCGCTGAACTTTCGGGGCGTGGCGTACCTTCGATCTGGCAGCGGTGCATCTCTTTTTGCATGTCCTGGTCCATGTCTTCGGTTCGAATATATGAAATTCGCTGGCTGCTCATGTTGGATACCTCTGTGGTTGGCGACAATTGCGAGTCATTGCAGTTTTATCTGCTCAATGTCAGCTTTTCCTGTTGTAGGGGTAAATTTCTCAATCGATGACCGGTGGCATGGAACACAGCATTCGCAATTGCAGCGGCAGTAGGTCCTTGGGCGGCCTCCCCCAGGCCCAGTGGCGGCTGGTCCGGGCGATTGATTATTTCGACGTGGACGTCAGGAACTTCTTCGAATCTGAGTATGGGGTAAGACGCCCAGCTGCGAGTTTGAATTTCTGAGTGGGTAAACCGCAACTGCTCTTTCAGAGTCCAGCTGGCTGATTGAATGATTCCGCCTTCAATCTGGGCCCGTGTGCCATCTGGATTGACGATCAGTCCAGCGTCGATCACTGCAAATGCTTGTTGCAAACCGATGGTGCCTTTTGTCGGTTCAATCTGCAGTTGCATCAATACCCCAACATAGGCCGTCAGATTTTTGAACCGTGCAAATCCGATGCCCCAGCCATTCCCGTCGCCGCCCGGTGGGCGTTGCGACCATGCGGAAATATCGCGGAGCTTGTTCAAAACGGCAATCGCCCGGGGGTCGCTCAACTGGGCAATACGATATTCAAAAGGATCAAATGAGCTGTAGACAGCCAGTTCATCCATAAATGACTCTATGCTAAAAATATTGGCATAGGCACCCAGGCCCCGCAAAGCCGATACTCTCAGAGGCATCTCGGTGACCAGATGTTTGTTCACTTTGATATTTGCAAAATCATACAGCGGCACGGAGTTGCGGTCACCGCCACCCGCCGGCTGCGGAATGGAACGTACCGGTGGTGGTGATATCGGGTTTTCCCGGTGCTGAGCTTGAATCAGGTTCCCGGCTCTCTTTGCCCCTGCCGGTCGGGTCGAGTGGGGACAACTCCACAGATCATATTGCCAGTCAACTATGAGCCCGGCAGAATTCAGTCCCGCTTTAATATCGATCGCCATCGCCGATCCATACGGCTCCCAGCAGAATTCGTCGGCTCGGGACCATTGCAGCCTGATTGGGCGGCCAGGAAACTGCATCGCGATTGCAGCGGCGTCACAGGCGGCATCGTCAGCGCCATTGTGGCCATAACACCCCGCTGCCTCCATGTAGATGCAGCGGACCTGGCTCTCGTCCAACCCCACCACGCGTGCGATCGCGCCCCTCAATGGATACATGCCCTGGCCGTGACTCCATATGGTCAGGTCGTCTCCTGCGTTCAGCGCGACGGCGACCGATGGTGAAATCGAGGCATGAGCCTGAAAAGCCCGGTTGAAGCTGGCAGTCACGGTCCGGACAACTTTTCCATCAAGTTCACCACGGCGATCAAACACCGGATACAACTCTGATTTGGCGGATTTCAGCCACAGGCGCAGTTGATCCATGTCGGGGAGATCTTCCGGTAGCTGCCAACGGGCTGATTTACGCAACTGATCAGCAGCCAGGTCAGCGTGGCGTTCGCGCTCGGCGACCACGGCAAGAAATGAGCCATCGCGCACCACCTTGAGAACTCCCTGCATGCTGTTCACAATTTTAGCGTCAACGCTCAAGAGGCGCGCCCGATGTGCCGGTGGGCGCACGACCCGCGCATGCACCATGCCAGGGAGTCTGAGGTCCACCAGGAAGGCTGCCTCAGCAAAAACCTTTCCCGGGATATCAAGTCTCTGCACAGATTGTCCAACGATACGGTAGTGCTCTCGCGATTTGGTCTGACCCTCATCAGGCACTGCCGCATTGAAGTTCCGTCCCTCCAGAAGTTTCCAGTAATCAAGCCCAGTTGCCTTGCTCGCGTTGAGAATTTGACCATCCTCAACAGTAAGTACTTGACTGGAAAGGTTCAGGCTTTCAGCAGCCAGGTCAAGCAGAATACGTTTTGCCTCGGCTGCGGCAGTCCGGATGGCGCTGCCGCTGTGCATGATGGAAATGCTGCTGTAAGTGTATGACTCATTCGGTGAATGTGTGGTGTCTACCGTGGCCATCTGTATGCGCGCCATTTCGACATCCAATTCTTCTGCGGCTATCTGAGCTAATGCAGTACCGATACCCTGTCCGAGTTCGACTTTGCCGACCGAAATTCTGACTTTGCCGCCTGCCTCGACCCGTATCCAGGTATCCAGCGCATCATTCCCGTCCAATCTACTAAGTTGAGCCGCTGCGGTCTCTCCCGTCATCACGCCTGAGGTGGGTATTGCGAAATAAACGAGCAGCGAACCTGAACTGTAAAGAAATTGACGTCGCGTCGTTTTCACGCTCAATCTCCTGCAAGCTTGTCTGCAGCCCGCTGCACCGCCCGCACGATGCGCGGATGGGCCCCGCAACGACACAGGTTACCGGCCAGGGCTTGCTGGATTTCAGTCTTGGTCGGATGTCTGCTGGTGGTAAGTAATGCAGCAGCGGTGATGATCATGCCGTTGGTACAATAACCACACTGCATGGCCTGCTCCGCAATGAAAGCGGATTGCAGCGGGTGGGGGTTGGCGGCAGAACCAAGGCCCTCCAGAGTCGTGACTTTGCGTCCGGCAATGGCTGACACGGGTGTCACACATGAGCGTGTAGAACGGCCCTCAACAAGCACTGCACACGCGCCACATTGCGCCAGGCCACAGCCAAATTTGGGTCCATTGAGTTCGAGATCATTGCGCAGTGCTTCAAGCAGGGGCGTCTCAGGCTCGATGTCCAGGCTGACGGGCTGACCATTCAGAGTGAATTCAATCATGGGCTCAAATCACCTGCCGCAAAGCCAAAGAGGGGCACTAGCTTAGTCCGTCATCAACCTCGACGTTTTCCGGGTTCAATTGCATGCCTGCAGCTTCCGCCTGCAATTCCAGAAGGATGCCGAAGTCACAGTCCATATGACCGGCGTCAATCGCCTGCTGCACCAGTTCACGCGTGGCAGCAGTTACCGGCAAGGGCACCCCAAGCTTTTCTCCCGCGGACAATCCAAGGTCCATGTCCTTACGCAACAAAGGTGCTGTAAAAGTAGGTGTCCAGTCAAGATTCACAAACGCTGGTGATTTATAGCGTGTGAACATCGATCCCATGACACTGTTATTGATGAAATCCAGCAAAGCATGACGGGGTACACCCCGTTTTTCAGCCAGCACTGTGATTTCCGCCAGACTCTGCGTTACCACACCCAATAACATGTTATGGCAAATTTTGACCATGCGCGCCAGCTCGCCATCACCCACATAAGTCACAGCTTTACCGATCGTGTTCAGGTAGGGTTTGGCCAGCGTAAAAGCAGGTTCAGGACCAGATACCACAATTGTGAGTCGGCCGGCTTTGATAACCTTTGCGTTTCCGCTCACGGGCGCCGACAGCATGTCGCAATCACGACCCTGCAGATTATCCCTCACCTGCTGCGAGCCTTCCTCGGAAACACTTGAGCAGTCGATCAGCAGCTTAGGAGTCGTTGATCCGCCCAGCACGCCGTGATCTCCGCAAACGACGCTGATCAGATCATCCGGCCCGGAAACCATGGTGAAGACGATGTCCCGGTCGGCAAGCTCAGCAGGGGTATTAACAATACGGGCCCCATACTTTTCCAGCGGTTCTGCCTTGGAGCGTGTACGGTTGTAGACAGTCACGTCACAGCCGGCTTCCAGCAGGCGCTTCGCCATGGCAAAGCCCATGCGCCCGGTCCCAATCCAGCCAAGCTTGCAGGAATTCAGATTTTGCTCATTATCCATTTGGTGACTGCCTTGTATTCAATGTATTATGGCGTGAATGCAAACGTTTGCACTCTCATTATAATTCTTCAGGTAACTTAAGCAAGTCAGGATGGACACAAATCCAACGAACTGGAAATATAGTACCCAAAAGTCTCTGGATTCAAGTGCTGGTAACTGTATGTTAACGGTCCGCTGAGTGGACCTGAGTCTGACCAGCTCCGGGTTGCTGGTTGCTGCCCTGCTTGCCATCGGCATTGGTGCTTTGGTCAAGGGCATTACCGGTGTCGGGTTACCGATTTTGGCCGTGCCCGTGCTGGCGTCCTTTACCAGCGTTGAGGAAGCGGTGGTTCTGATGGTGCTTCCCGGCATTGCAGCGAATGGCTGGCTGGTTATGACACACAGACAATGGGCAGTATTACGCAAGCATGGAGGCTTCCTGCTACTCGGTCTGGCGGGTGGAGTGTTCGGCACATGGCTGTTGTCCATTCTGGATGATCGCTGGTTGAAACTGATTCTGGCAGTCTGGCTGGGCGTTTATCTGATCCAGTATTTCTCTGGGCGATCATTTGATCGGTACTTAAGCGGCCGCAGTGGGCTGAGGCCACTGCTGGGACTGGCGGCTGGAACCATTCAGGGAGCCAGCGGGATTTCTGCACCGATTGTAGCACCCTATTTCCATGCCAATGGCCTGGTGAAGGAGGCGTACGCCTTTGCTGCTGCATTTACCTTCCTGCTGTTTTCCGGTGCTCAAATCGCCTCTATGATCAAAATGAACTTGCTGACCACCAACCGACTAACCATCGGTCTGATCGTGGTGGTTCCTACACTCCTGCTTACTCACCTGGGCATCCGTTTGGGGCGCAACATCAGTGAAAAAACCTTTCATCGCATTCTTCTGACGCTTTTCGTGGCGATGGAACTCAAGCTGGTGATCGATATCCTGTAATCAATGCTTTTTTTTTGAGCTTGTACATTGAAGTTGCTTCACGTGGCGTGTAGATTCACATCATCCGTACGACATGACGCTGAATAACATGTAATGGCAAAACGCAAAGTCAACATAAAGGACGTCGCTGCCAGGGCAAACGTCCACCCATCCACGGTTTCCCGGGTACTTAACCCAGATACCCGGTCGATGGTTTCGACCGTGGTTGCGGCTCGTGTTGCCCAAACTGCTGACGAAATGGGGTATACACGCAGCGCCTTGGCCTACGGACTCCGGACCGGGCGAACTCATACGGTTGGCGTACTCATACCTGATCTGACCAATCCCATGTTTCCTCCAATTATCCGCGGAATCCAGCGCTCGCTGGCAGAACATGGATATATAGCCATACTGACGGATTCCGATAACAATCGGAAAAATGAGAAGGCTATTGTAGAGATGTTAAAATCCCGCCATGTGGATGGTTTGATTCTGGCCACCGCACACAGACTCGATTCAATTGCCAACATCGGTGTCGAAGAGCACATGGCGCTGGTGCTGGTCAACCGAACCATTGATTCACGTTCAGTAACCGCTGTGATCAATGATGATGAGCATGGCATCGATCTGGTGGTTTCACATCTGGTGGGGCTGGGGCACCAGTCAATCGCCTATATCGGCGGGCCGCAGGATACCACTACCGGACATGATCGGTACCTGGCATTCAAGAAACTTTTGCGCAACGGCCAATTCAAGTCTCATACCGACTTGATTCTGAACTGCAAGGCGTTTACGGAAGCCGAAGGCTACAGAGGCTTCTTGACGATTCTCAGAAAAGGCCGAAAGTTCTCTGCCGTGGTGGCTGCCAACGACCTGCTCGCTTTGGGTTGCTATGATGCACTGCTGGAGTTCGGTCTTGATTGCCCAGGAGATATTTCGGTGACCGGATTCAGCGACATGCCGTTCATGGACCGGCTGACACCCCCACTGACAACGCTGCATATCCCGCTCGACGAGATCGGTGTTCAATCCGGGAAACTGCTGATGGAAAGAATCAGCAACCCGGAATCTCCGGTAAGAACCGTGAACCTGCTGCCGGAATTGATTGTCCGCGCTTCAACGGCTCCTCCCGCAATTCAGAAATAGTTATTCTCTGCCGAGAATCCTGAGTGCATGATTTCCTCTGGTTTAGATAGCCAGGGTTATTAACCCAGGTTCGTGGTGGGCGTCAGTACGGGTTGGCGATCGGAAGCTCATCGGCCGGAAACAGGGTGATAACCTTACAACCATTGGCAGTGACCACCACTTCTTCCTCAATACGTGCGGCTGAGTAACCATCCGACGCGGGACAGTAAGTTTCCAATGCAAATACCATACCTTCCTTGATTTTCTGTGGGTTCTCAAGCGATACAAGACGGCTTACGATGGGGCGCTCATGCAAAGCGACTCCTAAGCCGTGGCAGAACTGGAGCGCAAATGCTTCCATCTCGTCTGCAAACCCGAATTCCTCAGCCTTGGGAAAAACCTTGGCGATATCATCGGTGCCGATGCCCGGCCGCACGAGGGCAATGGCGTTGTCAATCCACTCACGTGCCTGCTTGTATGCATCACGCTGAGAATCTGTGGCACGGCCTACGTTAAAGGTTCGGTAATAACAGGTTCGATAGCCCATGTACGCCTGAATTATGTCAAAAAAGGCCTGGTCTCCCGGGCGGATCAAACGGTCGGTAAAATTATGCGGGTGCGGGCTGCAACGTTCACCCGCGACTGCATTAATGGCTTCTACGTCATCTGAGCCCATTTCGTATAACATTTTGTTGGCCGCGGCCACGATGTCTGATTCCCGGACACCGGGACGCAACATCTCAAAGATCATGTCGTAAGTACCATCCACCATCGATGCTGCAGTATTGAGCAACATGATTTCATCCATGCACTTGATTTCACGGGCATCCAGCATGGTTTGCTGTCCGTCACGGATATCCAGGCCAACTTTCTGCAGTTCAAACAACATGGGAGGTTCGACCAGATCCACGCCAACGGGCATGTGCGCCACGCCGTTCTCTTCCAGAACTGCCTTGATTTCCAGGGCTGCGCGTTGCATCAGCCCCGATTCGGGTGACACGGTGCCGCGAAGACCGACCATGCCGGCATGGCAGCAAGAGGGTTTGAGCCATGGTGCATAAATTCGGTGGTGGGCGGCAGCAGAGCCAAAATCCCACAAATGCGGATCACCGTCACCGGGCACCAATGCGAATCGACACATCTTGTCGCGCGCCCACTCGCCAATGGAAGTACTGGTAATGTAACGAATATTATTATTGTCAAACGTCAGCAGCGAGCCGAGATCTGAATTCCTGAGCGCTTGTTTTGTGCGGCCCAGACGATAGCGGTGCAGGCGCGGAAAATTCACCCGCTCTTCAAAATCCACATTCATGGTCCCTGGTGCACGAAGTGCCCGGGTCCAGTCGTGCCGGGGATCTATGTCATCCAGGGTAATGATGCGAGGGTCATGCAGTTTCGATTCTTCCATGGGCATAATCCGAATTTGATTTCAATCAGCGTGCAATTAATGCAAACGTTTGCATTATCATAATTCAGGCAGACTGGGGCAGCAAGACTTTCCCGTCTATGTTTGAACACCAAGCCGAATATTTCATCAAGGATCCGGTATTTGCGCCGTATCTGGCGAAACAGTTTGATTGATCGTTTGAAAAAACATAGCGGTGGCTCTGGTTTGAGAAGGATCGGCCGAAATGTGAAGCCAGATGCTGTGCAAAACCGGATAGGACAAACTGTAACCGTCAAAAATAAGCCAAAACAGCCTAATTTTCTTGTTTAAACAAGAAGTTTATCATTTTGTCGTCCGCCTTGGTGAAATGTTCGGGTTAAAGCATCAGCGAGGGCAGGTACAGGGATAGCAGGGGCACATAGGTCACGATGATCAGCACGCTGAGCAAAATGAGCAACCAGGGTAGTGCTGCCATAATGACTTGTTCAAGAGACATTCCGGCCACACCTGCGGTAACAAACAGGTTGAGCCCCACGGGTGGCGTGACCATGCCGATTTCAAGATTGACCACCATAATGATACCCAGGTGCACCGGATCAATGCCCAAATCCATTGCGATGGGGAACAGGATCGGGGCCAGAATCAAGATGACCGAGGTGGGCTCCATGAAATTGCCAGCAATCAGCAGCAGCACATTCACAGCCAACAGGAAAGCCCACGGGGATAAACCCATGGACATAATAGCTTCGGAAGCCTGTTGCGGTATTTGCATCGTGGTGAGCACAAACGCAAACAGGAAGGCATTGGCAATAATGAACAACAGCATTGCCGTGATCTTGGAACTGCTGACCAACACTTCGGGGACATCTTTTAGTTTGATATCTCCGTGAATATAGACCGCCACGACAAATGCATACATCGCAGAAACCGCCGCCGCCTCCGTTGGCGTGAATACGCCACCGTAAATACCTCCCAGAATGATCACAATGAGGAGCAAACCCCACAGCGCCCTGCGACCGGTCCGCAAAATCTGCCACCAGCCAACCCAGGGCTGGCGCGGAATTTTCCGATGGCGGGCAATAAAATAAACCGCAATCATCATCGTACCGGTCAATAAGAGGCCCGGAATGATGCCGGCGATGAACAGTTTGCCGATGGATGTTTCGGTAGCCGCGCCGTAGACCACCATGACGATGGAGGGCGGAATCAGAATACCCAGCGTGCCGGCATTACATATGACACCCGCTGCAAAGTTTCGACTGTAACCCGAGCTCACCATTCCAGCGATCACGATTGAGCCAATCGCTATCACCGTGGCAGGCGAAGAACCAGATACTGCGGCGAACAACATACAGGCAAGCACCGAAGCCATTGCCAATCCACCATGGAAATGCCCAACCGCGGCATTGGCAAATTCGATCATGCGGCGGGCCACGCCGCCGCTGGTCATAAAAGTTCCTGCCAGCACGAAAAACGGCAGCGCCAATAAGGGGTACACCTGCATGGTATGGAAAAACTTCTGCGCCAGTGAAAGCGTACTTTGGTCTGCAAAGATAAGCAGAGTCAAAATACTGGCGAAACCCAGTGCAACGGCGATCGGCACACCAATCAGCAGGCAGGCAAATAACAGCGTAACAAGGAACAGAGCGTTCATTCCTCTGTATCCCTGGATTTTTTATCCGCCTGGGCAATACCCGCCGGCAACGTTAAATCCATCTCGAATTTGGCAGGGTCGTTTTCGATCAGGCCAAGCCCTTTCATCTCGCCGCGCCAGATACCCAGGCCCAGCTGTAGGAAGCGCAGGGTCAGCAAGCCGAAACCAATGGGGAGAATGATGCTCAATATCCAGCGTGTAAAAGGCAGGTCTCGGGCTTCGTTACCCAGCGTGTACAAGCGCTGCACAAGCACGCTGGAGCCATAAAACATCATCAGCGAATAGCTCAGGCACACCATGATCGCCAGCAGGCCAATCAGCCGGCGTATGCGATCATTGAAACGTTTGACCAGCAGGTCCAGAGCAATGTGTGCGCGTGTCCGTACGCAATACGACATCCCGATCAAAACCAACCAGGCAAAACAGTAAGTCGTTGCCTCCAGCGACCAGATCAAACCGGTATTAAAGCCATAGCGCAATAACACCTGCAAAGAGGTTAGTATGGTCATGACCGCCAAGAAAGTGGCCATCAGGACCTCTTCCAGCCGATTAACGATATTTTGAATACGCTTCAATGCTGATCTACCCGATGCAACGGGTTTTGGATGCATTTATTCAATGAGCTTTGCTGGCTGCAGTTGCCTGCATCACGTCATCACCGATTTCATCAGCGAACTGGTCCCACACCGGACGCATCACCGCCCGCCAGTTTTCAAGGTCATCCTGATTCAATTCGACCAGAGTCGACTTGCCCGTTGCCAGTACCATGTCGCGGTGTTCCAGGTTAATTGCGTGAGCACGGGCATTCACTTCAGCGGTCACTTCAGCCACGATGGCCTCCAGTTCAGCACGGATATCATCCGGCAGACTTTTCCAGAACTGCGTGTTAACCGCTACAAAATAACCGAGGTAGCCATGGTTGCTCTCGGTGATATAGGGTTGAACCTCAAAGAATTTCTGCGACCAGATATTTGACCAGGTGTTTTCCTGCGCATCGATGGCACCGGATTGCAGGGCCTGATAAACTTCGCTAAAGGCCATTTTTTGCGGTACCGCGTCCATCGCCAGAATTTGCGCCTGCAGGACGTCGGAAACCATGATGCGGAATTTCAAGCCTGCTGCATCCGCCGGATTGTTCAAAGGAACCGGACCACCAAATTGCTTCATGCCGTTGTGCCAGAATCCCAGGCCAAGAAAACCCTTGTCTTCAATCGTGTGAAGTAATTTCCGACCGGTTTCGCTACGCTGAAAATTTTCCACCGCTTGCAAATCGGTAAACAGGAACGGTAAATCAAAAACCTGGAAGCGCGAGGTCAGACGGTCAAACTTCGACAGCGACACTGCGATCATTTGTATTTCACCAAATGCCAGCGCTTCCAGAGAGTCATCGTCATTCATCAATTGACTGGATGGATAGACTTCCACCTTCACACGCCCGCCCAGGCGTTCGTCCACCAATTGGCGCAACCGCTCAGCACCCTGGCCTTTGGGCGTAGCAGGGGCAGTGACATGCGGAAATTTGATCACGAAGGTTTTCTCCTGATCATCCGGAGCGCAGGCTGTCAGCACGAGTTGAAAAATCAGCGCCAACGGAATGAGCAAGCCAGGCCTTGGCTGAAAATGTTTGAAGTCTCTATTTTTCATGGTCTGAAACACTACTCCCAAGTATTTATTTTAGGCACCGCTACTTTATCAGCCGGATTCTATTTGTCCATACTTGATCCTTCTCCATGTTAATCACCACAATTATGCGCTGCGATAAAGCTTGGTCATGACGAATTCTTTGTGACCCAGCGCTTCAGCAGCAGTCATTCGACCGTTAGACGTCTTAACCACCATTTCAATCAGTTTGTCACCTGCCTGGCTTATGGTGAGTTCACGGGTGAGGATTCCCGTTACATCAACATCTATATGTTCAGACATGGTGCGCATGGTACGTGGGTTCGCAGTCAGCTTGATAACAGGCAGGATGGGGTTACCAATGATGTTTCCCTGACCGGTTGGAAATGCATGAACGACGAAGCCTGCAGCTGCCATCAGAGTGACACATTCGGCTGCCGCAGATGATGAATCCATAAAATAGAGCCCCGGTCCTTTGGTAGGTTCTTCAGCCGGACCGAGTACATCAATGTATGAAACGTGGTGGCCGATTTTTTCCAGATTACCGAAAGCTTTCTCTTCAATCGTGGAAAGTCCTCCCTCAATGTTTCCTTTGGTCGGCTGGCTATCGGATAGATCAGTGGTCTTGTGGGCTTCGATCACATCATCTTGGTAGGCCTGGAAGGTGCTCATGAATTTTTCACCGATTTCCGGTGTTGCAGCCCGTTTTACGCACAGATGTTCTGCGCCAGTGATTTCCGAAGTCTCACCGAATACGCCACAAATACCTTTTGGAATCAGCTTGTCATACATATTTCCGACGGTAGGGTTGGAACCGATACCTGAGGTGGTATCAGACTCACCGCATTTGGTAGAAACCCAGAGGTCAGCGATGTCGCATGGTTCGCGTTGAAGCTCAGTAGCCCAGTGCACCAGATCCTTTGCTTTGCGTGAAGCTTTAGCGATGGTGTTGATGTCACCATTTTTTTCAATGGCAAAACCAAACACCGGTTTACCTGTTGCGGCGATTCCATCCACCACTTTTTGGGTCCAGATCGGTTCGATGCCGATAACGACACAAGCTGCGACATTGGGATTGGATCCGGTTCCGATCATGGTACGGAAATGCAGATCCAGATCCTCGCCGAATTGCAGGCGGCCGTAGGCATGGGGTAGGGCAATGGTGCCCTGGATGTTGTTAGCGACTGCCTCGCAGGCTGCGTTCGATATGTCATCCAGTGGCAGGATTACGACAAAGTTGCGTATGCCGACGCGACCGTTTTCGCGCCGATAACCCATGAAAGTATCTTGTGTAGACATGGTCAAATACTCCCTTACCAGCGCTTGGTTTTTATGTTGTGGACATGAACATGATCACCGGCGGAGATTGCTGCGATAACGCGGCCAATATCTTCTCCATACTTGATGATCGTGTCACCCTCTTTGAGGTCAGCCAGTGCGACTTTATGGCCGATGGGCACATCCTGCCCGACCGCCAGCGTGAAGTCAGAATTGTCTTCCGTGACGATGCAGAGCATTTCATCACCTGCTTTGAGATTTTCAACCACGACAACGCCGACGTTGTCGGTTTTGTTGTGCACCAAAAGTTGTGGAATGGCCATCTATCAGATCCTCATCATAATTACGCGAAGCCTCCGGCGTCGGTGCAACACCGAAACTTCGCGATAGTTTTTATGTCTTATATAAGATACGATATATTGATTATTTGAGCAATGCTTGGCAGCGCGATGTTCCGGCGCAAGGAAGCAGAAAAAATTTTGTCCTCAATCCCTGATTTCCAACCGCTCTACAAGCAGGTTTACACCGTTCTGGTGCAACGTATCGCAGAGGGTATCTGGCGTCCGGCACAGGCGTTGCCAAGCGAACAGTCCCTGGCTCAGGAATTAGGTGTGAGTCAGGGCACGGTGCGCAAAGCAATGGATGCGCTGGCAACGGAAAATCTGATACTGAGGCGACAGGGGAAGGGCAGTTATGTTGCTGAGCACACGCAGGAACATACATTATTCCGATTTTTTCGCCTGGCAAAGCCTGCTCCGAAATGCGACCGGATTATTCCCCAACTGGGCCGTGAAAGTGCCAAACGCCGGCCGGCCAACCGCACGGAACGGTCAAAACTTCAGCTGGGAAAAGACGATCAGATTGTAGAGATCCGGCGTACGCGTCAGGTTGACGGTAACCCCCGGATAGTCGAGAAGATTATTTTGCCACTCAAAATGTTCCCTGACATTGATCGCCAGAAAACACTTCCCAACACGCTGTACTCTTTGTATCAGAGTGAATACAAGGTCAGCATCGCGATTGCAAAGGAAGAGTTGCGCGCGATATCTGCCAACAAAAGCGATGCAAAGGCACTGGGTCTGAACGCCGGGGCCCCGTTGTTACAAATTGACCGCATCGCCGTTGCGCTGGACGGCCGGTTGGTTGAATGGCGTGTCAGCCGCTGCAATACACAGGACCTCGTTTACGCTGTCGATGTAAACTGAAACTGCCGAAAATTGTAACGCCACTGGCGACTTACAGCGGTTGGATGAAGAACCATACAGACCTAAGTGCGACTGTGATCCAATTTCAAGAGTCTGGACAGCGTAGCTCCCAGAATGGCTTCTCTTTCCTCGTTATTAAGACCTGGGACGCTCAAAACATGCGCGACCGAATTACGGTTCTCCATCCCATAGGGGTAATCTGTACCCAGCACCAGCTGGCTGACGCCTGCTTCATCGATCAGATGTTTCAGGTTCTGTGTGTTGTAGACCAGTGAGTCAAAATAGATCTGCTTCAGATAGTCACTGGGTTTCTTCTGCTCTTCGCCCCGGCAACCCCGGTCATTGCTGGAATGACAATGGTCGGATCGCCCGATATAGGCCGGTAGGAAGCCTCCGCCATGTGCCGCGACAAGTTTCAATCCCGGGTAGCGATCCAGCGTGCCTTCGAAGATAAGGTGCGAGAGCGCAACCGTGGTTTCGAGTGGATTGCCAATGATATTACCCAGACGGCCATTGCCCTGGAACCGCTTTCCTCCCTCCTGAAAACCTCGGGGATGCAGGAATACGATGACATCCAGTTCCTCAGCTTTAGCCCAGAATGGGTTGAATTGGGGGTCGGCTATTTCCAAGCCATCGATGCTTCCGGTAATCATTACACCCCGGTGGCCCAGTTTCGTCACCGCATATACAAGTTGAGATGCTGCCAGATCGGGGTGCTGTAAAGAAACTGCACCAATCGGCACAAAACGGTCGGGATGTAAGGCACAGACCTCGGCAAGTCTTTCGTTCTGCAACCGGATAATTTTTGCCGCGAGCTCACGGTCAGCCCAGTGAAAATACTGACCTACACTGATGCTCAGCGCTTGAATGTCAATACCAGTGGCATCCATATCAGCTATCCGGACTGATACGTCAGTTGCCCTGCTGAGAGGGTTTGGACCGTATGGGTTTTCTCCCCCCAGCGCTTCGTGGCCTTCGATCAGTGGCCACACATCTGCCACCTCGGTGTGCGCATGGACGTCAATGGTCAGCATGCGTTTGCCGTTAACCACTACCGGGCGGGGAAAATCGGCCTGCCGGGTATTTGGATCTTTCGCTACCAGCGCCGCGTCAGCCAGTGCATTCGTGACAGAGCAGCCCACGAAGGCAATGCCGGCACCCCCCGCAAGAGAGTTTTTGAGGAATTCCCGCCGATTTCTACGCGAAACTGTTTTGTCACTCATTTCATATTTCCTGGAATTTTATTATTGCATAGGGTTCCGTCCTGTTCGCAAATCACTCCGCAGCCGGAATGAAAGGCAACAGAACGTAGGAAGCGTGATCGCCACCGGTGTAGATGGTGTTGTTGTCAAGATTATAAGCAGCAAAATAATGACCGCCATCACTCGGTTGAATGTCAAGGCGGATGCGATGGCCTTTCTTAAAGATCATGCTGGTGGCCCAGATTTCAACTTCGATCGGCACAATTTGTCCAGCTTCAAGCTTTTGCTCTTCATCATGCGAATGCCAGGGGCGGTCGGGCCTGGAAAGATCTGGGTTCAACTTGCGGTGTGAAACTTTCAGAATCCCACGGCTAGCCGTTTCGACACTGCCATCGGGTGCCATATTGCGCAAGTAAGCAAATATGTCCATGTCATCGGTTTCAGAAGATACCCACAGGACGAGGTTGATATGACCGGTGATTTCAACGTCTTGTGCCATGGGCTCCGTGACAAAAGTTACCGTAGGTTGCTTGTTGACGCCCCGGGCGTAGGCTACCGGGCCTGCAGGATAGACAATTTTTTCTGCTTTGCCGGGGGGTGCTGCAGACAAAGTCAGGTCGTGCATCGCATCGTCGACTGCATCGGCTTTTTTGGTTGTCAGGTAATATTTCTTGTATTGCGTTCTTGCCAGTGGCCATTCGTTTTCAAACCGCCAGGTACACTTATCGACACTTTCACGAACACACAGTTTGACCGGCGGTTCATCCATGATGCCGGTGTCTTTACCCTTCAGCCAGTAGTCATACCAACGCAACATTTCCGCTTTGCCTTCATCTGAGTAAAAGGCATCCGTATGTCCGCCAATATGCACTTGCAGTTTCTTGTGCTCGGAGGCTGATCGAACATAGGCTTCGATGTTACCGCGCAGATGGTGATTCCAGCCACCCCAGTTTCCTGAACTGTAAAACGGCACTTTGATCTGATCAAATTGGGCGCGGGCTTTGACTTCATCCCACCAGTCGCTGTCGGTGTGGTGGGTCATGAAATTCCACATCAGGTTTTCATCGAATGCCGCAGAATTGTCGGCCCTTGTATTTTCCAGCAGTTGCTTGCCTACTACATCAGTCCACCAACGACCATAGAAAGCCTGGTTAAGAATGCCACCGTGAAATACTGAATCGCGGTAGGTGTCGGACCAGCCTTCCCATGGGATCATGGTGACCAATGAGGGTGGCTGCAGGCCGGCTACATGCCACTGGGTGATTGCATAATAAGATACACCGACCAGACCGATTTTACCGTTGCTCCATTCCTGCACGGCGGCCCATTCAATGGCGTCATAGAAGTCACGGGTCTCTTGCATGGACCAGATATCCACTTTCCCCGGAGAGGCTCCGGTACCGCGCGTATCAATAAACACCTGCACGTAACCCCGGGGCGTCCACCAGTCAGGCTCCGGCCTTTCCACGTGGGAAAAAGGCCGGATATGCGGCAGGATTCTGTCCATGTGTTTTTGATAGGGGCTCAGACTGATCAGTACCGGAAATTTTGTCTCGCTGTCGCCAACATCCGGGCGATAGACATCCGCCCTCAATACGGTCCCATCCCGAACCGGGATGGCGACATTTTTTTCGAAGATCACATCGTATTCAGGCTGGGATGCAATTTCGTCTGCGATGGCGATTGACGGCAGCAGGCTTGCTGCGAACAGGCATATTCCAAGTACCAAACGGGCTGTGATTTTAATTCGTGAATTAAACATGATCCCTGTTCCCTGCAATGCTGCAATCGTTTGCAGATTAGCGCCTGCGGTCACCAGCGAAACTCAAGCCCGAGCCTTGATCCATGCGGCTGCCTGGAGGGCGTAATAACTGAGTATGGCGTCAGCTCCAGCACGCTTGATGCAGGTCAGGGATTCCATAACCATGTCAGCGCCTTCCTGCAGATCAAGAGCGACCTCCCTGAGCACCACATCGGTGATGATCCCCAAATCTGGAACATGTTGCTTGAGCGCCCGAATGGTTCTCTGTGCGAGCCCTTCCGGGTTCCAGGCCTCGTGCGCATCGTCGGACTTGCAGTCCTCTTGGGTCCTATGTGGGCTGGTCCTACTTAATAGTCCAGCGGCCTGCCCTTGTGGGGGTTTATGCCATTGTGGAAACCACCCTGATCGCGAATCACGCGCGCATTGCCATCCTCGTCGTAATGCACCCACACGAGGCCGTGTGGATCGCCGAACTGGGGCATATCGATGACCTTGATCTGCTCGCGGCTTACCGCATCAAACACGTAGATACGGCCCTCGCCATTACTGGTCGCCCACATTTCCTTGCCATTTGGCGACAGCAGCACATGATCTACCTTGTAACCGGAAAACAGGGTGTCAAGAATCTGCCCGGTGGCCGTTTCCAGCACGGTAATGGTTCGTCCGAGATGACCGGTTCCCTCCCCCTTATCGGCAATCCAGATCTCAGATTCATCAGCATTGAGACCGCAGCCATAGGGCCCGATACCGGTACCTGCGGCCCAGGCAATTTCTCCGGTGCTTATGTTGATCTTGCTGATATTCGACGTGCCGGCTCCTGTGACATACATGAATTCCTTTTTGGAATCAATGGTGATCCAGTTGCCGCGGAAACCCGGGAAGGGATACTCCTGCACCACTTCCCAGGTCTCCGGGTCGATGCGGGCGATCCAGAAAGGTCGCATCGTGGTGAGCCTCCCCCGGTAAAAGTCCCGGATCGCAGTCATCCCGGTGCCGCTACCAGGTGCATAGCCGGTAGGTTCCATGAGGACGTAAATAAACTCGTCATCGGTCCAGGCTGTATAGGTGGCTCCCCCAAGATCTTCGTCGCGCACACCACCGAGGATCGTATCGGTCTCAGGGTCGAACAACATGACGTCCAGGCCATCCGGATCGCGTGCAAAGGTATCGATCAGAAGGTACTTGTCGCGGAACACCTGTCCATGGTGAAAACGACCACCGATGGTGAACTGCTTTACCGGTTGCAGTGTGAGCGCATCCGCCTTGATGACGGTGGCCGGGGTCCGCAGGGTCGCCTTGCCATCAATGCCGCCTTCCTTCGAACTGACGATATAAACCCATTTGCCATCCGGTGAAACCATGGTGCTATGCACGGCTGAACGGAGGTACGCTGGCAGTTCGTTGCTGACAATCACCTCCATACTCTGGGCATCACCGATCACGAACTGACTTGACGCTGCATTGACGAAGCCCTCGGGCTTCAGTGATGGGTTGCTGGAATAGCCAACGTTTTCATAAAAATAAGTTTTGCCCTTCTCCGGCTTAAAAATCGGCTCACCCGGTGCAAAAGTCTGCACTACCCGCACTTTATAGGATTTGGCGAGGCTCCCCAGTTTGGCCTTACGTTGCCAGCCGGACAATACCGTTGCAAAGGACTCGATCTTTTCAACGGCCAGATCCCGCTCCGATTTCGGATAAACTACCGTTGCGGACTGTCGGGCCTTCATTTGGGCCAGGGACTTGTGGAGTTCATTGGGCAACTCCTCATTCATCGGTAGGTTCGCGAGCTTGCGCAGGTACAGTGCAATCGCGACCAGGTCTTCATCCGTCGGCTTCAGTTCTCGCTCAAGCATGCCCATTTGCGGGTTGCTCTGGATTTGGTCATAGATGTCCGCTGCCGTCTGACCATTGAGCAGGGATGGGCCAACCCGCCCTTCGCCGTTTTCACCATGACAGACCCAACAGGAGATGGGCCGCATGTACAGCTCCTCGCCACGCTGCACGAGTTCATCGATAGTAGCTGTATCCATTGGATCGCCGGCAGCAGCTGCAGTGGCGATGGCCCCGGCAATAACTGCTGGAAGTACAGACGCGACGATAAATTTTGTTGTCATGATCAAAACTCCAGTGCCCAGTCTTGTTGCTCAAGCAGGGACTTTAGCCGGTTCAGGAAAGCAGCCGAGTAGGCGCCATCAAACGCACGGTGGTCGAATGATTGCGCAAGCACGCCCACGGGGCGGATTCCCAAGGAATCACCCTCAGGACCTTCAATCACTACCGGTCGCTTGGCGATGCCGTCAATCGACAGGATTGCGACTTGTGGCTGGTTGATGATCGGTGCGGTGAAAAGGGTTCCGTATGGCCCTGGGTTTGAAAGCGTATAGGTTCCTCCGCTCAGGTCGTCCGCACTCAGTTTATTATTTCGTGCCCGCTTGACCACATTATTGATCCGGTGCGCCAATGCAGAAACTTTCAGCTCTGCGGCATCCCGGATGACAGGCGCAACCAGCCCTGCAAAGTTCAGGTCCACCGCGAAGGCCAGATTGATTGCGCTGTGCACGACCAGAGTGTCTCCATCAACACTGGCGTTGATGTGAGGAAATTCGCCGATTGCCAGGCAAACTGCGCGGGCGACGAAAGGCAGGTAGCTCAAAGAAAAACCATGATCCTCCCTCCAGCTGTCGCGTTTTTGTAAGCGCAGCCGGTCAACCGCACTGAAATCCGCTTCTATGGTTTGCAATACATGCGGGCTGGTTGACTTGGAGCGCAGCATGTGTGCCGCGGTTGCACGCCGGATACGATCGAAAGGCAGTCGTTCATCCGTTGCGGCAAGTGCAGGTTGCTCGGCGGGCGTCCCGGACTGTTGGCTTGCCAGATAAGATAAAACATCGCGCCGGGTCAGTCGACCATCCCGGCCGGTGCCTTGTATCAGTGATCCATCCAGGCCCTTCTCTGCAATGAGTCGTCGCACTGCTGGAGACAATCGCTCGCCGTCCTTACCAGCCGGCGCCGGCGCCGCTTGTGTGTTTACCGATTCTGTTTGAGTGACTTCGCCGGCAGCTTGCGGTGATTGCAGATTGCTTTCATCGTCAGGCGAATCATCCGGGCCGCTGATTTCTGCCAACACCGTACCGACATTTACGGTCTCGCCTGCATCCACCAGGATGCGGATCAGTATGCCCGCTATCGGTGCAGGAATCTCGACCGCGACCTTTTCGGTTTCCACATCGAGAAGAATCTCGTTTTTGGTAACTTCATCACCTGGCTTTTTGTGCCAGGTAACAACGGTGCCTTCATTTACCGTTTCACCCAATTGGGGCATCAGTACCTTCATGTTTGTCTATTCCTCAGTCCGCCAACCGGCGAACGCTATCTACAATGCGTTCGACGCTGGGCAATACCGCATCCTCCAAGTTGTCGGCAGAGGGCAGGGGTATATGTGGTGTTGTCACCCGCACAATCGGCCCTTCCAGATCCCAAAACAACTCTTCGGCCACCAGAGAAGCCAATTCAGCACCCCAGCCGCACAGGCGCGGGTTTTCCTCCACTGTGACCAGTCGGCCGGTCGCAGATACGGATTCAAAAATAGTGGTCGTATCCAGTGGCACCAGCGAACGCACATCAATGACGGTTGCCGATATGCCGTATTCGCTGTACAGGGTTTCTGCCGCTTTGACCGCTCTTGGCACCATCGCAGCCAGTGCAGCAATGGTTACATCATCGCCCTGTCGTAGAATTTTGGCTTTGCCAAGTGGTACAACATGGTCACCTTCCGGTACCTCACCCTTGATGCCGTACAAGGATTTCTGTTCAAAAAACAGTACCGGATCCGGATCACGCACAGCTGCGGCCAGCAGACCTTTGACATCGGCAGGACTGGATGGCGCAACCACCTTGAGACCCGGAATGGCCATGGCCCAGTTCTCCACACTTTGCGAATGCTGGGCACCAAAGCGCGAACCCGCTCCGTTGGCCATCCTGATCACCAGGGGTAAAGAACACTGACC
Organism: Lysobacterales bacterium; assembly: GCA_036447475.1. GTDB lineage: Bacteria > Pseudomonadota > Gammaproteobacteria > Xanthomonadales > SZUA-36 > JAJRRA01. The sequence continues at coordinate 25,084 of JAZFUZ010000221.1, read as the reverse complement.
GTTGGTCATGTAGCGAGTCTTGGCAATCTGAGTTGCAATGAGATCCCAGCAGACTGCAAGGAAGTCGGAAAACATGATTTCCGCGATCGGGCGAAGCCCGGTCATGGCCGCGCCCATGGTGGCACCGATGATGGCCTGCTCGGAAATTGGGCAGTCTCTGACCCGTATTGGCCCGAACTCGTCCAGTAAGCCCCCGGTGGCTTTGAATACGCCTCCGGCGGACGCAACATCCTCACCCAGGAATACGACATTCGAATCACGCCTCAATTCCTGGGCGATTCCGGCAGCGACCGCTTGCCTGTAGCTCAGTTGCGCCATGATGAACTCCCATCCGACCAGACATCCGTCATCGCTATCTCCAGCGGTGGGGGTGGGCTGTTGCGGGCCTCCTTGGTTGCTCTGTCCACCAATTCATCGGTTTCAGTTTCAATGGCAACAAGATCCGCTTCAGCGATGCCCAGTTCGAGTAAGCGGACCCGATAATTTATGACTGGATCACGCTGCTCTTTCCACATAGCAACCTCATCATCGGGCCGATACTTTCCGGGATCAGCTCGGGAGTGGCCATGGTGGCGATAGGTTAGTGCTTCGATCAAGCTGGGTCCTTCGCCTTTGCGCGCCCGTTGCAAAGCCTTACTTGCCGTAGCGTACACGATATCCACATCATTACCATCAATCAAAATGGACTCCAGGCCATAGGCCGCTGCCCGGTCGGCGGCAGGGTTCGCCACTGCTGTGACATCAGCAATAGCGGTGTATTCCATATACAGGTTGTTCTCGCACACGAATACCACCGGTAGTGACCATACAGCTGCAAGATTCAAAGCTTCGTGGAAGGCACCTATATTGGTTGTGCCATCACCAAAAAAGCACACTGATACCTGTTTGGTGCCCCGGTATTGGGCTGACCAGGCTGCGCCGGCTGCAATTGGCAGATGAGCTCCGATGATCGCATACGACCCCATTACGCCATGTTCCACACTGGTCAGGTGCATGGAGCCGCCTTTACCACGCATCAAGCCACAATCGCGACCCATCAGTTCGCCCAGAATACCGGTCATGGAAGCGCCACGCACCAATGTGTGGTTATGCCCGCGGTAGGTACAAAACGTGTAGTCATCGGGGCGCATGGCTAGCCCGAAACCGGCGGCAATTGCTTCCTGACCGAGCCCAAGATGGCTGGTTCCCTTGACCAGATTCTCCATGAACAGGTCATAGGCGCGTTGTTCCATCTGTCTGCATTCAAGCATTGAGCGGTAGAGTTTGAGCCGGGTATCTTGCTTGATATCCTGTATTTTTTCGTTCATATGAGTCTTGTTACCATTCAGTCGTGTTCAGGTCTTTCGGAATAAACGGCGATACTACAAATTCCTCCGAGCATTGTCCAACTAATTGAAACGATTAATGCAATCGTTTGTATTTTCGTGCATTATAGACTGATTGCAGCATCGTGTGGGAGGCTTGGATGAAGGCGGTATCCCGAAGGGATTTTATCAAAGGGGCGGCGCTAAGCTCCATATCTTTTCATGCAACGGCTTTCCAGAAAATATTTCGGGATGACTCCGTATTTGATTTTGTGGTGGCAGGTGCCGGACACAACAGCCTGATCACCGCAGCCTATCTTGCCAAAGCAGGGTTCAGTGTGTTGGTGCTCGAGGGACGGTCCACCATTGGTGGTGGCTGCAAGACGGCTGAGGTATGCCTGCCGGGGTTCAAGGAAGACCTCTGCTCTTCGGTGCACGGCTTCATTCAATCCAGCCCGGTACTGCGCGATAATGAACTCAATCTGTACGAGTACGGTCTGGAATACATCCATCCGGATCCAATCATGCACATCTCGTTCCCGGACAAGGCTTCGATCACGGTGTGGAAAGACATCGAGCGGACCTACACAGAGTACGCAAAACACTCGCGTAAGGATGCGGACACGTTCAAGCGGCTGGTGGCTGAAATACAGGCCTACAACACTGCCAAAAAGGCTGGTTCTGAGATCCCGGATAGTGGCGTTTGGCGCCGCAGATTTGGCATGTCCGGTTACGATCTTGTCAACAAAACATTCGAAAACCACTACATTCGCACTTTCCACCTAGCCGTAGGCCGATTTAGCAGCATTCCGGCAGGACATCCCAACACGGGCAGGCAGTTATTTACGGCAATCAGGCATCAATTAAATGGCCGCCCCATGCCCAAGGGTGGCTCCGGCATGCTGCCGCTTGCCCTGGGCAGGGTGATCGAGGCCAATGGCGGTGTGATCCAGACGAATATGCCCGTGGCGCAACTCATCATCGAGAATGGCAGGTGCCGTGGCGTCGAATGCCTGGATGGTACCCGGTATCGTGCTCGCAAGAGCGTTGTTTCAACGATCCATATCAAGCACCTCGTGGAGATGGCACCAAAACGACTCTGGGGTGACGGTTTTCTGGAGAATGTACGGTTGCTGCAGCCGGAACACGCTATGTTCGCTTTTCACTACGCCATTTCGGAGCCGCCTAAATATGAGCTCGCTGACGGCAGCACCATCTCACCCACTGAAGCGGCACTGATGGCTGATCCGGAACGAATTTTGCGCTCCGATTATCAACACGCGACAGGCGAAATCAACCTGGAGGGTCTGCCGCTGCAAGTTGTCTGCCCAAGTATTGCAGATCCAACCCGGGCTCCAGCCGGACACCACACACTGAAGCTCGAGGGTAATTTGCCCTACGCACTCAAAGAAGGCCCGCAGCACTGGGATAGCATCAAGCATAAAGTCGCCGCAGATGTGTTCGATTATTTCAGAACGTTCTGCCCTAATCTGACCGAGGACAAAATCCTGGCTAAGTTCATCCAGAGCCCGCTTGATATTGAACGTATGAACCCCGCCATGTGGCGCGGTAGCGTGCATGCTGCGGCATATGGCGCTGCCCAGTCCGGAGATATGCGCCCGGTGCCGGGTTGGGCTGATTACCGGATGCCCATTCCGGGGCTTTACCAGACAGGTGCTTGCACCGCTCCCGGTGGATCTGTAAGAGGCCAACCCGGGCGCAATGCAGCCAGCGTGATCCTTAAGGACCATGGCAGCAGCATCGAGGAAGTCGTGGGCAGGGCTAGCGGGGCGAACGTGTAACCATGAAAAGATCAAATTATTCAAATACAAGGGTGAACTCGGCCATCTGCCTGAAAATCGCGCTGTGTGTGCTGCTGTTCGCACTCATTGCAAACATGCCCGCCGCCGCGCAACAAATCCCAGCCGACACTGTGCCAGCGGTGCCGGATAATATCGCACCACATCCGGCACCGGTTCAGCCGCTGCCATTCAGCCACAAAACTCATCTGGCTTCAGGGATGGCATGCCAAATTTGTCATGTCAATCCCGACCCTGGTACCCGGATGACGTTTCCAGTCACTGAAACATGCATGTCATGCCACCGCACCATCGCAAAGGACAGGCCAGCAATTAAAAACTTGCAGGAATTTTCCGAGTCAGGCCAGCCAATCCCGTGGGTGCGTGTTTATACAATCACACCCGGAGTCAGTTGGAGCCACAAAGCACACCTGGACGCAGGCACGCAGTGTGAGACCTGCCACGGTGATGTGAGTCAGTTGGACCAAATGGCGGAAATCAAGGCAGTAAGAGCAATGGCAAGTTGCATCAGCTGTCACCAGGCGCGTGAAGTTCCAGCTGCATGCGTAACCTGCCACGCCTGGCCAACGGACCAGGATTTGGGGTTTGAATAAGGCAGGGTGGGAAGTTTATCCACTGAACCATATTGTTACTGCGATGCGCTGAGCGCGGCCTGGATGAGATCCGCTCCAATATCCTGTTCGAACTTTTCCCATACCGGTTGCATGGCTGTTTGCCACACGGCGAGTTCTTCGCTGCTTAATTCAACCAATTCCGATTGACCGCTTGCAAGGATCTTCTCCAGGCTTTCCTGGTTGATGGCATTTGATCGCTGTTTGGCCCAAACGGCGGTCTCCGCCACAATCAAATCAAGTTCAGTGCGGATATCCGCAGGCAGAGCAATCCAGAAATCAGAATTCACCGCAACCATGTAGCCGGCATAGCCATGGTTGGTTTGCGTCATGTAGGGCTGGACTTCATAGAATTTTTGAGCATAGGAATTTGACCAGGTGTTTTCCTGGGCGTCGATTGCACCGGTCTGCAGTGCCATGTAAATCTCACTAAAGGCCATCTTTTGCGGAATGCCACCGATTTGCAGAATCTCTTCCTGAATCACATCCGAGTCCTGGATCCTGAACCTCAGGCCGACAGCATCTTCAGGCTTTCGCATGGCAACCGGACCGAGCATATGTTTCATGCCGTTGTGCCAGAACGCCAGGCCCTGGATGCCACGATCAGCTAATTCATCGAGTAGTGACTTACCGGCATCACTGTCCTGAAACGCTTCCACCGCCTCAAGTCCGGGAAACAGAAAAGGTAAATCAAACACCTGGAATCTATGTGTCAGCCGATTGAGCTTGGAAAGGGATATGGCGATCATTTCAACCTCTCCGAATGCCAGCGCCTCCAAAGAGTCATCATCATTCATCAACTGGCTGGATGGGAAAACTTCAACCTTGACCCGTCCTGACAGGCGCTTTTCTACGGCCTGTCTGAAATATTCCGCAGCCTGTCCCTTTGGTGTGATAGGCGCTGTCACATGCGGAAACTTGATCAGGATGATTTCTCTATCTCTTGCTTCTCGTTCACATCCAGTCGATATCAATGTCGCGAGGAGCATTAGAAAAACCGGCAATGACCGGGTTCGACACCCAGGCGCGATCGGCTGTGCAAAGGGACAAATCATGCTTGTTTCTCTCGCGAACGTCCTGTCCTGCTCTGAAATTTCACTTGAAGCTTACCCCAATGGATGCAAAAGGTTCCAGATTGAAAACGATGGTACAGGGTTGCTCTACCATGACCGGTGGTATGACAGAGCCTGTGATTATGACTTCACCAGCACGCAGCGTCAGACCAAACCCGGCCAGGCAGTCGGCGACCAGGCGGACGAGGTCGATTATCACCCCGGTATTGGCTTCCATATCCGTGGTTTTTCCTATCTCGGCATCGTCTTTTACCAGTCGTGCCGATAGACCATTCAGTCTGGCCCCAGCTCTGCCCGCGTCCATTGGCCCAAGAATAACGCTATGCTGATAGACATTACCGGCCAGGATGCGCTCGACATCGTTGGGCGGAAAACTCAAATCGGCCAGTTCGATCGCAGAACTCAGGCCCGCGATCGAAGCTCGTACCGCAGCCTCGTCAGCATCCGACTCCAGGTCGGTACCCATGTGGACCGCAATTTCGGGCTCTGCCACTGCTTGTTTAAAATCTTGCAGCGCAACCGTTTGGCCGGACGGGATCAAGGCACTTTTGCTCAAAAAGCCCAGCAGCGGGGCTCGAATGCCCAGCCTTTCCATGACTGCCGGTGCACCAAAGCCAATTTTCCACCCCAAGGACGAATCACCGTTTTTCAAACGGGCGGCGCGCAGCTTTAGTTGCGTGGTCATGCCGCGCAAAATTTGCTGGTCGATTTGCTGAAAATCAGCCATCAACACCCTGGAATCTTGAGCGAACAGGACACCGTATTACGAACCAAGCTCTTGATCGTCGGGAACGGCATAGCCTGAATCTTCAAGAGACGCGGCACCGGCCCAGCCCCAGACCAGCACCACGTCTTCATCGGAGGTGTTCCTGAAGCCGTGCCAATGCCCCGCTGGCGTAAACACCACATCTCCCTCGCCAGACGGCTCTTCACCGTTTTCTGTGTACATCACGCCATTACCTTTAATGACGATCCAGAACTCATCGGCATGATGATGTTTGTGTTGCTGGTGTGCTGCGCCCGGAGCCAAAACAGTCCAGCCAACCAGCATGCGTTCGGAGTTGGTGGTTTTTTTGTCGATTAGAAACTGCACCTTCATATCGACCCAGCCGTCTTCTTTTTTCAAGCCGCCCACATAAGGTACATCCTTGATGTTGATGCGATAGGGTTTTGCTTCAGTTTTCAATGTTCTATCCCCCCCAGGCTGCAGTAGACATCGTAGACAGTCACGAAGTCGCGGTGGTCTATGCCCATGCCCCGGCAGGCATTGAGCAATTCGTTCGCCGCTGCGAGTAAGGGTGTTGGCATGCCCAACTCGCGCGCCAGTTCCAGGGCCAGTATGGCGTCTTTTTGCTGCAAAGTAACGTTGGCCAATGGCTTGTCCGGCATATCCAGGATAAACGGACCCCGATATCCCATTACGGGAGATGCCACTACACTTTTCAGCATCGCATCGACGGCTATCTTGCGTGCAACGCCACCCTTTTCAGCCAGGGCGACTCCCTCGCAAAATGCGACCATTTCTACGATCAGGGTCAGGTTGATGCCAATCTTGGTTTGGACTGCCAGGCCGCTTTCACCGATGTAGCTCACCTTGGGCCCGATCGCGCCCAACAGGTCTCTGACCTCATCGAAAGCCTCCTTGTCACCACCGACCATGACAGAGGCTTTGCCCTGGGCCAGGCTGACGGGGCTGCCTGAAATCGGGGTATCCAGCATGATCCGGTCTCGCTTCGCGAATGCCGCAGAAACCTTACGTGAAACGATGGGTGAAATGGTGCTCAGATCCATATAAATACTGCCTTTGGCAAGACCATTCAGGATTCCCTGCGCACCCAGAGCCACTGCTTCAACCGCAGCCGAGTTGGTCACACAGGAAAATACAGCATCCGATTTCAACGCCACTTCAGCCGGGCTGTTGCCCATCGCCATGCCGGCATCGACCAGCGACTGTCCTTTGCCGGGTGTGCGGTTCCAAGCTGTGACGGCGTGTCCAGCTTGCATAAGGCGCGGGATAATCCCATGCGCCATCTCGCCCAAACCTACGAATCCAATTCTCATTATTTCCCAGACTCACTCATTGCATTGCATCAAATTCCTGCTCGGGACAACGGGGCCTCACATTCCAAGTCAGCGGCGTGTGCCAGCCCTGATCAATGACAGACATTGTTTGAAAGGCCCATGGCAAATGATCCGGCGCCATTATCCGTTGCATCAAAATAGCGTATCGCCTGCTTCTCAAGATTGAACATGGCCAGCTGTGGAATATCTGTAAACGCAATGTACGCTGTTTTACCATCTGCCGCTCCAAGTGCTGCAATGGGCTTGCCCCTGAAGACTCCTTCGGTCACTACGAGCTTTTTCAAATTGTCGTAAACGTAATACTCGCTGTGTCCCGTGCTGAGAAACAGATTGAAACGGTCAAACCGGCCAACCGTTACCAAATTGACTCCTTTGGCAAATTGGATGTCTGCGTATTCCCGGAACGATCCCTGCTCCATTGACACTACGCGGCCTGATTCCTGGTCGATCAGGTAGAGGAAGGATCCTTGAGGCGTGGTATACGGTCGTGCCGGCTTTGAGCCGATCCTGAAAGTTTTATAGATGACTTTCGAAAAAGCGTTGAGGCCGTACACCTCGCCGGTTGTGTCATTGGCGACGTAGATATGACGCGCATCCAGACTGCGGCTGGGCGAGGACAGATTCTGCCCCTGCTGTTCTGCCAAAGGCATTTCAATCCACTTTTGAACATTGGTATTGAGCAGGCCGATCGACCCCGTCGCACTATTGCTGTAATAGATATCGACTTCATTCGGATCGAAAAGAACATCCGTTGTCGGTGGAAAATCCGGCAGCGAGAATACGACGCGTTGCGCATACATTGACAACAGTACAAAGCCACCACTTAAACTGTCACTTATCCCGACCAGACCCCCGGTGGTGTCCAGCACGACGTGTCGAGGCGTAACCGGTAAGTCAACTCTTTTGATCTCCCGGCGTGTCTCAAGGTCGTAGAAAACTGCCAGCCTGTGCTCGGTGTTGGTATACATCAGGATGGGTGCATAGGGTGCAATGATCAGCCTGTCCGGGAAGAATGTCGTTTCAAACCGGTACGCCACTTTCCCTTTGTCAAGATCGATCACGTCGATGATATTGTCGCTGCGATCCCCGACTACCAGCAGTTTCAGCGGGTTGCTGATATCAACACCCAACACATCACCGGCGAGAGCCTGGCCGGCGAGCAGCAGCCACAATAACAGGGGTTTCTTCATGCAGCGTATGGCTTAACGGAGTCGCAGGAACGGGTAGATCATGTCACTGACAACATGGAAGTTGTCGGTGACCAGGATCAGCCCGAAGATGATAATCAGCAGCATGCTCAGGATGCTTATGATTTTGGCTTTTTCAGTAAGGAATAACAAGACACTGTTCATTCTTGAAAGGTACCAGGCGGAGATCAGGAACGGTATAGCCACCCCGATTGAAAATGTCAGCATGATCCCCGCACCAATGGTGGCGCTGCCGATGGCGCCGACGTAAATGATCAGGGTCGCCACGATGGCGCCGCCGAAACAGGCCGTACATCCCAGGGCATAGCCCGACGATACGAGGATCGAACCCACCATGTCGCGGGCGCTCTGAAATTTCATAGCCTGGCGATCCGGGATTTTACAAACATCATTCCTGCTGCCACGTATCCCGACCCAGATGCCCATCAGAATAACCAGTACGCCCGATACAATGGCTACAACGCGGCTGTATTCTGCAAATATCAGTTGAGCGCCATGACCGACAGCACCAATAATGGCGCCTGCCAGCGTGTACAAAATTGTAAATCCTGCCACGAAGGCCAGTGCAATCAGCATGATCTTTCTGCGGATGATTGGACGGAGCTGGGCCGTCTCGGCGCTGGTTGAACCAGGAACCGTGGCAAAGGCTCCGATAATAGATCCGAATATCACGACTAATTGTAAAAGGCACGGTGTAATGACAGACGACAAGAGCCCAGCACCAAGAGCCATCATCGCAACGGGTGTGATGTCGGCACGTGAAGCAAGTTCTTCGGGTAATTCGTAGGGCGCCTCCCACACGCCGACAAAGGTGAGTTTCTGGGTGCTGCCCAGGTAGCGGTTGGAGACGTGCAGCCTGATGTTGTCATAATTATTGATGTCGATGAATTCACCAGCCGCATCCCTTTTCGAAAAACTGTACAGGGTAATGCGGTGATGCTCGGCGAGATTTGGGCCGCTGGAAATATCGGGCGTATAGACCCGGTCTCCCATGTGCAATGAAACTTCCGGCAACTCGAAGGACAGCTGGCCCTCGTGGATGTTTTCGCTGACGAAGAAAATGAAGTTCCGGTCCGGTCGCAAGTTGCCAACTACCGCCGCCCGGTCCACGTACTGGAAGAATTCGGCAGTGGCAAAGGTTGCCATCAGCTCGAGATCGACATGTTCGACCAGATAACGCGTTTGGTATAAAGAGACATTGCCGCCCTTGATAAGTCTTGCTTTGCTGCCGACGCCTCGCATCAGTTCTTTGCCCTGGATCAAGTAAGGAAAAATCAGCCAGGCTGATGCGATCATCAGGCTGATCAGTGCGACAATGCTGAGTTTTGTGTAATTGATTCTGGCGATTGCGGTCATTGCAACAGCTTATGGCGATGGCGTTTGGTTCATGGCTGGTGTTTCATGGCCTGGGCGATTTCCAGTGGTGAGGCATTGAGTGCAAACACGTCAATCAGTTTTCCTTCAGGGCTGATCAGGAAAATATCGGATGTATGTTCAACTGTATAGGCTTTCTGGCTCTTGGACACGACAAAACTGATGCCAAAATTGTTGGCTGCTGAGCGCAGCTGCTCATGACTTCCGCTCAGCCCCACCATGGACTCGTGAAAACCCGATGCATAGGCATGTGTGATGGCTGGTGTGTCACGTTCCGTGTCGACGCTGATGAACACACCCATTGCTTTTTTGTCCGTCACGTTCAGCGTCAGGGCCATATTAGCCACCATTATCGGACAGATGTGGGCGCAACGGGTAAATCCGAACGCCAGCAACACATATCTCCCACGCAGATCAAGTTCAGTAACTACCTTGCCGGCCCGGTCAAGCAGTTCAAATTCAACGCTGATATTTTCGAATGGGGGCTCCTTGTCCAAAGCCATCCCCGGGCTTGCGGAAACCAGAGCAAGTAAAGCGGCAAGAATATTAGGAATTGCTTTGTTCACAACAAAAAAGAACCTGATTTGTCCTGTTATCTTTCGCGCACAGCATCCAAATCATCAGAGTCAGAGTCAACTAACCCGGTGTATCACCCTCTTGTCAACGTGCAGGGCTGCTTCATGAATGGCTTCGGACAGGGTGCCGTGGCCGCCGGCGAGGGCGTGGTCGTTGGCGGCGAAGGGGAAGGAACCCGCATGGAACGCCGCCAATTACGACTACATCAAATTTTTCTGCCATTTCAGTATCCTTTCGGGAGGCCGGAGTGGTTTCAGTTTAGTTTAACGTTCATTCTTTTCGGCGTTTCCGAAACTTTGCTCGCTCCGCCCGTTCGAAAGGGGTCGAAAGGGGTCAGCCGAAAGGGCTCAGGTTCAAGAACCTGACCCCGGCTTTGCGTGTTTTCCGCCCAGTTCGTTGATGAGTTTGTCGGCGACTCGGAAGGCATTGGCGTAGATCGTCCAGGTGTAAGGGACACTTCCGCCGGTGGGCATGAAGCTGCCGTCGGTGACGTATAAATTTTCGACGTCGTGCGCCCGGCAATCGGCATTGAGCACCGAGTGTTTCGGGTCGCTGCCGAAACGGCAACCACCGGCGATCAGGTTCGTAGGCGGGGTGCCACTGAGGCCCCAGGTCACTTTGTCCGCACCCATGGATTGCAGCATCTGGCGGCCCTTGTAGGTCAGGAACCGGCCTACTTTCAAATCATGTTCGTGGTAGCCGACTTTTACGTGGGCAACCGGAGATCCCCAGCGGTCTTTTGATTCCTGGTCCAGTGAGACATGGCAGTTATCATTGGGGAGCCAATCGCAGAACGTTTCAAAACGGAGGTAACGGGCCTGGGTAAAGTAGGATTTGAGTTTTTTCTTCAACGGGTTACCCCATAACAAACCGCCGGTCGAATGCTTTTGCCGGTTGGCCTGGCTGATGGGGTTGGGGTGGCGAAACAGGAATTCAATCGTACCGCCCTTGATCCTCCCCAAATCTTCATCATCTATAAAATACCAATCCTGCAAGGCGCGGTTCATAAACGGTCCGACAACTTTGAGCGCCACGACCCGGGCTTGATCGAGATCGCTGTACAGGAATTTTCCGGTGCCGGAGCCGCCTGCTGAAAACAACAGGTTCCTGCCGACCTGTCCATTATTGTTGGCCAGTCCGTGAGGATGGCGCTGACCGGGGGAGAGCAGCAGCAACCTCGAAGTTTCAATGGCCTGGCAGGCAATAACAAAGATTTTGGCATCAACCGATTGTGCATTGTTTTGATGGTCATAGTAACAGGCCGCCACAACCCGGCCATGCGCATCGGTTTCCAGGCGGTAAACCTGGGCATGGGCGCGAATTTCGCAACGACCCGTGGCCACGGCCCGGTTCAGAAGAGCTGCTCGCGAGCTGCCCTTGGCGCCGGTGGAACAACCGAAACTGCCGCAGTAGCCGGAATACTCACAGCCCTGCCGGTTCATTGCCGGGCGCGATAATATGGCGCGCGGCACGGGAATGGAGTGCAGGCCCTGTTGCTTACATTCCTGGTCGAACCACTGTGCAACCGGATGCTCTGCGGTCGGAGGAAATGGAAAATCTGCGGTCGAGCGTGGCTCCTGGTTCGGATGTTCAACCACCCGGCCCGAAACGCCTACCTCCCGCTCTACTTGCGCATAATACGGTTCCAAATCAGTGTAACTGATGGGCCAGTCGACAATATTGGCGCCTTCAATCGGCCCGAACTCGGACAGCAAGTGGAAATCCTTGGGTTTGAGACGATGGAAGAAACCACTCATGAAATTCGATGAGCCACCCACACACACACCATTCCAAAAATCCTGACCCGAGCCATGACTTGGATTCGCAACCCATACTCCATTGTCTTTTTTATGCTCGACGACGTGGAATTCATCCCGCAGGTTCGGGCTGTAGACACTGCGCCGGCAGCAGGCTAATTCATCCTTGAAAAAGTCCGCCTCTGTGTACCAGGGCCCCTTTTCGAGAACGACGACGGAATAGCCTGCCCGGGTCAGACCAAGCGCTACCGGTCCACCCCCGGCGCCACTGCCTACCACGCAAACGTCAAAATCCATGTTTATCGCCTTGAGGCAATACGGGTGTAAATCTTGTCAGGAGGGGGTCGGGGAAAGCCCGGTTGGTGCTCCAGCCACTGCCAGCCGATTCCATTCGTGTTACAGCCGTATACCGGGTCAGCCAGCAATGCCTCGAAAATGTAATACAGGGTTAATGAGAGCCAGTTCTTTCCCCAGCGTGTGCGGTCAGCCAGGTAGCGCAGCAGGTGTTCTTTGCGGGCAAAATCCAGCTCTTCGAATCTGACATCAAAGTGTTCCATGCTCGCTTCTTCCAGCGATTGAATGCCGTTGACGATGAAGTTGCGTGAATCTGTATCAAAGCTGACCTGGGCGATGACAAACTGGAGAAAGGGCAGGGCGTTAATGTCCTGCGCACCGGGAGAATCGAGACCTTTTGGAAACAAGTGTTCCTGTACGGCCGCCAGTATTTTTTTCTGTTTTTCGGAAAAAGCGGTAAATTCTGATTCATGGCTTAACTCTTCGCCCAGCACCAGCGGCCAGCCAGAAAGTGCGGTGCTTGCTGCAACTGCCGCACTGCCCTGCAGCACAAAAGCGCGGCGGCTCAGGAATCCTGTGGCCCCTGCTCCCGCTGCAGTGGTCTGAGCGCCTTCATGATCTGAGTGACGTTTTTTCATTTTAAACAGATCTGGATCGGTTGCATGTCCGCCGTGCTGGAATTGCTGAAAACCAACAAGACTGCCAGCAGCAGTGCCTGCACCAGGCGGTGCCCTAGAAATGGATGATCCAACATTGTCTTTCCGTCAGTAACGGATTCATGGTCAGCGCATAATTTGCATTACAGCATGGACCCGAAGTACAACGGTGTTTCTGGCAAAAAATTGCCATAGATTGGAGTTTAGTTGACTTAGATCAATGGGGAAGCGAATAAGTGAAACTTCGACGGTTGGATTGTAATAAGAACTATCTGGCGAGTATATTGGCGCCAAGTTGGCAGGGCAATTCGGCCCAACCGATTCGAGATAGTGGAGATTCCTTAATATGCTTAACAAGACGATGAGTTCCATAGCCGTTGTGACGGGTGCTGCATTTGGTTTATTACTGGCGACTTCCAGCATTGCTATCGCCGATGACGGCCCCTTTGAATCAATTGATTTGGAAAAGAGCTATTTAATGGCGAGTGGTGACAAGGGCGAAGAAGGCAAGAGCGACGAGGACAGTGGTGAAGAAGCCAGCGGTGGTGAGGGTAGTGGTGAAGAAGCCAGCGGTGGTGAGGGTAGTGGTGAAGAAGCCGATAGTGGTGAGGGTAATGGTGAAGAAGAAGCCAACGGTGGTGAAGATCAGGGCGAAGGTGAGGGCTGATCTCACGCTTTTATAGAAGTTGGCCGGGGTCGTCGACGGGGTCAGGTTCCAGAACCTGACCCCATCTTCGGTCAGGCCTTAAAATCATCCAATCTGGTCGCCATATCTGCCGCGTTTCCGGTGTATCCCCCGGGCGTCAGCTCCAGCAGGGCCTTGCGGGCTCGCTCTGGAATGTCCAGTCCCCGGATAAAATCAGTCAGATCTTCAGCGGTAATACGCTTGCCGCGCGTCAGGGACTTGAGTTGCTCATACGGATTTTCGATGCCATAACGCCGCATCACGGTCTGGATGGGCTCCGCCAACACTTCCCAATTAGCGTCCAGATCTTCATCGACGCGCTCAGCATTAAGCTCCAGCTGTGCCAGACCCTTGAGTAGGGATGAGGTGGCGACTAGGGAGTGCCCATAGGCCGTCCCGATGACGCGCAGCACAGTGGAGTCGGTCAGGTCTCTCTGCCAGCGTGATACGGGCAGCTTGGCGGCCAGGTGATCCAGCAGGGCATTGGCCACACCGAGATTGCCTTCCGCGTTTTCAAAATCAATCGGGTTGACTTTGTGGGGCATGGTCGATGAACCGATTTCGCCCTCGATCGTTTTTTGGCGGAAATAGCCGATGGAAATGTAGGCCCATATGTCGCGGCACAAATCGATCAGGATGGTGTGATAACGTGCAAGGTTCTGGAATAGTTCCGCGATCCAGTCATGAGGCTCGATTTGCGTGGTGTAGGGGTTCCAGCTGAGCCCGAGTGACTCGACCAATCCCCTGGCCAGTACCGGCCAGTCAACTTCCGGATAAGCGCTCATATGCGCATTGAAATTGCCCACCGCGCCGTTGATTTTCCCCAGAAATTCCTGTTCCGACATTTGCCGGGCCTGTCGCCTGAGGCGGAAAAGAGTGTTGGCGAGTTCCTTGCCCAGCGTCGTGGGGGAGGCCGTCTGCCCGTGAGTACGCGACAGCATGGGCTGGTCTGCATGGGCTGCAGCCAGTTCAGCCAGTGTTTTGTCGATCCGGGCAAATTCGGCTGTCATGACGTCTTCATGCAGGTCACGGAGCATCAGGGCGTAGGACAGGTTATTGATGTCTTCCGAGGTGCAGGCAAAATGCAGGAACTCGGCTTTGGCCGCCAGTTCCGGCACTGACAAAAACTGCTCTTTGAGGTAATACTCAACGGCCTTTACATCGTGATTGGTGACCGCTTCGATTGCCTTGACCCGTTCTGCCCCGTGCTCGTCAAAATCGCGGATCAGCCCGTCGAGAAATGCTTTTTCTGGTTCGCCCAGAGGCGGGAGTTCCCCGATGCCCGGGTGTGCCGCCAAGGCCTCGAACCAGCGGATTTCAACAATCACGCGGCGGTGGATCAGGCCAAATTCACTGCAATAGGGCCGCAGGAGGCTGGTGCGGCCGGCGTAACGTCCGTCAATGGATGAGAGCGCTGTCAGCTTGGTCAGTTTCATAGTTTGGATGGCTCTTCCTGGGCTCAGATGGGGTCAGAGAACCATTTTCCCACTCTTTTCCGTGTACTCCAATACATGATTGAAAGAAATCGTTCTCTGGCCCCGTTCAGATTTAAGGATTCCTTTATAATCCCAGGCAGATTTGAATCCTGACCTTGCGGAGCATTTGGTGATGAGCGAATACAGAACAGAACACGACAGCATGGGCCAGTTGCAGGTTCCCGCGGACGCGCTTTGGGGCGCCCAGACCCAGCGTGCTGTCCAGAATTTTCCCATCAGCGGGATGCCGATGCCGCGAGAATTCATTCGCGCCCTGGGCCTGATCAAGGCGGCGGCAGCACAGGTAAACCAGGACATGGGTTTCCTGGATGAAGAAAAAGCGGCGGCTATCAGGGCCGCTGCAGGCAAAGTTGAAACGGGGGAGGCCGATGAGCATTTCCCCATCGACGTGTTTCAGACCGGTTCGGGTACTTCATCCAATATGAATGCCAACGAGGTCATTGCACACCTGGCCAACCAGGGCAATGAACTGGCGATCCATCCCAACGATCACGTTAATATGGGACAAAGCTCGAATGACGTTATTCCCACTGCGATCCAGGTCAGCGCCGCGCTGGTGGCTTCCGGGAAATTAATACCTTCGTTGTTGCACCTGGCGGAAACGCTGGATATCAAGGCCGAAGAACTTCACACTGTTGCGAAGACAGGGCGCACGCACCTGATGGACGCAATGCCGATCACTTTTGGCCAGGAGTTGGGATGCTGGTCACAGCAAATCCGTTCCAATATCAAACGCATCAAAAGCGCACTGAAACGCATGCGCCGCCTGCCACAGGGTGGAACAGCGGTAGGTACCGGTATTAATGCACATCCTGAATTTGGCCCCCGTATGGCAGCGGCTCTGCAACAGGCAACCGGTGTCAAATTCAAAGTTTCCGACAATTATTTTGAAGGCATCAGTTCACAGGATGCCTCGGTCGAACTGTCGGGTCAGCTCAAGACCCTGGCCTGCAGCCTGATGAAGATTGCCAATGACCTGAGACTGATGAATTCCGGGCCGTTGGCTGGCATCGGTGAAATCACATTACCGGCTCTGCAGCCCGGTTCTTCCATCATGCCCGGTAAGGTCAATCCGGTGATCCCCGAAGCAGTGTGTATGGTCTGCGCCCAGGTGATTGGTAACGACACAACGATCACGGTAGCCGGCCAGTCCGGCCTGTTCCAGCTCAACGTGATGCTGCCGGTGGTTGCGCTGAACCTTTTGCAGAGCCTGGAGATTTTATCGAACGTTTGCACCTTACTGGCAGACACTGCCATCAGCGGATTTATCGTCTGTGCAGATAACCTTCGCAAGGCGCTGGAACGGAACCCGATTCTGGTGACGGCGCTCAACCCCGTCATCGGTTACGAACGGGGTGCGGCAATCGCCAAGCAGGCTTATAAAGAGGGCAGGCCAATCAAGGATGTGGCGCGGGATATGACTGAGCTGTCGGTAGAGGAACTGGACCGCCTGCTGGATCCTATGGAGCTGACCAAAGGCGGTATTAAAGGATGAATGTCGAGCGGGCCGCATGAGGTGAGCTTGAACCTGGACTAACCCGTATATTGCACCAGTATCATGGATGATGGCGCCGGACGGCTTGTCTAGCGGAAAACCCAGAGATACTCATCCAGGCTTTGCACCCCCGACGCGATGGCGCGCGGCATCGAGGACAGCATATCTACCTGTTCAACCAAGGTCAGACGCCCTTTCCACAAGCGGCCGACTTCCGCCACCGTTACGCTGAACGGGGGTCCTTCCATCACTATGGGGTCATACTCCAGCGTCACCAGCAAACCCCGAGGCGAGGTGGTCAACAGCTTTTCGCAGGCCGCGACGTAGTCAGCACGCATGTCTTCAGGCAAGGCCACCAGTGCTGCCCGATCATACAGAGTGTCCAGTGGCTGGCCGCTGTAGTCATCGGCGAAGCAGATGAAATCAGCAACAAATATACGAATGTTCCGCCCACAGGCACGGTAGCATTGGTGCCCGTACTGCACGGTTTCCTCCCAGGCCAGCTTGTTCTCGCGGAAGAAATCGAGTACGGCCGACTCCACGAATTCGATACCGGTCACGTTGAGACCGCGTTCTTCCAGCCACAAAAGGTCCTGGGATTTGCCGCATAAGGGCACCAGTACGGAGGTGCCGGCTGCCAGCTCGGGCCAGTATTTCTTCAATGCCGGGTGGCTGTAGGCCTGGTGAAAGCCGATATTGCCTTCACCCCAGGCCTTGATCCAGAAGTTTGCACGCATTTTGCGAAAAGGGGTCCGGTTCAATTAATCAACGAATGCGCAATCAGGTACAATAAATTTTCCGGTTGATTAATTGAACCGGACCCTCCCTTTAACGGTTTTTAGTAAACCCACAGGCAATACCTGCAATGATCATCTTCTGAATGTTGGACGCACCTTCGACGATCTGCAGTGATTTGGCATCTCGGTAAAATCGCTCGGCTGGGTACTCGGTTGAGAAACCATAGGAACCGAAGATTTTCATGCACTCATTGGCAGCATGGACCGCTGCTTCTGATGCAGCAAGTTTCCCCACCGATGTTTCACACTGATTGGGTTTGTCCTGGTCCTTCAGCCAGGCCGCACGGTACACCAGCATCTGTGCCGCTTGGTGTTCCACCACCATTTCGGCAATCTGGGCCTGTATCATCTGATGTTTTGAGATGGGTTTGCCAAACTGGGTGCGTTCATTGGCATAATTAATCGCCAGTTCCAGTGCTCCACCCGCTACACCCAGTGCGCCGGCAGCACAACCTATGCGGGTATTTCCCAATTGCCACATACACATTTTGAAGCCGCTATTGATTTCGCCGAGCAGCGCATCTTTTGGAATCCTGGCGCCTTCAAATACAAACTCGCCGGTGGGTGAGCAATGCAGGCCAAGCTTGGTCTCTATAGCCGTGGCAGTACACCCATCGAGATTTTTGGGCTCCAGGATGAAGCAGGAGATGCCCTTATTACCTTTTCCCCGATCCGTGTAAGCGTAAAGCAGGCCGGCATCACCCACCTGCGCATTGGTAATCCAGAGCTTGCTGCCATGCAGTTCCCAGTGGTCACCCTGATCGATTGCGTAGGTTTTCATGCTCGCCACATCCGATCCGGCATTGGGCTCGGTCATCGCAAAAAAGCCCATTTTGGTGCCGTCAATCCAACCGGGAATGTATTTTTCTTTTTGTTCGTCTGTGCCCCACCTGGCCACGGATAATGGTGGTCCCAGGTTTTGCATATTAAACGGCAGGCGCCAGGACGCAGAAACCAAGGCGATTTGTTCGGCCATTAAAACGGATTCCAAAAAACCCATGCCGTTGCCACCCAGGTCTTCCGGCAACACGCATGAAAGAAAGCCCAGTTCCCCCATCAGCGCTACCCGTTCCTGGCGGAATTCGTGGTTCTTTTCCTCTTCATCCAGCGTGGGCGCAATTTCCTCGAGTGCAAAACGCCTGGCCGTATCCTGCACCAGCTGTTGTTGTTCTGTTAACTCAAAATTCATGGAAGTTCCTCAATTATTATTTTTCAGGCAATCTCTCAGGATTCCTCGATGATCATAAGCACATCATCGTCCTCGACTACATCACCTTTTTTAACTCTTATTTCCGACACGGTACCGTCGCAAGGCGCGTAGACCGGGTTTTCCATTTTAAGTGCTTCAATCACCAGTAATTCGTCATCTTCTTCGACCTCGTCACCCACATTGACCAGTACAACCCAAATGTTTCCCGCCAATGGAACCAGAACTTCTGTAGCCATAGTATTAATCCTATTTCAAGATTGATATGAATATGCCGGCCGCAATCACGGTGCCGATAACGCCGGCGATGTTGGGCCCCATAGCAAACATCAGCAGATAATTTCTTTTGTCCGCAGCAGCCCCTACTTTCTGTACCACGCGCGCTGCCATGGGCACGGCGGATACGCCCGCTGCGCCGATCAGGGGATTGATTTTATTGCTGGTGAATAAATTCATGAACTTGGCCAGTAGTATACCGCTTGCGGTACTGATCATGAATGCAAACAAGCCCAAAAAGAAGATGAAAATTACTTCCTTGCGCAGGAAGACATCTGCATTCATGGTTGCCCCGATACTAATGCCGAGAAAAATGGTGACGATATTCATCAATGAGTTTTGCGCGGTTTCATTCAAGCGTTCCACGACTTTGGATTCGCGGAACAGGTTGCCCAGCATGAACATGGCGATCAGTGGTGCCGAAGCCGGCACCAACAGGATGATCACCATGGCGGCGATCAGCGGGAATAACACTTTCTCCCTGGCGGTAACCTTGCGGCCTTTTTTCATCCTTATTTTGCGTTCTGCATCAGTGGTCAGCAGCTTCATGATGGGGGGCATGATTATTGGCACGAGCGCCATATAAGAATAGGCCGCCACCGCGCAGGCACCCAGCAGGTGTGGTGCAAGCTTGCTTGCAAGATAAATGGTTGTCGGTCCGTCTGCGCCACCGATAATGCCAATGGTTGCAGCCTCTTCCAGGCTGAAACCCATGGCATAAGCGATGAAAAAAGTCACGTAGACACCCACCTGCGCTGCCGCCCCCAGGAAAATCAACCTGGGTTGTGCCAATAAGGCACTAAAATCCGTCAGCGCACCCAGTCCCAGAAAAATCAGCGGAGGGATAATTTCCCACTCAATGCCATAATGATAAAACTTCCAGATGAGACCTTCGCCCGGTTCCATCAGGTAAGTGAGCGGCAGGTTGGTAATAATGATGCCAAAGCCTATGGGCAACAGCAGCAGAGGCTCGTATTGCCGGGTAATCGCCAGGTAGATCAGTGCAAAGCCGATGATCCACATGAACACCATGCCCGGGGTGAGCGCCAGCAAACCCATGCTGTCAAAAAATACCATGCTTCATTCCTTTTTGTCCGGTTCCCGGCCGGCCAGTAATGTATTGATTTTAATGGCGACATACAGCACCGTCAGGCCGATAAAAACGCCGGAGATGCCATTAATAAATATTTCAAACGCTGCCTGCATGTGGTGCCTCGTGAGCTTACTTATCCCTTGATGCTGCGGGGTAAGAGCAGTTGGTGACGGGGACATACGGATGTTGGGTTCTGGTAGGCAGCCCCTGCAAATGCCTGCAGATAGCTGCGCAGGTCTTGCAGTTTTACTATTTCGTCCACCAGGCCATATTGCGCACAATAATCCGGCTGTGAGTGTTCATGGTAGTGCTGTGCAAGCGCATTCATTTTATCCACAATGGGTTGCAGCGGTCGCCCGGCATCTTTTTCTTTTAGCGCACGCCGCGAATAGGTTGCAACAGCCGCGGTTTCGCCGTGCATTACCGCAATTTCAGTGGCCGGCGTGCCCAGGGTGAAGGCGTTGTGTCGATTCGCGGTTGGACCACCGAGAATATAATGCGCCGCCGCACTGCCTTTGCGTAACACCACCAGCATCATGGGTACATCGGTCTGCTGGATTGAATAGATCAGCGCCTGTCCCAGCCCGAGTAATTCTGCTTTTTCCGCAAGTTCACCCACATCGATGCCGGAGGTATCCTGAAACCAGATAATTGGTATTCGATCCCTGCCGCACAGGGTCACGAACTCATTCAATTTAATCAGGCCCTGGCGATAGAGTTTACCGCCGATACCCGGGTAGTCGGCATATTCAGGATAGCCCTTACCCAGAAAACCCTGGCGATTACCAATGCAAGCAACCAGCATGCCGTCAATCTTACACAGGCCGGTATACATTTCGGGGCCATAATCGGGGCGGTATTCCATATGTTCGCTGCCATCGACCAGACGAGCCAACACTTCATCAAAGCTATAGACTTCTTTCTGATTGGCCGGCAGTAATGAATAAAGGTCTTCAATCGGAAACTCCGGCGCCTTAGGAGTGGCTACCCGGAAAAATTCCGGTTTATAGGCGGGAATAGCCTTCATGTATTCCTTGAGCCCATCCAAAACACCGGTTTCTTCCTCGTAAACTCGAGTGAAAAACCCGGTGACGTCAAAATGTGTAGCTACGGTTCCCGGTGGGCTGGCGCTGAATTCACGGGTTTTTTCGATGAGTTCCTCCAACATCTCTACGTCAAAGCCGCCTCTTGGGGCCATGCCGGAAACGATCCCCACCCCACCGACGGCAATATTGGCATCTTTGTGGGCGATCAGTATGGTTGGACTGATGCTCTGGTAACCGCCGCCGGCGGGGTTGGTGCCATAAATGCCTGCGAGTATTGGAATGCCTGCCTGCTGCAGTTCTGCATGGCGATAGAAAGGTGTGCCTGCGCCACGCCGATTGGCGTAAAATTTTTCTTGCTCCGGTAACTTGGCGCCACTGCAGTTAACCAGCCACACCAGAGGGATGTTCAGACGTTTTGCCAAATCGGTAACCCGCAAGATATTTTCCGATTGTCCGGGTAGCCAGGCGCCGGCCATCACTTTGTTATCAAAGCCAATAAGTACAGCCCAGCGACCCTCGATTTTGGCCAAACCATCCACCACATTGGTGGTGCCCTCAACGTTATCGAGAGGGTTATACATGCTGTGCAAGGGATGCCAGGTGCCGGGGTCAACCAGGTAGTCGATCCGCTGCCACACGGTCATAACACCACGCTGGTTTATCTTTTCCGTTGAGAAGCCGGCTGCCTCGACATTTTTCTTTAGTTGCCCTATGTTTTTTTCGGTTTGTTTGAGTTGTTCAGAGCTTGCGGCCGCACGCTTGATGCGCCCTTGTTTGAGCGTCTTTCCGAAACGCTCCATGTTCTCAAAATAGGGTTTCATTCAGTTTAGTCCTTGGATAAAAAAGCCAGGGCCAGCGGGCGTAATATGCAGGCCAGGGCTGGTTAGCACTCGCTCTGGTTTCCAGGCTATGCAGAAATGACTGACCGTTAGAAGTTCTTGGTGTCGGATACTATCAAACAGGTAGTATATCGGCAATGCGACAGAACCCCTGAATTGCCAGCACCTATGCTCTGATAACAAGCAATACAAAAAACTGAAAACAGTGGGCACTGGTCTGGATACCACTGAAACGACCGGGGACTGTTACCAGGGCCAAGGCCCTGGTCAAGCAAACAATTCTACTCCCGCAGCCACGGCCGATACCTTAAGCTTTTTATCTTCTGTGGCCAAGGGCATATTCTCACGCAAAGCCAGCTCCAAATAAAGTGCGTCGTAGGATGTCAGCCTATACGTTCTGCACAGGCGCAGCACGTGACCCATGCTGCCCAGAGGCAAATAGTCCGTATCTACGGGCAGTTGCGCCAATACTCTTAACGCTTGATTGGTCTTTTCCGCTGTTATGCGTTTTCTGCGCTCGGCCTGAAACAAAACATTTGCGACTTCTGCAGGCCAAATACCCGGTGTTACCGCAACGGTTCCTTTTTTTAACAGCTGCTGGCGAACAATCTCACTATAATCGCTAAACTCATCCTCAAAAAACCACGCGATTGTCACTGAGCAATCCAGCACAAAGCGATTCACTAACGGCGCCCTTTTGCGCGCAAATCTGCTATGGACAAGTCATTACCCAAACGAGTGCCTTTTCTAATACTGTCCATTTCAACCAGTAACTCACGCAGTTCAGCTTGCGAAGGGCGACTTGCCGACACCAGTTTTACCAGCGGCAAATCATGTCGTGTCACTATAATCTCCTCTCCCTGGGCAGCCCTGGCTGCCAACTCGGAGAAATGGGCTTTGGCATATGTGAGAGCTACACTTGTCACGATAAAACTCCCTATGAATTGACTAGTATTTAGTCATTTTAAGAACAAACTAGTGACTAGTCAATATGTTTTTTTGGCTTTGCCAAGGTGAACAGACAGTACTGGCTTGTATGGTATATGTACAAGCTTACTCTATTGAAAACGTTAGCCTGAACTCTGCACCCGGCTCCCGGTTGATGATGTCCACCTTGCCATTCATCGCCACCGTCAACTGGTGGACAATGGCCAGGCCAATGCCTGTGCCCACGGTTTCCCGGGTGAGTTCTGATTCGGAACGATAGAAAAGCTGAAAGATTTTTTTCATCTGGTCTTTGGCCACGCCCGGACCGAAGTCTCTTACCGCGAACAAGACCTTCTTGTCACCGGTGAACTTGCTGGTGATCTCGATCGCCTTGTGGTCTGCATTTTCTGAGAACTTGATGGCATTGTCGACCAGGTTGATGATGATCTGGGCAAAGCAGTCTTGGTCAATTCTGATCAAGGTTCGATCTGTCTCGTCGTTGCGGTTGAATTTCAGCTCGAAGCCAGCACCTGCTACCTGGTTAGCAATTTTTGACTCGATGTTGTTGATGAGCTCACCGACCTTGGTTGGCCGCAAATCGACCGACGGTTCGTTGCGCGTAATTTTGGCGAGCTGCAAAACGTTGGAGATCAGCCGGGTCAGCCGCTCCGACTCAAGGTGAATATATTCGTAATAGGTCTGTTGTTTTTCGTCGTCGGCCCAGCCCTCTTTGAGCATCTCGCCATACATGCGGATGGAGGTGAGCGGGGTCTTGAGTTCATGACTCACTGCCGCGACAAAGTCCTGCTGTTGTCTGGCCACGTTGATCTGGCTCACGCCCAATCGATACAGGAAAATGAAGCAACCCAGGAACACGATTGCGATAATGATGGTCGTCCAGCCAAGCACGCTGGCGCCCGGCCCCGGGGGTAAGCGCTTGATGCTGAAGATGAGTTCCAGGCTTTCCAATGGTGCGGACAAACGGTTGCGGTAGAGCAAAGCGCCGTCCAGCGCCTGGCTGCCATTGGCATATTTGTAGGCGCCACGCCCGCTGATGGTTTGAATGACATCATCCTGGTGGGCGATGATCAGATCGGACATGGCGGAAAGCGTTGTTTCCATGAATGGTGTATCGATCACCTGGTCGATGAAGGCTTGCTGATCGATCAACAAACCCTGGATGAAGCGTTCGCCATCGCGCCAAACTTTCCGGTAAAGGACGAAGTGGCCGCTGTCGAGCAAACTGAACTCCAGGGGATCGATCTCGCTTTCAAAAGTGCTGATGTGCAGATCGGCCGGCTGTGCGACATTTGCAGTCGACTCTCTGCCGGCCGGCGAAATCGTGGCTGGCAGGACGCTCGTTTCCTTGCGCTTGCCACGGGCCGGGGCATTGTTGCGATCGTCGTAACTTCGTCGCAATCCGACCGCTTTGCGTTCGAGTTCTTCGCTTTTCTTCTGCAACGAGGCATCGAGCTTCAGGTCGGCCACTTTACCGATCACATTGAGGCGCTGTTGCATTTTCGCTCGCTCGCCAACAGCGTCATCGGAGTCGAGTGTGCCAGCGTTGCCTGAACTTAATTGCATGTCCACCCTCGGTAGATTCAGCTGATCGAAGACCTGCTGGCTGTATGTTTCGTTGCTGGCAGCGGCCAGCTCCAACGGCATCGCGTCGAGATTATCGATAACATCTTTGTCGTTTTGCGATTCATCCATAAAGCCGCCGATGGTTCCTTTTTTGACCGCGGCTGTTGAAAGGCTCGCCAGTTCCGAGGCATCCACCAGACCGCGGCGGAGACCAAACTCAGGGCGAGACCGTACCAGGTGGTTGTCGGCCAGGACAGCCTGGATCTCCTGTGTGAGTTGCAGGCGGCTGATGTATTCGTCGGCACTGATACCGAGTTTTTCGGGGTTGCTGCCTGCTGGCGGCAGCAGCGGGCTGCTGAATGTGCCGTGGGTGTCGACCTGGAAATAGCCAAGCACGCCGGGCAGTTCTTCGATCACGGGAAACGCGGCCAGTGGTGAGCGCTGCAGGAAATTAACGCTCGGGTCACCGGTGAGAACCAAGAATGTGTAATCTGCGAACGATCTGGCGTCCGCGGTATTGATCAGATTGATCAAGCGGGCGTCGATGCGGCTGTTCAGTTCCTCGGCAAGTCCACGGTGTTGATGAAAGGCTTCCCACTTGAGCTGGCTGTATCCATGCCAGATGAGGACCGCAGTTGGAATGGCGAGGGCCAGGAAAATGACCACTAGCAGGTTCCTTAAGCGTTTTTTGTCATAGCCCTTGATGAGGGCTTTGGGAAACATGGCAATATTACCTTGACGGAGCTAGTGTACTGTCACACGTATATTGTAGGGTTCAGCGGGTCGTGAAGCAGTTGACCGCAAGGCGTGCTTTGCCGGTAATGGCGCGTCCTTGCCAAGAAGCGCAACACAGCGGACGATTGCTTCACGGCCCGCCCGAAGGG
>JAZFUZ010000220.1:0-9965 GCA_036447475.1 Lysobacterales bacterium | reverse complement strand
TTGTGGAAGAATGAGATGTCCCCGCCGCGAAAATTGTGGGTATAGATCAGATTCCACAATCCGACTGAGCCGCTGTCTGATACGCCACCGATCTGTTCATCCGAATAACCGGTGCCGACGCTGAAGCTCAGGAAACGCTTTGAGTCATTCAGCAAATCGCGGCCGGCCAGCGCACCCAGCGTGTAGCGATGGGAGAGATCACGGATCGGATCCATTTCGTAGCTTGCCGTGGCGCCCACGTACCAGGCGTCGTTGAACAACCAGTTGTACTGATAGTTGAACAGGTCCTGCTTTTTGGTGCTGATGCCATCGGTCTCGTCACGGCGGATGGTGAGTTCAGCCAGGTGCCGGTGATCGCCGAGCCTGACCCTGGTGTCCGCAAAGAACAGCATGTTCTGGCTGTCGGTGTTGCCGCCGTTGAAGGTGGCATTGAGGTCCGCGCGCGAAGTACGGGCGTAATAAGCCTCAGGTTTCTTGGCCTCGGTCAGATCCATCATGCCAACGGTCATCGCTGTACCATCGACGATCAGGATCTGACCGTCATCGGATGCCCCGCCGAACTGGCCGCTTATTTTGCTTCCGTCGGCCAGTTCGACTTCGAAATCATGTTCGGCCACAATGGAAACTACCGCATTGAGATCCACTGCATATTCGCCTGCATAACTGGGGTCGATATAGACTTTGCCATTCACGATTTTGGTGATATTGCCGGTGATAATGTCACTGTTTTTCATGAGCAGTTGATCGGCGAACACGACACCGGGCATCAGCAACAGGCTGAGCAGAAGACGGAAAGTGGTGTTTTTAAAGGCATGGAACGGCATGTCGAATCTCCATAAAAATTAACGAAGCCACGCTGCTTGTAAAAACCGGATCGAGGCAGCAAAGCTGCGTATTATATCGTCTATGTATTTTTATGCATCGGTCATTTATTACCTGCTGGCCGATTCAGCAGGGTGATATTTCTGGCTACTGGCCGGCTTGCCCGGTCAGATCCCTGCTTGTCACCACGCCTGAACAAAAGCGCTTTACCCAGGCACTCGATTTGGTGTTCTCTCCGATACGCTGGAAGATGCCCTCGAGGCCACCGGGCTCACTGAAGCCAGAGTGCATCTCAAACCCCGACTGCCCGTGCGAAGCCCAGTTTAAAGATCATTATTCCGATCATCAGGAAGGCGATGGCCAGATTGGCTGCGGTTGCGACCACCATGCCAAGCCAGGCACCCAGACCCGATCGGCCTGACTGGAGCAGGTCACTGCCGCCGCTGAGCTCACCCAGCAAGGCACCGATGAAGGGGCCGAGTACGATGCCCGGAAGGCCGAAGAAAACCCCCACTATCGCACCGAAGGTGGCACCCCAGAATGCCCGGGAACTGGCGCCAAGGTATCTTGCGCCGAGCGCGCTGGCTAAAAAGTCCACCGTCAGGGCCACAATGGTCAGCATGGCCAGCACGCCTACAGTTAACCAGCTGATCGCTTCGAAATTCCCGATCCATGCGACCACGAACAGGCCAGCGAATACCAGCGGTACGCCGGGAAGCGTGGGAATCACGGTGCCAGCGAGACCGGCGACGACAATCAGGCCTGCCAGCAGCCACCAGAGAACAGTCCAGTCCATAAAATCCTGTTACTTGTGCGGCCAGTCATCCAGATGAACGTCCTTGCGAATCACCTGGGAAGGCGCGCCCACGATCAGTGGGTCGGGGCCGTGAACGACGTCGGTATCCTTGCCGGGGTAATCCAGGAGTGCCAGAAAATGTTGCATACAGTTGAGCCGGGCACGCTTTTTATCGTCCGACTTGATGATGGTCCACGGACACGAAGCGGTATCCGTATAGAAAAACATGGCTTCCTTGGCACGTGTATATTCGCTCCACAGGCTCACTGCCGCCTCGTCCACCGGGCTCATTTTCCATTGTTTCAGCGGATCCTTCTCCCTGGCGGCAAAGCGTGTGCGCTGTTCTTTCTTGGTGACGGAGAAATAGTACTTGAACAGCTTGATGCCGGAGTTCACCAACATGCGTTCGAAGTCCGGGCACTGGCGCATGAATTCGAGATATTCGCTTGAGTTGCAAAAGCCCATCACCCGTTCCACACCGGCACGGTTGTACCAGGACCGGTCCAGGAACAGGATTTCACCGCGGGTGGGCAGGTGTACAACGTAGCGTTGAAAATACCATTGTCCCTGTTCGCGCTCGGTGGGTTTTTCCAACGCCACGACTTTGGCAGTACGGGGATTGAGGTGTTCCATGAAACGCTTGATCGTTCCGCCCTTGCCCGCCGCGTCACGCCCTTCGAAAATGACCAGGATTTTCTGCCCGCTCTTTTTTACCCAGTTTTGAACCTTCAGCAGTTCGATCTGGAGCTTGGCCTTTTCCTTGATATACCTGTTGCGGGGAATCCGGTCGGTGTACGGATACTTGCCCTCCTTGAACAATTTGCCAATTGCCTTGGGGTCTTTGCGAATCTTTTTAATGGTAGCCGAAGAATAGGCGCCGCCCAGGTAATGCTCCTGCATACCGGGTCGATGTGCTATTTCAACCGGCTCGAGTTTTTCCGGTGCGGAATTCGCCTGCCCTTGCGAGTCTGAATGTTCCTGCCGGTCAGAACCTACTACTTTCAAATCCGAACTCATACCCTGGGTTCCTGTTTTTTCGGGAGCTTTAACTATAACAACGTCCGTGATTCAATGAAAACCACTTGCTGGGTGCTGCCATCAGGCAAGGCCGCATAAAAGCGACGGCACCAGCGATGAATAACCGCGCGTGAGGGCGATCATTAAGCTGCATCAATCAACAACCTTTTTCCTCAATTCCTTGGTTTGACCACGGCGGGTCTTTGCATCCAGGCGTTTTCGATTTACCGCCCGGGGAGGTCTGGTTGCGATGCGCTTCTTTGGCTCAGTCATTACGCTTTGCACGAGTTTGCACAGCCTCTCCAGGGCATCCGCCCGATTTCTTTCACGGGTCCTGTACTGCTGGGCCTTGATCACGACTACGCCCTGGCTGTTGATCCGGTGATCGCGCAAAGCCAGCAGCCGGTGTTGGTATTTTTCCGGCAGGGATGAAGCCGTAATATCGAAACGCAGGTGTATGGCGCTGGATACCTTGTTTACGTTCTGCCCCCCGGCACCTTGTGAGCGAATTGCGCTGAGATCGATCTCACGCTCGCTTATGTGCAGATTGGGGGAGATGCGCAACATGTTGAGATTATAAAGCGAACATAGGGCATGACAGTACCCTGCACCAGGTCACCCGGGTCCGGGACGAACAACTCGTCGCTGGATTTTGCACCGAATCCTGAGATAATGTATTGAGTCCTGAGTAAGGGAAACTCTTGAAATAAGGGGGGTATCATGCAAAGACGAGCCATTTTGTTATTCATACTTTTCCTGCTCACGGCGTGGTTTTACAGCGTTGTGATCCGGCAAAATATGCCTGATATTGCAGCGAAGCAACGTGCCCAGACCGAGATGCTGAATAATCTGGAATAGCAGGCAATATGCCACAAGCTTATACAACAAAACGCAGTCGTCGAATTTCGGCTTTTGTCGCCGTCTTGCTGGCGCTGCTTACCTGGTCTGTGCGCGACTACATACCCCTGTTTCCGGGTGGGGGCAATCAGGCTTCCGGTGAGAAGGTCACGCTCATCAGGCCGCAGGTATATTACGGGCCGGCAAATTCCATCGCGGTGCTGAGTTTCACCTGCACTGCATCTGGTTTTGAGGCTGGCTCCAGGGACGGCCCGGCGAACGAACCGGCGATCGAGCCGATACGGAACCCGGCCCTGGCCGACGGCATCGCCGAATCATTGATTGATCTCCTGGTGGGAGTCCCCGGGCTGCAGGTGACTTCATCAAAGTCATCCTTTTTCTTCACGGACAAGGACGCGGCAATGTCCGTACTGGCAGAGCGCCTCAAGGTAAGGCATATCCTGGAAGGCTGTGCCAGGAAGACAGCGGATGGCATTGAAATCAGCGCCCGTTTGGTTGATGTGAAGGCCAAGACCGAAAAATGGTCAAAATCATTCAATGGCAGGCTGGATGAAGTTTTTGTTTTCCAGGATAAAATAATAACCGCCACGGTAAACGTTGTCGTTAAAGGGCTGGTAAAGGATGTGCCCAAAACCAGGGTCATGGATCCGCAGGCCTGGTTGCTGTTCATCGAGGGGCGGTATCAATACCGTTTGCGCGGCCCGGACAAGCTCCGCCGGGCCGAAACGGCATTCAAACGCGTACTGGACATCGAACCGGAGTTTGCACCCGCCATGTTGGAGCTTGCCCGGGTTTACATGGATCCGGTCATGGTGGCCATGCAGGGCCGGGCGGGGATCGAAGGGGCCCGCAAAGTGATCCTTGGCGCGCTCCGGCTTGACCCGGAGCTGGCTGGGGCATACCTCGAGCTCAGCCGCATCAGGCGAGCAGCCGACTGGGACTGGCACGGGTCAGCAGAGGCTGCGCAAAAAGCACTGGAGTTGCAAGCGGGCAACGCCGATGTGCTCAGTCATGCGAGTACGACTCTGTTTACGCTGGGCAAATTCGAGTCGGCGGTTATTCTGCTCAAGGAGGCCATCAAGCGGAATCCTCTCGTGCTGCAAAACCTCCAGAGGCTGGGTCTGTTGTATGAATTTTCCGGGAAGTATGAAGAGGCGCTGATGACCTATCGAATGTTGCTGGGGTTCAGGCCCGATTATCCAGCTGTACATGCATACCGCGCCAGGGTAATGCTGGCCCGGTCCATGCCGGAATCAGCCCTGGAAGAAGCCGACAAGGAGCAGAATCCCTTCTGGCAGCGCTATGCTCGCATCTTGTCCCTGATCGCATTGGAACGACCGGATGAGGCCGATTCGCTGCTGCAACAGCTGATTATTGACCGCGGTAATGATGCGGCATACCAGGTGGCCGAAATTTATGCCTTTGGCGCTGATGTTGACGCGGCCTTCTACTGGCTGGACCGGGCCTACAGGCAGCGGGATGGTGGTATGAGCGAACTGATTGGCAACTACTTTTTGTCCAATCTCGAAAACGATGTTCGGTGGAGGGAGCTTTTAATCCGGGTCTCTTTGAACAAACCCTGATCAATTTTCCTTGACTTGATGCTTTAAGCAAATTACGGTTATCGCAGCTTCAAGACGATAGATGCAGGTTTTCTATTCATCTTAAAGGATTGGAAGTGGCGCTCAGGAAGAGCTGATGACGGCAGAAATTTTCAAAAAATCATTAAGCTGGGAGTTGGAGATGCCCGTTTTCTTAAGGGGCATGGGTCCGGTGCGTCTGGTGGCGGACTTCCTTGTTGCTCTTAGCGGTTTTCACCTTGTTTGTACAGCCCCCGTGGAAAGGGATTGGTTTTACACTTTCACATTTAGCAGCGCGCGTAACCTGGTTCGGGATGGCTTTGATTGTGCTTCCATGGAAGAAACCGGGGGAATATTTTTGCGTGGCTACGGGAAGACGTAAATCTGGGTATATCCGGACGCACCAGGTAGACTCACATAACTTTCCATGGGGGCCATTTTTTTGTAAGAATGTAATGAGTCCTTTTTAGCGGCTCACAAATGACTGCACATTAATTCATGCAAAACAAGGCTGTGACCCCCCCCCGGCTTCCCATTTACCTCGATTACAATGCCAGTACACCGGTTTTACCCGAGGTTGTGGACGCCATGCTTCCTTATCTGCGGGAACATTTCGGGAACCCGTCCAGCAACCATATTTTTGGCAGGACCATGCACCATGCGGTGGGGCGCGCCCGCGAACAGGTCGCCCACCTGATTGAATGCAGCCCGGGCGAAGTGTATTTTACATCGGGCGGCACCGAGGCCAACAACCTGGCGATCCGGGGGGCAGCCGCTGCCATTCCGGCGCGCCGTCACCTGCTGACTTGCCTTATCGAGCACCCGGCAACGGCTGGTCCCAGTGCCTGGCTGGAGCAAAAAGGCTACCGGGTGACCCGTGTGCCGGTCGACGGTGCCGGGCGGGTGCTTCCGGAGCGCGTGCAGGAATGCCTTGGACAGGAGACCGCACTGGTCACGATCATGCACGCGAACAGTGAAACCGGAACGCTTCAGCCAATTGCTGAAATTGCCGAGTTGGCGCATTCCGCCGGCGCTCTGATGCACACCGATGCGGCACAATCCTGCGGTAAGATCAGGGTTTCCACCCGGCATGAAAAAGTCGACTTGCTGTCCATTGCCGGTCACAAGCTGTATGCACCACAAGGCGTGGGAGTTCTGTTCGTCCGCGCTGGCACACCGATCAATCCACTGCTTATTGGGGCTGGACATGAACACGGCCTCAGGCCCGGCACGGAGAACGTTGCATCCATCGTGGGCCTTGGTCAGGCCTGCGAGATCGCCCGGCGCAGCCTGGTGGAGGAGGGTGCGCGCTTGAGCGGCCTGCGTGACCGATTGTGGCGCCGGTTGAGGGAAGCCATTCCCGGTATGGCATTGAACGGATACCCCGCAGAACGCCTCCCCAATACCCTGAATGTTCGATTCCCCGGTGTAGCCGGAAACGCCTTGCTGGCAGCCTGCCCCGCGATTGCAGCTTCTACCGGTTCCGCTTGTCATGAGTTGGGTGACCGCGCTTCGGAGGTGATTCTGGCTATGGGAATTGCGCAATCCGAAGCCATTGGCTCCGTGCGACTGTCGCTGGGGCGCCTCAATACCCGGGAAGAGATCGACCTTGCAGCCACAGAATTGATCAAGGCCTGGAATAAGCTGCAAGTTTTGTTACAGTAAGCTGTCCGGTACAGGAAACAGCAACCATGACACAGCGCCTATTCAGTCTTATCGTCCTCGTGGTTTGCATCACTACCGCCACTGCCGCATTCGGCAAAGAACTGGTACGGGAGTTCACCGGTAGCCGCAGCACTGAGACGGTCGAATTCGAAGTGCGCGCTCCCTGGTTGCTCGACTGGTGGGTAAACGGAGAATATCCGCAGATGTTGACGTTGGAAGTATCGCTGATTGATGCCAGGACCGGCCAGCACGCTGGTTATATATTGAAAATCAAGCGCCGGGGAAACGGTGTACGGCTGTTCGACCAAGGTGGCCGTTACCGCCTGAAGATCGATGCCGTGATGTCGAACTGGATATTGAAGGTGGAGCAATTGAGCCGGAACGAAGCAAAACAGTACACACCCGTGGAAAAAACAGCTTTGTAGGAGCGCGTAACTAGTGTGACAGCACACTAGATGCCGCGGGTGCAATTCAGCCGTCGTCGTCTTGGTTCTTATCCTTGCCACGCAGCAGTTTGAATAGTGCACCCTTGGCGGCATTTTCAAGTTTCTTTTCTAATGAAGCGGGTTCCTGATCGCCGTTCGCGCCATCCTGCGGGGCTGTATTCGGGGCCAGCCCCAGTTTGTCCAGCAGCATTCCGGTGGCCTTGCTTTGCAGCAAGACTTTCCAGTCCACCGCAAGATCCGGGTCATCCAGCGGGCCGCTGATCCTGAACGGCAGTCGCTTGCCACGGAGCCTGGCGGCCAGCGGGTCCTTAGCCAGTTCCGGCGCATTATGGATGGTAGCCACCAGGCGAAGGTCGACGCTTGATTGTCCCAGGTCGACTGTGCCGCTGCCGCTCACGCTAAGGAATGGCAGTTCAGCGACCAGTTCCCTGGTGGTGACCACGCCGTTCGCGACATTTGCGGACAGCTGCATGCGTGAGAACACCGTGCGTTTGGGCTCGATCGGCGGTGGCGCCAGACCCTTGTAGAGTGCCAGGCCCCGGCGGATTTGATACCAGATATTAATGCCCTCCAGCGCCCCATCGGTAAGTGTCAGGCCCAGGTCGCCATTGAGGTTGCGTATTACTTCATTGCTGCTGGCGCCGCGGCCAGTCAGGCGTACATGGCCGCGCGCCATACCGGACAGGGATTCAGTGTCGACCCAGTCCGTGACCAGCTGCTGAAAGGCGATCGAATCAACTTTTTCATTGAGCGACAGCACTGGCACCGGGCCCGAGCTGTCGAGCGTGATGTCGCCGCTATAGGTGCCGCCATAGAAGCCGGCTGTGATTGGGTTCAGCCGCAGTTTGCCATTGCGGATCGACAAGCCAAGTTCGGCCGCACTGAAGTCGAGACCTGCGAGGCGCATTTTTCCGGCCCGGAGCGTGCCCTGCACATCCTGGCCTTGCAGTTCTTCCCGTGGCATTGTCACATCCACCTGCCCGGTTTGGTCCGTGGCTGGCTCCAGGTAACGATCAATATCAATTTCGTCCACGGCGAATTCGAAACCGATCCTGGGTTGCGCAAAATTCCGTATGCTCATTTCGCCGGTGAATCGGCTCTGGTCCAACTCGAATTCGAAATCACTCAGCTTGACCATGGAGCTGTTGCCTGAAAAAGATGTGCTGAGCCGGGCCCGTTGCAAGGCTTTAGGATCGGCCGTCACCGGTAGCTCTATGTGCATTGCCCCCATCAGCTTTGTCGGGGAAAACTCGGCGACGCTGAGTGAGCCACTGAAGGCCGGATCATCGAAGATATTGCGTACGGACAGGGCGCCATCGATCTCCAGCCCGGCCAATTGCGCGCTGAATGATTCCATCTGCAAGGTTTGTGCCTGCAGGTCGATCTCCACCGTGGCGGCCAGATCGACTTCCACGCGAGTGCCCCCAGCGAGGTCTTCGAGCAATGTGCTTAGCTCCAATGTGACGGGTTTTCCGCCGCCCAGCGCGCCGGTTTGCAGTGAAAAACCGCTCAGAAGATAATGCGTTCCAGCCGGTTGATCCTGGAATTCGATACGGGCATTACGAATATTCAGCCCGGCCACCCGCTGGCTGGAAAACTCGCTGGCCCCGTCTTGCGCGACCGTTACCGATTCGGTTCCCCCCCCATCGGCCAGATCGGCCCAGTTGTTCTCCCCCCGGGCGTTTACCACCAGCGCGAGATCGAGCCCGTCGAGCGTGATTTCATCCACCACGATCTGTTTGCGGAACAAAGGCAACAATGCAACGCCCACCCGGGCCCGGGCGATTCGTGCAAAGGGCCGGTCGCCGAAACCGTCTGCGTTGCTGAGGCGAAGATCGTTAACCTCCACCGCCAGCCACGGAAATACCGAGAAATTCAGCGCACCGTCAATGCTCAGCTCTCGCCCGGTTTGATCAGAGACCTTGGCCGCAATCGTCTTTTCCAGGTCCTCTTGGTCATAAATCAAGGGCAGCAGAAGCGCTGCCAGGATCAACAGAACAATGATGCCGCCAAGCAGGCCCAGCAAAATCTTGAAAACACGTTTCATAGAGGTTCTCTCCCGGGGTCAAGTGTTAACAGGCCCTGAACATATGCTCAGCATAGCATCATGTAACATGAGCCCCCATGGCCCATCACTCCACGCGCGGACCACCCCCTGAAGCGACCACCCGTGGCTTCTTCGGTGTGTTCCGCTACAGCCGCCGGGCGATGGATTTGGTGTGGACCACCAACCGCCGGCTTACGGTAGCGCTGGCTGTACTTACGTTGCTGGCCGGCGTGCTGCCGGCGGCAATGGCCTGGGTGGGTGCGCTGATCATCGATGCGGTTATCGCGGCCGCTATAGCGATGCAGGACTCCGGTGTCATTTCAATGACGCGGGTATTCACCCTGGTGGCCATCGAGGCGGCGATCGTGGCAGCCTTGACTGGCGCCCAGCGCGGCATTTCCCTGTGCCAGGCGTTGCTGCGCGCCCAGTTGGGCCAGCGTGTCAACGTAATAATCCTGGAAAAAGCGCTGACGCTGGAGTTGGCCCAGTTTGAGGACGCCGAGTTCTACGACAAGCTCACCCGCGCCCGGCGCGAGGCCTCCAGCCGGCCGCTTTCGCTGGTGAAACGGACCTTCGGTCGCGGATGCCCTGGCCGCAGAGCCACTCGTCAGCTTCGCGTACGAGGGTCTGCCCCTCGTCACTGCCGAGCGCGGTTCCCAGGCGCCAGCGCGCAGCTGCGGCATGGAGTTGATGGCCGCCCGCGTCGAACTGCACGATCGCCTGCTTCATTTGCT
>JAZFUZ010000219.1:0-5516 GCA_036447475.1 Lysobacterales bacterium | reverse complement strand
GCAGGAAGTTCAGAAAACAACACATTTCGGTTTTCGCCAAGTCCCGGTAAAGGACAAGACCGGGCTGGTACGCGAAGTGTTCGAGTCTGTGGCCGGCAAGTACGACCTGATGAACGACATGATGTCGCTGGGCGTTCACCGGATATGGAAAAGGGATTTTGTCGCCTACAGCGGTGTACGGCTGGGCCAGCAGGTGCTCGACCTGGCCGGTGGCACCGGCGACATCGCGGCCCTGTTGAGCAAGCGCGTCGGCAAAAACGGTCATGTTGTGTTGTCTGACATCAATCAAGCCATGCTTGAAGTCGGCCGGCAGAGGCTCGAAGACCGTGGCATTTCCGGCAACGTCAGCTACTCACTGGCCAACGCCGAGAGCCTGCCATTTGGCAACGGTGAATTTGATGCGGTGACCGTCGCTTTCGGCCTGCGCAACGTTACCGACAAGGACGCGGCCCTGGGCGAAATGCACCGGGTGCTGCGCGCGGGCGGAAAAGTCTTGATCCTGGAATTCTCGGAAGTACGGTCCAAACCCCTGAAAAAAGTATACGACGGTTATTCTTTTGCCATCCTGCCGGTGCTCGGCAAACTGATCGCCGGTGACCAGGACAGCTATCGCTACCTGGCCGAGAGCATCCGCCAACATCCCCCCCAGGAAGAACTGGCCGAAATGATGCGCAAGGCGGGCTTCTCCAATGTCAGGTACCGTAATCTTAGCGGTGGAATCGTCGCCATCCACAGTGGGGTCCATGCCTGATCATGCCTGATTACCGCACCCCGCTCCCTTCAATCCTGGCAGCCATGCTTGACACTGCCATCAATCGCGTCCTGGCACTGGATGAAGATGCGCCTTCCCGTTTGCAGCGTCTGGATGGCCGCATGCTGCGACTGGATTTAGCGAACGTAGGCATTAAGCTGTATTTTGCATTTTCAACCACGCGCGTTGATGTCAGCATCGAATCGGCTGAAGAACCCGACACGGTGATCAGCGGCTCACCACTCGCCCTGTTTTCAATGGCCGTTCCTGACGGAGACGGCAGTTGGGGGCGGGCCAGCTCACGCGTCAATATCAGCGGTGACGCCACCCTGGCACGGGATCTCGAACGACTGTTTTCACGACTCGATCCGGATTGGGAGTCAACCCTGTCGCAGCTGTTTGGTGATGTCTGGGGCTACCAGGTTGCGGCCGGTATCCGCAGCGGTTCAGAACAGGCAAGAGAAGCAACGGTGAAAGCCGCTGAAATGGTCAGCGAATTTCTCCAACGCGATAGCGGGCTATTGGTTCCGTCGGCTGATATCAAGGCTTTCGCAGACGCCGTTGACGAGACCCGGGATGCCGTTGAACGCCTGGAGGCCAGGTTGAGAATCATGCACGAAGCCGATGTGCCGGAGGGAGAAGCGTGATTCACGGCTTGCGACAGTTTACGCGCTTGCTGAAAATCAGCGCGATCCTCTCTCGCTACCGGCTCGACGAATTTCTCGTGGCCACGCACCTGTATCGCCCCATGCGCCTGTTGCGCGTGATCGCACCCTGGGGTCGGCGCCACGTCGCCAATGCACCGCGCGGTGAAAGGTTGCGTTTGGCCCTGAATGAAATGGGTCCGATTTACGTAAAATTTGGCCAGATCATGTCTACCCGCCGCGACATGATCCCGGCAGACATTGCCGATGAACTGGCGCTGCTGCAGGATCAGGTTCCCCCCTTCCCCGGCGAGGATGCACAGGCCATCATCGAAAAGGCGCTGGAAAAACCGGTAACGGAACTGTTCCAGTCCTTTGAACTGAAACCACTGGCCTCAGCTTCCATCGCACAGGTTCACGCAGCCACTCTGCACGACGGCAGTAAGGTGGTGGTCAAAGTCGTGCGGCCAGGCATACGCAAACAGCTAAGGCGCGACATCGACCTGCTCTACGCCATCGCGAACCTGGCCGAGAAGTACTCCGAGGCTGCTCAGCGCGTTAAGCCGCCTGAATTCGTGCGGGAGTTCGAATCCTTTGTTTTCAATGAACTCGATATGTACCGCGAAGCATCCAACGCCTCCCTGCTGCGCAGAAATTTTGCCGGCTCGAAGGACCTCTACATCCCCAAAATCTACTGGCCTTATTGCCGTGAGCCGGTACTGGTCATGGAGCGGGTTTCCGGTGTCCCGGTCAGTGACATCCAGGGCCTGCGCGATCACGGCGTTAACCTCGACCGCCTGGCCAGGATCGGTATCCGCATCTTTTACACCCAGGTATTCCGCGACAATC
Source organism: Lysobacterales bacterium (assembly GCA_036447475.1). Classification (GTDB taxonomy): domain Bacteria; phylum Pseudomonadota; class Gammaproteobacteria; order Xanthomonadales; family SZUA-36; genus JAJRRA01. Next base: position 3,272 of record JAZFUZ010000219.1, on the reverse strand, counting down.
TGTTCCACGCCGACATGCATCCGGGCAACATCCTGGTGGATGTCAGTGACCCGGAGAACGCCAGCTACATCGCTCTTGATTTCGGTATCGTTGCCAGTCTGGCACCCAAGGACCTGTATTACATCGCCGAGAATTTTCTGGCGCTGTTCAACCGCGATTACTTCCGCGTGGCGCAGTTGCACATCGACGCCGGCTGGGTGCCGCAAGATACGCGGGTGGTCGAACTGGAAGCCGCCATCCGCACGGTGGGAGAACCCAACTTCACCCGTCCCCTGAATGAAATTTCATTTGGCGAACTGATGCTGAAACTGTTCCAGGTAGCCTACCAATTCGATCTGAATATTCAGCCACAGCTGATCATGTTGCAAAAAACCCTGTTGAACATCGAAGGCCTCGGACGGGAGCTCACCCCCACTTTCGACGCCATGGCCGTGGCCAAGCCGGAGCTGGAGAAAATCCTCAGGGAAAAACACGGCCTGGAGCAGACCGCCAAAAACCTGCGGAAGCGGCTACCGGGCTGGTTGAGCCAGGCCCCGGACATGCCCGGCCTGTTGCACGATTATTTAAAACAGGCCACCGAGGGCCAACTGACAAGACGTATCGACTCGCAGGACCTGGCTTTGCTTAGAGGCGACAGGCACAAAGACACCCGCCGGATATTGCGCGCCCTCAGCGGCACCGCGTTTTTGATCACCGGCGCCCTACTCACCGGGCTGGAAGTCGGCCCCTGGTTCCTCAATGGTTTCTCCATTGTGGGACTTACCTCCATGCTTTTTGGCGCCTGGCTGCTGATCAGGGCAAACAAACGTGTATAAAAAAATGTTGCAATTATCCAGGACCTCTGTATACTTACCTGCAAGTAAGTAGGAAATCCATAATGACGACAGCAAGCAATACCAGAGAGAAGATCATCGACCAGGCGTTTAAGCTGATGCTGCAGCGCGGGCTCAACGGCTTCAGTTACCGGGATATTTCCGAACCGCTGGGCGTGAAAAATGCTGCCATTCACTATCATTTCCCGAACAAAATGGACCTGATTGCTGCACTGATCGATGAAAACCACCAGGTCCTGAAGAAAACCACATCCGAATTCATGGCTTACGGCGGTCCCGCGCGGCCGCAACTGGAAGGATTGTTCGCCTTTACTATGAATCAATGCCAGTGCGGGCGCCCTATTTGCATGGTTGGCGCGCTGGCAATCGACTATGACGACCTCAGCGATGACGTCAAGGACGCCAATGACCGATTTATGAAAGATTCGATCAAGTGGCTGAGCAAGGTCCTTGAAACGGGTCGTGAGCGCGAAGAATTCACATTCGAGGGCTGCGCCGAAAGGAAATCGCTATCCATCCTGGCGACGATACAAGGAGCCAGGCAAATGGCACGGGTACACGGCATGGATATTCTCGAAAGCATGTTCGAACAGATCCGTACCGATCTGGGCATTAAAGATTAAAAAAATTTACACACTGAGCTTACTTATTAGTAAGTATTGTTAAAGGAGAGAAAAGATGAGAGCGAATACAATTGAATGCTTACCAAACGACTTCCCAAGCAGGATATCAATAGCGGGTGCTGCAAGGATTCTGAATCGCGCCCTGTGCCTGGCAGCGAAAGGATTTACCGCACTTGTGCCTGCGCTCGCCATTGTCGTCGGTGCTGCCTGGGCCATTACCCTACCCGGCCTGGAACAATTTCTACAGGCATCTCTGTGGGCATCCGGATTCGTATTCCTGGCACTGGCAATTGACCCGCAAAAACCGTCGGTCGTGTTGCAGCTTGCCACGGGAATTACACTTCCAATACTGGCGCTGCTGAGTTCCCACGTGGCGGAAGAGTTCACCATTGTCGCTGCCGTTTTAGTAGCCGCCTGGGTCACCGCTTCAATCCTGAGGCGGTGAATCCTTAGAGCTGGCTTATTCTGCTACGAGGGTGAAGGCGCATACCTCCATTCGCCGGCGATGCAAGGCAACCGCGCCCATGAAGCCATCGTCCGGCCGCAGCATGGCCAACGACCACTGAGCCGGGTCTTGCTGTTCAAACTCCAGCACGACAGGCAGTTGATCCGGGTTGGTTTCCACGGTAAAACGACAAAACTGGTTGGCAATGCCCTGCCCGGAAGCCTTGACCACGGACTCCTTGCAGGCCCAAGTGCGTAAAAAAGCTTCATCCAGGCGATCCGGGCTGGTGAGTTCCAGATCCCTGGCCTCCGCGGTGCTGAAATAACGCCGAGCTACGCCCAGTGGATCGTGAGCGCGCCGTTCTACCGACTCCAGGTCCACACCAAGCATCGCGGTGCACGAAAAGCCGATCAGTATACGATCCTCACTTTTTGCCATGCTGAAATGCAGATCGCTGTGGTGCTCGGACTCGTCCAGCGAAGGCTTACCACGCTTGCCGCGGTTGATTTTCACCGATTTACCAGGGATTCCGAGGTAGGCGCCCAGCAGCAGCTTGAGATAGAAACGTCTGGCAAACTTCAGTTGCCCAAGGGTCGGGCGCTGTTGCCCCGGCCGGCCCGCTTCTCCACCGAGTGCATGGCGCAAAGACATTCCCAGCTTGCCCAGGTGCAGATACCAGATGTGCGCTTCCCCCGGGCGCGGTTGATCCAACTCACGCATCGGCAATCTGCATGCGCTGAATGCTTCAGATCTTACCAGGCCATCATGTGCATTTATTTCCACCATTGCCAAATGTTTTTCCCTGGGACCATTATTGAGCAGCGGTAAAACCATGCAGCGCTCCTTGGGCCTGTTAGCACTTGTCAGGTCAGTGGTACGAGCAGGCCCCGGTCAGTCTATAATGCGCACTGCGAAGATAGAAGCGGGGAGCCCATGAAATTCAAGAATGTCGTAATCCAGTCACTGACCGCCATCGACCCTCCCATCCGCATCACATCGATTGAAATCGAGCAACAGCTTCAGGCCACTTTCGAACGACTGGGTATCCGCGACAATTTACTGGAGGAAGTATCCGGCATCGGCGCCCGCCGCTTCTGGGAAAATGGAACCCTGCCGTCAGACGCAGCCACGCTAGCCGCGGACACAAAAGTCCTGTTATCCGAAGGTCTGAAGCTTGCGTCCAAGACATTCCTGGCCGCAAAAATTGCCTTTGGCTGGGTCGCCAGCGAGCTGGACCAGTTCATCATCCACCAGGTCAGCAAGGTGCATACCGACTCGCTGGTCAAACTGCTCGGACTCGATCCGGAAAAAGTGCACGCGATTTACCCGGAAATGGGTAACGTTGGCCCGGCTTCAGTCCCGATTGTATTG
>JAZFUZ010000218.1:0-6945 GCA_036447475.1 Lysobacterales bacterium | reverse complement strand
TATCCGCCGGAAGCCGCCACGTCACCCATCGACACGACCACCGTTTTTCCGGACTCTTTCAGTGCCAGCACTTCCTGCCTTATCTTTTCGGCAGCAAATACATCACCCCCTGGACTGTTGATCCGCAACACAACCGCCTCGACGTTGCTGTCTTCGGCGACGGAACGCAATTCTTCAGACAGGGTCACCGCGCCCACCGTGCCATGCGGCTTGACGCCCCGGACTATATCGCCCTCGGCAATGACAATGGCGATCTTCCTTTTCGATTCAGGGCGATGTTGCATTTCGGTAAGCGCCAGGTAATTTTCAAGGCCGATCTGACGGAATCCTTCGCTACCGCTCCCGGCTGCCCCCATGCCGGCTAACTCCAGGTGTGCTTCCGGCCGGCTCACCAGACGATCTACCAGGCCCAGTTCGAGAGCAAATTGTGCAAAGTCCCCATCCACCGCCTGCAGACCGTCGGCAAAGTTGTTAATTGCCTCGGACAGGTTTTCCAACGGAATGCCGCGATTGCGGGAAATGCCTTCCAGATATTGCTGCCACAGGCTGCCGATCCAGTACAGGTTAGCTTCCTTGGCCGCGGGCGACATATCATCGCGGATAAAGGGCTCCATGGCAGACTTGTACTCACCGACCCGGAACAGGTTCACTTCGACTTCAAGCTTGTCCAGGCCTTCACGGTAAAACTGGCGATAAGCTGAAAAGCCATCAATCCATACCATGCCCTTTGGATGCAACCAGATTTCATCAGCAAGGGCCGCCAGGTAATACTGCTGCTGACTCAGGTTATCCGCGAGGGTTACAACCGGCTTGCCCGAGGATTTGAAGTCCACCACTGCCGCTTCGAGCTCAAGCAAGGATGCCATGCCGATACGCCACACATTAGTCGGCACAATCACCAAGCGCACGATACGGTCATCATCACGTGCCCGCCTGATGGCCTCCACCAAGTCGCGCAAACGGGTTTCTGAACGTTCCTGCCCGGAGGCCTGCTGCAAAATCCGGTCCAGCGGCGTACCACTGTACTGCTCTACGATTTTTCCGTAAGGATGCAATATCAATGCCGTATCCTGCTTGATAATTACCTTGTCATCGGTGTCAATAATCGCCAGGACCACAAAATACAGGATCAGCAGGAAAATAAAGTTGAGCAGCAGCTTTCGGGCACCGTCGATTACGTACCAGATACCGAGAAAAAAGCGCGTGAGCGCGGATCGTTCAGGCTTCATGAGAAATTCCTTTGGTCAATCCAGCTATTTTATGGCCCCAAGGCGCTACAAAACAATGCCCAAGAAGGCATGGTGGCTGTATTTTTGCATGATCCTGCACCAAGATCAGGCCAATTCCACCACTGTCCACCGTGGACACTGCCTCCAGATGAACATATCTCTATGTTTTTATAGGATATATGTTCTTGGCACGAAATCTGCATCAAATCAGGTACCAAATTTAATTTTCAACAGGAGTAATAAAAATGGGAGCCTTTTCTCGCCTCCGTTACGTCATAGCCGCCAATATTAATGCATTGATTGAAAAAGCCGAGGATCCAGAGAAGTTGCTGCGCGCCCTGATCCGCGAGATGGAGGATGCCAGCGAAGAAGCACGCATGGCCTGCGCCGATCTACTGGCCGAACAGCAGCACCTGGAACGATTGGAGGGCCAGCTTTCCGGCGAAGTGGCGCAATGGCAACGGCGTGCTGAAAATGCGGTGACAGAGAACCGCGATGACCTGGCCAGGGCTGCCCTGAAAACCAAGGCCGAATTCGCAGACCGCCATGAATCCATAAGCCATGAGCAAGAACTCGTCAGGGAACGTGTGGCTCATATGGAGCAGGATATGCTCACCCTGAAGAGCAAGCTGGCAGATGCCAAGGTGAAGCTCAAAGACATGTACAACACAACGGAGCCGCGCGCGATGACGGCACAAAGAAAAGAGAGACTCACACCGGGCGAAAGGAAGATTCGGCGCGCCATGGGCCGCTTCGATCACCTGCAGGCGCAGGTGGAAAACCTGGAAGCACGGGTGCGGTCCTACGAAGTTGGCGGGCCCACACTCCGGATCTGGAATACTGCCGCTGAGGCGCTAAAAGATCCGATCGTCGAGGAAGAACTCGAGCAGCTCAAGCAGCGAATTTCCGCTGAAACACGGTCCGCAACGGTAGCAACAACAGTGACTGAACCCGCAGTGGCGGAGCAATCCCCAGAGGAAGCCTGAGTATATGGGCGCTCACCCGAAAAGGTGGAATCAACGACCCGATGGGGCTCTGCTAGCCGGTGTCTGTGCCAGGATTGCCCGGTCGCTCAGATGGAACGTCTGGGTGCTCCGAGCCCTCTTTGTCGGTTTTCTTGCCATCAAGACAGTGGCCGCACTGATCATCTATGCCATCCTGGCGCTGGCAATGCACCTGCTTGGAAGCGAAAAACCGAGCGTGGAAAAGGCGGCCAAGGGGCTGGCTTCCCCGGAGTTGTCACAACGAAGCGAGCGCATTGCAGAGCTGGAACGGCGGTTCAGGGAACTGGAAGATTCAGACTGCTGAAACCAACTATTCGCTTGATGAAGATTGATCAGGCGCCCGCTGTTTATTAGAGTCTGTGCGCACATCGTGTCGATCAAGCAAATTCTTGCGCTCTCAACTATATTTAGGTGATTGCTCCAGATCGTCTGAGCCAACAATCATTACGAGGAGAACCCACGATGACCGAATAGGAGCTTAAAGTGCCGGGGCGGTTGCTGCCGAGGCTGCTAGGTTACAACTAAGCCTATATTTTTATCGTACGGGATATATTAGATCTCTAAGCACTAATAATTGGATAAATAATCACGTTCGTGACAATTTGATTGATTTGCCAGCTTCAAACTGTTACTTTGTACCGAACGGGATAATTTCTCTTCGGTAAATGAGCAAATACCAACCACAATATGGGCGAACACAGACAGCATCAAACTTGGGAAGCCTGGCGCGCGCGCATCGCAAAACCAAGCGCCTGACCCTGAGCACCCTTTCAGGACTAAGTAATCTAAGTATACGGTTTCTGTCCGAATTCGAGCGAGGCAAACCAACAGCAGAAATTGGTAAGGTACTGAAGGCCCTAAAAATACTTGGATTGGAAGTGCTTGTCCGTCCCGTTAAATCTGGCATGAATTCGAATCCAGATAAATGAGCGATTCTGATTCTCTAACCGTTTGGAGCGAAGATCGACTGGTAGCTTATCTCTGGCGCGACCGGTCCAGCCCACAGGGTATGGGATTTCGCTACACGGAAGATTGGGTAAGGAACGGCGGATTCGCAATCTCTCAGAGATTGCCCCTCACGACTAAAGAATTTCAGGCAGAACCAGGGGGAACGGTGCAACAGTTTTTTGCCAACCTGCTGCCAGAAGGTGGCGCCAGGACACGCACTGTGCGCGATCGCAAAATCCCCGATACAGACTTTGATCTGCTACGGGCAATCGGCGGTGATTGCGCCGGGGCTCTTAGCATTCTGGCAATTGAACGTAAACCAAGGTCCGTGTCTGCAAGGAAATACCACCTCTTGAGTGAGGAAGAATTACGCAAACTTATAATGCGACGCGGTCTAAGCTATGCGGGGATCCCACAAGATGATCGCCCTCGCCTTTCACTTGCAGGGGCTCAGGATAAATGCCCAGTTCTTTTTTGCGATGAACAGTTCTATTTGCCGTTGCAAGAGGCGCCGTCGAGTCACATTCTCAAATTTGAAATCCCGGACTATAAAAATATTCCTGCCTACGAGACTTTTACTACCATGCTCGCTCTGAGCATCGGCTTGCCCGCAGTTGATGTGCAACTGCGCAAGTTGAAAGACAGTTCCTACCTATGTCTCGCACGTTATGACAGGTACCGGGATGAAGACGAAAAGATACATCGATTACACCAGGAAGATTTCTGCCAAGCACTGGGTTATGGGTATCAGTACAAATATCAGGAAGATGGCGGCCCAACATTTGCTCAGTGCTACCAGCTTGTTCAGGATGCGTCGACAGATCCTGCAATCGATTCACAATCCCTGCTCCGGTGGCATATATTCAATGTACTGGCCGGCAACTCAGATGGACATGCAAAAAACCTTTCTTTGCTCTATCCGGAAAAAGATCAAACCAGACTGGCTCCTTTTTACGATTTGGTTTGCACCAGGGCAATGGCCCGCATCGACGAGAACATGGCTTTTAGTGTAGGGGGAGAGCGAAATCCGAGCATAATCCGTCTACAGCACTGGGAAACTGAGGCGCAAAATTGTGGAATTCGTCCTAAATTCTTACAAGGTTTGGTGAAAGATTCAGCTCATCAATTGTTAGAAAATCTGGAACGGGTAAGAGTGGATTTCGAGAGTTGCCACGGGAACTACCCAGCGTTGCAGCGAGTAGAAAAAGTCATAAAGAAACAGTGCGCCCGAGCTCTTGGTGAGCACTAGTGTGCTGTCACACGTATATTGTAGGGTTCAGCGGTAGCAAAATTAATTAATCGCCTGATGAAGATCGATCAAGCGCCGGCTGCTGTGATAGAAGCGGGCCAGCATCAGGACGGCGGCGGTGCTGAGGCCTGCAATCATCCCTATCCACATACCTGCAGGCCCCCATCCCGCATTGAATGTCAGGTAGTAGCCCAGCGACATACCGACAAACCAAAAGGAAATGATGGTGTAGACCATCGGCATCAGAGTGTCCTTGTAACCTCGCAGTGCGCCGGCGGCACAGATCTGGATGCCGTCCGAATACTGGAAAATGGCGGCGTAGAAAAGCAGACTGACGGCCAAAGGTGCGACCCCGGGATCGTCGGTGTACATACTCACGATCAGCTCAGGGAACAGGAACATGACCGATGCGCTGATGGTCTGGAAACCCAGTACGATCACGATACCGATCAGGCCGGCATAACGGGCGGATTCGGGATCGGCACGCCCGATGGCATTCCCCACCCGGATGGAAATGGCGCTCGACAAGCCTACCGGGATCATGAATGCCAGGGCGGAGAAATTGATGGCCACCAGGTGCGATGCGGCCGGCACCGGACCGAGACGACCGATCAGCAGGGCCGCTCCCACAAACAGGCTGCCTTCCACGAATATCGATATGGCAATGGGGAAACCAACTCTCAGGTGTTCCGATATCTGCCGCCAGTCGGGCATATCAAAGCTGGAAAACAGTGCAAAGGGCTTGAAATGCCTGTGCAGGAGAATGTAGGCCAACAGCATCAACACGGAAAACCAGATCACGATGGTGCTGGCAATTCCGCAGCCAACCGTGCCCAGTGCCGGAAAGCCGAATTTCCCAAACATCAGAACGTAATTCAGTGGAATATTAAGCAATGCCCCCAGAACACCGTAAATCATCGTGGGCCGCGTATGACCGGTGCCCTCGCTGAAGTAACGCAACAGGAAAGTCAGGCAGATACCCGGGGCACCCCAGGAAAGCGCACGAAGATACCCGGCAGCAACGGGAACGATCGCCGGATCGATTCTGAACCAGGCGAGGAACGGTTCAGCGTAATAACAAAATGCCCAGTACGGAATTGCCAGCGCCGCCGCAACCCAGAACGCCTGCCGGGTGTAGGCTCCAGCCGCTTGATGACGGCCGGCGCCATCGAGTTGCGCCACGCTCGGTTGCACCGCCATCAGGAGACCCAGGGTAAACATCAACAGGGCTGACCAGACTGCCCCGCCGATGCCCAGACCAGCCAGCGCAACTTCTTTGTTCGGCAAGCGGCCTGACATCACCGTGTCGACGAAACTCATGCTGAATACCGCCAACTGCCCGATGATCACCGGGCCAGCCAGGTGCAAGGTACGCCGTATTTCAGCCGGGTGATCTTTTTGTTTGTTTATACTTGTCATGTCGGCAGTACAATTTCCGATGCCCGATTTCCGATCCACGAGACGAACCGGAGATTGTACATGAGAGGATATACACAATGAGAAGTCCATGACAGATGCGAATTTACCAACAGAAAAACCGGTGCCGCACCCCCCTGAGGCCTCCGGAAAATCCCTGACCATCCCGGCCAGGCGCCTAGCCGGCTCCGGCCACTGCTTAAATTGTGGCACCCTCCTCGAAGGGCCTTTTTGTTACTACTGTGGCCAGCCGGACAAAAACTTCATGCGCTTCTTCCCGGTGCTGCTGCGGGAATTCCTGGAAGATTTCCTGGAACTGGATTCGCGCTTCACGCGGACCATGAAGCCTTTGCTGTTTTTGCCCGGCAAGCTGACGCGTGATTACCTGGACGGCCGGCGATTCCGCTATACGCCACCCTTGCGGCTTTACATCTTCTCGAGCATGATTTTCTTCGTCCTGGCTGCAACGCTGGCAGGGGACGCGATCAAAATCGATGGCCGTGACTTATCAGATAGCGGGATTGGACCGGTCCTTTCTATTGACGCCGCAAACCCTGAAAAACCGGAAGATGACGATGACATTATAAATATCAATGGTGAGCAGTGGGATAAGGAGACCAACCCGTTAATCATTCCCTTGATGCCGGATTTCGTGAATGACTGGGTCAATGACGAAATCGAGGAATCGCCCCAGAAAGGCAAGGAAATCGAGGCCAATCCCAACCTGATCGTAGACAAAGTCTTCGACGTGTTGCCGGTAACCATGTTCGTCCTGCTGCCACTCGCGGCGCTCCTGTTCAAGTTCTGGTACCTGTTCGCCAGGAAATACTACATCGAGCACCTGATACTGGCCCTGCACAACCACTCCTTCCTGTTCGTGATATTCCTGCTGAGCATGGTCCTCAATTCGCGGGCGGGCTGGCTCGAGCCTACCGAGGAAGGTCCTATTACAACAACCGTGTCCTGGGTCAACATGGCCATCTACGCCTGGATACCGGTTTACTTCCTGTTGTCACTAAAAAGGGTCTATCGGCAGGGTTGGACAATGACCGTGGCCAAATACTTCGTCATTAGCCTGTCCTACCTGATCCTGCTGTCC
>JAZFUZ010000217.1:0-5880 GCA_036447475.1 Lysobacterales bacterium | reverse complement strand
GGCAGAAGCCAGTAGAATTCCCGCCCTTCACCTGCGACCTTTTTTGGTCGAGGTTTTACCCTGAGAGAATGGCATGAAGACGTATGTAGCAAAGCCGCAGACCGTAGTGCATGATTGGCGCCTGGTCGATGCGACAGATAAAACACTGGGCAGACTGGCCACCAAGTTGGCTTCACGTTTGCGCGGCAAGCATAAACCTGAATTCACTCCCCACGTGGATACGGGTGATCACATGGTCGTGATCAATGCTGAAAAAATCCGGGTGACCGGCAAAAAGCTGGATGACAAGATCTACTACCATCATACCGGTTACATTGGCAACCTGAAATCCATTACCCTGGGCAAACAACTGGAGCAGCACCCCGAGCGGGTCATCCAGTCAGCGGTCAAGGGCATGTTGCCCAAGAATTCGTTGGGCCGTGCCATGTTCCGCAAGCTGCATGTTTATGCCGGCCCGGAACACCCGCACGCCGCACAGCAACCCAAAGAGCTCGATCTTTGAGCCTGGGCCAACATGCTTAACCGACATGGGGAAACCTGACATGGCAACAGAACGATATTACGGAACGGGACGTCGCAAATCATCCGCAGCTCGGGTGTTCCTGACCAAGGGCAGTGGACAGATCGTGATTAACGACCGTTCCATCGATGATTTTTTCGGCCGCGAGACCGCGCGCATGATCGTGCGCCAGCCGCTCGAAAAGCTGGAGTTGATCGACAAGTTCGACATCAAGGCAACCGTCAAAGGTGGAGGCATATCCGGTCAGGCAGGAGCCATCCGCCTGGGCCTGACCCGCGCCTTGATGGAATACGACGCAGAATTGCGCGCGCCGCTGCGCAAAGCCGGCTACGTCACCCGCGATGCCCGCGAAGTGGAACGCAAGAAAGTCGGCCTGCACAAAGCCCGCAAGGCAACGCAGTACAGCAAGCGCTGACCCAGGCAGTATTTGCCGCCGTTGAATTTCGGCGATCCGGAATTTGGGGGATCGTCTAATGGTAGGACTGCGGACTCTGACTCCGCCAGTGGGGGTTCGAGTCCCTCTCCCCCAGCCACTAAAATTACCTGTTTAATCAGGATGATACGAAAGAATCCGCCGAATGCGGCTTCTTTCATTTTAGGGCGCGTCAGTCAGGCGTCGCCCATCAAGATTTAAGCAGCGAAAGCATCCAACACTGCATCAATATATATCGTAGCCACGCCGGCTGAGATTTTCCTCGCAGCCCAAGAATCTCGCCCATAGCTTCGCAGGTTCGGAGTCCGGATCGTTCAGCGCATCGCGCCACGCATCCCAAGTCTTACCAAAGCCAGCAGCATTGGCACTGGTTCCTAGCCAAAACATGTTGCTTAGATTACCGCTTTGCAACGGCACCGCAATTTCAGCTTTATATCCGTAGTTCTTGCCCCATTCGTTGAAGTCACTAACGATTTCCATGTATTTTGAGAATGAGCATCCTTCCACTAGCTTAAATTCTATAACGTCCATGTGATCGGCAAAAGCAGACAAGGGGAGTAACAGCATTGCACTTACAAGTAATTGCTTCATTTTTGTTCCTTTCAATATGTTGGTTACTGGATCTGGAACCAATTAGATGGCACCGTACCTACAAATATAGACACAATCCTCGGTTTCTGCAGACCACTTTCATCTGATGCTCTCAATGGAGTTGTCTCAATAGCAAAAAGATCTTGCGAAAATAGAGGGAAAAATAGTTCACGCACTAGCAGGATGTATAAGAGTCAAGCTTCATAAATAAAGGCTGGATGGCAAGAAGCAAGCAGTAGCAATTTAAGGAAAACATAAATTAATGTTTGAAGTAGCTGGAATTGATCATATTGTTTTGAGAACCACGAAACTGCAGGCGATGTTGGAATTTTATAGCGGAATCTTGGGTTGCAAAGTTGAGCGGGAAACATCCCCGGTAATTGGATTAACCCAGTTACGAGCAGGAAACGCTCTGATAGATTTGGTCGTTGTTGACAGTCGTTTAGGTAAGTTGGGTGGAGGTGCGCCAACCCAAACTGGAAACAACGTTGACCATTTTTGTCTGCAACTCAAGCCAATTCTGGAAGAGGAAATCAAAGCCCATTTGGAGTCTAATGGGGTCGAAGCCGGGGAATTTGACGATAGATATGGTGCTCAAGGTTTTGGCCGTTCAGTGTATATCAAAGATCCTGAAGGCAACGTTGTTGAATTGAGATCGCAGGCACAGGTGGAAAAAAATAGCATTTAACAAAAACTATGAACGAACGTACTCAAAATGGCCTCTGCTTCGCCGCAGCAATAGGTGAAAAATCGAGCTGAATGGCAGCAGGTTATGGCGCCTGCTATCCGACCGGTCACATCACCGGGAGGGCACGAAATTAACGCACAACTGGTCAATCTCAGGTTCCGTCAGAGCTACGTCGAGCAGCTTGCAATGATAGTCCGGTTCGTTGTTAACGCAACAGATATCGGTGCGTAAGTACTTGCAGTTGGGACACATGCCGAAAGCTCTTTTGCCGTGACGAACGGCCAACAGTCGGAGCATGCGATCCAGACCGCGAGTCATCACCTGGCGGGAGGTATTTGACAGCTCTCTGGCAGCCGCTACGAGGCCCTCAAACGGATCTCGCGAAAGCAGCGTAAGCGACTTTTCGGTCAGATTAAAGCGCACGCTGCGCCGGTCCCGCTGCGAACGCTTCCGGGTCAGGTAGCCGTTTTTCACCAGGCTTTTGACCGTCTGGGATGCCGTGCCGCGCGTGGTGGCGTGGAACTCGGCGAACCCTGATACGGTTCGCGAAAAGCGATTGGCACGCGAGAAGTAGCGTAGCACCGTCCACTGGGCTGGCGTCAGCCCCTCGGCGAACCCGTCCCCATAAGCAGTACGACCGATCCGAGCGACCAGTTCTGCAACCGCACGCTCGTTCACTTTTGGCCGCTCACCCATCATCTGATAGTAGCTTTTCCAATCTACCTTGACAAGGGAACATTTAAAAAGTAGTTTTGATTCGAAACTACTTATCCGCTCTTCAGATTGAGGTCGCGCAACGTGGCCGTCGGCAAACGAAGGAGAAAACTATGCAACACAACAGTCCGCGAATCGAAGGCCCACCATTGGGACAAAAAGCGGAAACATTACCCGGCATCCAGCACCTCATCGCAGTGGGCAGCGGCAAGGGAGGCGTCGGGAAGTCGACTGTGTCGGTCAACCTCGCGCTCTCCCTCAAAATTCTCGGGGGTAGTATCGGGTTGGTTGATGCGGACGTATTGGGACCGAGCATCCCGGGAATGCTGGGATTGCCGATCGGCGAACCGCCTAGAATGACGTCGGATGGCAAGATTTCTCCGGCCGAGCGCCACGGCCTGCAGGCGGTGTCGATGGGGCTGATCACCAACGACGATTCTCCGGCCATCCTGCGTGGGCCGATGGTGAGTAAGTACCTGCGCATGTTGATCGAGGACGTGCAGTGGGGCACTCTGGATTACCTGATTCTCGACTTACCACCGGGTACCGGCGACACACAACTAACGCTCGCGCAGAGCTTTCCTCTGTCAGGTGCGGTCATCGTAACGACGCCGCAAGACGTGAGCCTCAAAATCGCTCGTCGCGGCTTGCGCATGTTCGAAAAAGTGAACGTTCCCATCCTCGGAATCATCGAGAATATGAGCACTTTCACCTGTCCCCATTGCGGGAAGGGCACCGACGTCTTCAGCCGCGGCGGGGGTGAGCGGATGAGCCGGGAACTCGACGTTCCGTTTCTGGGTGCAATTCCCCTGGATGCCGAGATTGTGATCGGCGGAGACGAAGGACGTCCGATCGTGCTGGAAAAGCCAAACTCTGTCGCCGCCAAGGCGTACCTGGCCATCGCCACAGAGCTGGCCGGTCAGCTCCAGGGACACCCATCGGCAGCGCTCAAGCCATTCGCGTGGAACTGGGATACCGGGGAGGGCCAGCCACTGTGGGTCGAAGCCGCGGTCCGCCCACAAGGCTCACCGACTACTGCCGTCGGTTTTCGACGTCGAGATGAGCGGACGATTTCAATTCTTTGGGAGGACGGCCATCACCAGGACTTCGACGTCCGGGACCTTCGGCTGGCCTGCCATTGTGCGTTGTGCATCGAAGAGATGAGCGGCCGGCCCTTACTCGACCCGAAGACGGTACGTCCTGACGTGTCCCCACGCACGGTTTCGAGCGTCGGCAATTACGCCTTCACGGTCAACTGGAGCGATGGTCACAGCACCGGAATTTACTCCTTCACCAACCTGCGCGAGCTGGGCGAGCGAAGTGCGGCAGGAGTTGTCGAAGATGTCTGACAGGCTCTCTAACCCGTCGTCGATCGCCATCCGGGCCGAAACCTCCATCGCGGATCCGGATTCCTGTAAATTCACGGTCAGCAGGGTGGTGCATCCCGGTGGACCCTTCTTCTTCGACAATCCAGAACGGGCTGCGGGATCGCCGCTCGTCGAACGTCTGTTTGGGTTGGCGGGCGTTGCTCACGTGCTCGTCGCCGGTAATGTCCTCACCATCGGAAAAAAGGGCAGCGTATCGTGGGACAGCTTGAGGTCGGAGGTCGGTACTGTGATCCGGACGCAGCTCCTCACCGGGGTGAGAGCCATCCTCGAAGCGCCGCGGCCTTCGTCTCCCGGGAACCGGAACGATGACGAGATCCGGGAAGTCGTCCAGGATTTGCTCGACCGGGAAACTAACCCTTCTATCGCCTCGCATGGTGGGAAGATTTCCATCATTGAGGTGAAGGACCGCAATCTTTTCATCGAGATGTCCGGTGGTTGTCAGGGTTGCGCGGCCTCCCAGGTTACGCTGCGCCAGGGTTTCGAACTGATGGTTCGACGGGTCGCCCCGGAGGTTGTCGACATCATCGACGCCACCGACCACACCTCCGGCACCAACCCATTTTACAAACAGGCCAATAGATGACCGAGAAGCGGTGAGGGACGCTTTTGTCGAGTATCAGTCACTTCAGGCAACCGACCAACCCCGGGGACCGACCGGCGCATCGCTTGTGTCCGGTTCTAAGTTGCGCCCGGCCACGAGCGCCATGCGCGCTCCCTGGTTTGAGCCCAGCTTATTTCTTGTGCCACCTGCCACTGCTGCCCTTGATATAGTTGCCGCGCAAGGTTTTTTTTATTGCGGATGTTCCACCCACTTGTTCAACTTCGAACAAGGCCACACTTTGTTTTCCGGCAATAGCCTGGTAGCGGGCTTTGCGCTTGGCATTCACATCCCTGACCAGGGCCTTGATATCCGGCGGCACATCCTGGTGAACGAGACCCAGGTAGCCATCCGCCTGTTCACCGACCATACCATCAGCCTTGGGTTGGTCCAGCGCACTAGCCACGGCAAGCGATATACTTAACAGGTAAATGGGCAGGGCAGTAAACAATCGCCCGGCCTTTATTTGAAGCTTGTTCATCATGTTGTACCACCCGTATCATTGGACTCGTTGCTTGACCAGTGGTCAGAACAAATCATCGTCTTGTTCGAACATTTCCTCGACTTCTTTTTCGACCTTGATCAGGATTTCATGCCTGATGTTGATGTTCATGTTGATTTCGATCGGCTTGTCAGGTGCTGCCACTTTGATCGTGGGCGTACACGCCACTGTAAACAGCAAGCAGCTCAGCGTTCCCAATATCAGTGTTTTCATTCTGATCACCCAAAAAATGGATTGTTTCTTGTTTTTACTTTACGACGACTCGCTGAATGTAGCCTGAACCCTGGAGCAGGCCTAATCCAATTTTTCCTGCCTGATCCGGTTCAGGATGGCTTGGTCAAAATCACCGGTCAGGAATAATACTTCGAAAGCCTCTGGCAGCATACCACCGATATTCAGCTTGAGCGCGATCGGGTAACCGTCGTAGAGGTCTGGATTACTTCCCG
>JAZFUZ010000216.1:0-5294 GCA_036447475.1 Lysobacterales bacterium | reverse complement strand
CAGGAAATCCATCAACTGCTCGGCAGCCATAACCGAACAGTTCTCCTCCGCTTCCGTCGTACTGGCGCCGAGGTGCGGGAACAGCAGCGCGTCTTTGCGACCCAGCAATGCCGGCACCGGGAAATCCGTTATATAAGCCCCAAGACGACCTTCATCGAGTGCGGACACCACGGCTTCTACATCGACAATTTCCTCGCGGGCAAAATTGAGCAGTTTCGCCCCGGGTTTGAAACGGCGCAGTGTCTCGCTGTTGATCAGGTGTCGGGTGCGCTCAATCGCCGGTACGTGCAGGCTGACGAAGTCCGCCTGTTTCAACAGGGCCTCGATGCTGTCTGTTTTGCGTACCCGGCTGGACAGACGCCAGGCAGCCTCGATGGACAAGGCGGGATCGAATCCGGCCACGTTCATACCGAGCTCCAGGGCCATGTTGGCCACCATCGAACCAATCGCACCCAGGCCAATCACGCCCAGGATTTTACCGGTCAGCTCGCTGCCGGCAAACTGTTTCTTTTCCTTTTCCAGCAGTTTGGCCATTTCCTCCGGATCGGTGATGTCCGTCAACTCCTGCACACGGTTCATGCCTTCCAGAATACGCCTTGAACTCAACAACAAGGCGGCGGTCACCAATTCCTTGACCGCATTGGCGTTGGCGCCAGGCGTGTTGAACACAACGATGCCCTTGTGGGTGTATCCATCGACCGGAATGTTGTTCACGCCCGCCCCGGCCCGTGCCACTGCCAACAGCCGATCCGATACCGGCTCGCCATGCAGCTTGTAACTGCGCAGCATGTAGGCATCGGGTTCATCGACCTCCGGGCTGACTTCGAACTGGTCCGCAGGGAATCGGCTGAGACCAACCTCGGAAATCTGGTTATAAGTGCGAATGCGATACATCTGAATGAGTCTCCCTTAGGGCCGCTTAACAATGTTCATGAGCCCATGCCAACCACGGCATCAGTTTTTCAAGGTCACTTTCCTCGACCGTTGCGCCACACCAGATGCGCAGTCCCGCCGGCGCGTCTCGATAGGCACCAATGTCATGGGCGACACCCTCGGCAGCCAGCAGCCGAACCATGGTTTTCACCTGCTCATCATCCAGCTCAAGCGTCAGGCAGACACTGGTATTGGAACGCTGGTTTTCATCAATGGCAAGGAAATGGATCCAGTCATACTGCTTCACAAAACGATCAACCACGGCCAGGTTGCGCTGTGCGCGCCTGATCGCAGCCTCGAGACCACCGATGCTGCGAACCCATGCCAGGGCATCAAGGTAGTCAGCCACACACAGCATCGACGGTGTATTGATCGTTGACCCTTTAAAAATACCTTCATTGAGCTTGCCACCCTTGGTCAGGCGGAAGATCTTCGGCAGCGGCCAGGGTGGTGTGTAGGTCTCGAGCCGTTCAACCGCGCGCGGACTGAGGATCAACATGCCGTGGGCAGCCTCCCCGCCCAGCACTTTTTGCCAGCTGAAGGTCACCACGTCGAGTTTTTCCCATGGCAGCACCATGGCAAACACCGCGGAAGTGGCATCACAGAGGGTCAGGCCCTGGCGTTGATCGCTAATCCACTCGCCATCGGGCACCTTGACTCCCGATGTGGTGCCATTCCAGGTAAAAACGATGTCATGCTCCGGGTTGGCCAGACTAAGCTCCGGCAGAGCGCCGTAATCTGCGCTGTAACTGTTGACCTGCTCCAGTTTCAGCTGCTGCATGATGTCCAGCAGCCAGCCCTTGCCAAAGGACTCCCAGGAAAACACATCAACCGGCCGCGGCCCCAACAGCGACCACATTGCCATTTCGACGGCACCCGTATCAGAGGCGGGCACCACTCCGACCCGGTACCCTTCCGGCAAGCCCAGGAGTTCAGCGGTTTCGGTACATACGCGGCCCAGTACTTCCCTGCCCAGGCTTGAGCGGTGTGAGCGCCCCAGGGTTTCAATGGCCAGGTTTCTGACATCATAACCAGGGTGCTTACTGCACGGTCCGGATGAAAAATTGGGGTTGTCCGGCTTGACCGTCGGTTTCATTATTTCTTTTTCCGTTTTGTTGTTTTCCGAGAAATGGGATACCACGATCTGTGAAGCACGTAGTGTCTCTTAATCAGGCTGGGATAACTACCCCCTCGAAGCGAATTTGGAATATATCCTTAGGCAAAATCATCCCTGGAAAAATCTCATCCGCTGAACATGCTCCAGTAGTATGATGGAACTTCAGCTTGAGTCGCGGATCAAATCAGAGGTCATGGCACACAGGCAATTACGCATCAGATGCACCCGCTTATTCGGCGTGCTTACGATGTCTGTGGTCCTTTCGTCCTGCGCTGTCCAGACCCAGCGAACAACCATCATCCCACCGCTGGAAAACCAACCTCATGTTGAAATCGAAAACGTGGATTTCCTGGCGGTATCCGCAGCGATGAAACGATTCATCGGCAACTATGCCCCTGACGACATGGCCACTGGGAGAAAAGCATGGAACCTGGTCTACGCCGCACTGAACCCGATACTGCTGAATTTTGATTATGATCCGTCCCTGACCCTGACGGCCGCGGATACTTTTAAGCGGCGAAGCGGAAACTGCCTCAGTTTTTCCAACATGTTTGTTGCCATGGCACGCGAAGCGGGGCTCAAAGCCTGGTTCCAGGAAGTTAAACTTCCCCCCGAATGGACCAATGTCAACAATACCTTTCTGGTCAGCATGCATGTCAACGTCGTGGTACAGGACGGCCGGTCCGATTATATCGTCGATGTGAGCGGGGTCAAACGCGCCAAATGGGCACGGATTCGCAGGCTCTCGGATGCCGAGGCGGAAGCCCAGTATTACAACAATCACGGCGCGGACGCCCTGGTTGAAAATGACTTGGCAAGAGCCTTCGCATACTTCGTGAAGGCCATCGGGATTGCGCCTGACTCGTCTTACATCTGGTCCAATCTCGGCGTGGTCTATAGCCGCAACGGGCAACTTGAAGACGCGAAAAAGACCTACCTCACCGCGCTGAAAATCAGTCCGGCCGAGACCGTCCCCCTGAACAACCTGTACACGATCTACACGGTGGAAGGTGATCTGGTACGGGCAGAAAGGGTTCGTTCAAGAGTCGAAAGACACCGTCGAAAAAATCCATATTACCTGCATCATCTCTCGTCCCAGGCTCTTGATGAGCGGCGTTATGAAGAGGCCATTGAGCTGCTTAAGCGGGCAATAAAACTGAATAAAAAGGAATATCGTTTCCACTTCACTCTGGCTCGCTCTTTATTTTTAAACGGAGAAAAAAACGCCGCCCTGCAAAGCCTCGGTCAGGCGAAACAGCTGGCGTATCCGGATGGAGAACTCAACAGCATCAGCCTGGCCGAGCTGCAATACCGATCCGATATTTAGCCCGCATAGTGCAGCGGCACGCTCCTACATATCCGCCATGGATTCCAGCACTTCCTCCATGTGTTCAAAAACCGTTTCCATAATACGGCCCGTGGCAAGCGTGGTCAGGCGGAAGTGATTTCGGAACGGCACATTGAAGCTGCTTCCCGGGGCGATCAAAACGTGTTTTTTCTCCAATAATTCCATCGCAAATTTCTGGTCGTCAAATTCCTTGAACAGCGAGGTATCCACGCCGGGAAACGCATACATGGCGCCATCCGGTTTACACAGTGACATGAAGCGGCTGCTGGCAACACCATCGATGATGGCCTGGCGTGACTGGAACAGGCGGCCACCCGGTGCGGTCAGTTCCCGGATACTCTGGTAACCACCCAACGCGGTCTGCACAGCCCACTGCCCCGGCACGTTGGCGCACAGCCGCAGGGATGCCAGCAACTCGACGGCATGCAGGTATTGTGCGGCATTTCCCCGATCGCCGCTGAATGTAATCCATCCCACCCGGTAGCCACAGGCCCGGTAGATTTTTGACAAGCCGTTGAATGTCGCACACAGGGTATCGTGCACCAGTGTGGCCATGGGAATGTGTTCTGCGTCTCCATAGAGCATCTGCTCGTAGATTTCATCACTGAAGACAACGATCTGGTTCTCCTCGGCGATCCGTGCGATCTCTTCAAGCAGTTCCCGGGGGTAGACAGCACCGGTGGGGTTATTGGGATTGATCAGGACCATGCCGCGGGTGCGCGGCGTCACCAGGCTGCGAATCTCATCCGGGTCCGGCTGGAAGCCATTTTCCGGCAAGCAATTATAATAGATCGGCATTCCGTGATTGAGCGAAACCGAAGCGCTCCACAGCGGATAATCCGGGCTGGGGACCAGTACCTCATCCCCGCTGTTGAGCATGGCGCGCAAGGCAAGGTCTATGCATTCGCTCACACCATTGCCCATGAAAACGTCATCTGCAGTGACATCCATCACACCCCGGCTCTGCTGCTGCATCACCACAGCCTCGCGGGCCGGAAAAATACCCTTCTGGTGGCAATAAGCCTCGCTCTGCCCCAGGTTTTCGATTATGGCCAGGCGCATGGTTTCCGGTGTGCGGTAGCCAAACAGCCCCGGGTTGCCGATATTCAGTGAAATCACCTCGTAACCCTGCCGTTCCAACTCGACCGCCCGGGCCGCCAGTTCGCCACGGATTTCATAACGAACACCCTCCAGGATGACATTGGTCCTGACGGGAGTCTTGTGCACTTTTCCACCTCGCTGATCCATACGCAGAGAATATCCAAAATCGGGGGGATTGTCGTTGCTTTATTGAAGATAAATTAACCGGCCCCTTTATTCAAATTCTCGCCCACCGGCCATCAAAATCGGGACCCAGCGCTCAGTACACCCGAGAATGGCGTCACCATCCGCAAGTCGCGTCCGTGTTCCCCACACCCACGGGGATGAACCAAGACTTCCAGGAACAAAAAAACGTTCCCGCGGGAACGTAATTGCATTGTGTACCGCTCATGCCGAATCCGGCATCCACATCACGCCCGAAACCACGATCACGCAGTGGTGTGGTGAGCAAATGGATGATCAACTGGCGTCGGTAATTGCCTGTTCATCCAGCTCGGCTTTGGCATTGATATTTTTTCGAACCGGGGTCAGAGTACTTTCGAGAAAAGCCTGTCCACCAGGAAACACACAAAAGATAGTGCTCTGAGCCCGGATGGTAGTTGACAACGCCCGCCGGAACGGGCTAACCTTCGCGTGATGAATACTTTTAACCACTGCACGTGTCTGTGTTGCTGTTGCGCTTGTATGCGTAACGGCTTGGCGTGCGGTGTCTGATTTTCCGATTTAACCACTAGATAAAACAGACAAAATCCGCATCGGCAAGCCGGGGCGGACGATTTCTTTGTGCGCCCCGGT
>JAZFUZ010000215.1:0-3821 GCA_036447475.1 Lysobacterales bacterium | reverse complement strand
GGGCAGAATTATTGCGGTCGATTTTTCAGCACCCATTCCGGACAAGGTTGCTTATACGGAAACACCTTCACCCTGGGCCGTACTACGCGGCCGCTGGCTGCCTTTTGCACCTCGATACCGGGTTCCGGGGCTGACAACGATGATGTTGAAATCGACCGAAACCGGAACACTGGAAGAAGTTCGTCGACTGGGCGCGATGGCAGACCTGCTGATCGATCCACATGTCCGGCAATTCAGTATGACGGATGTTAAGTCTTTCGACCGGATCGTACAGGCAGGTTATCAGAGGGCCTGTGAACTACTGGAGAACTGGCAGTGAATACCAGGCAATAAACTTCATCAGTGAGTGGCTTTAACCACAGCGAGGAATACCATGAACATAAAATCGACATCTGCACCAGGCATTGTGGAAACTGATGCGAAGCTGTCCCTGCTGATCAAGTGGATGGGCTGGTTCTCAAGGGCCATGCTCATTGTTGGTTGCTTCTTCTTCGCAGTGTTCGCAATACGTCAAAGCCCGGCGTCGCTGGGCTTCGCCATCATCATGACACTGATCTGCTATCCGGCGTCTTTGTACGGTTTGAAAACCGCCAGGCAAGGGCGCGCCAAGCCTGCGATTTACGTCATCATTTCCGTTTGCTGGAGCCTGGCGCTGGCGATCGCAAGCCGTGGCTCAACGACGCTTCCGGCAGCGCTGCCCATGCTGTTGATACCGATGATCATCGCACTTCCCTACGCCTCTTCCACTGAGCTGCTGAGGATCGCATTCGGCGCCCTGGTGGTTTGCGCTGCGGCTGTAGCACTGACCTTGCATGGTTCTTTCCTGCCCTCCAGCCTGGAGGAAGCAACACTGGCATTGATCATGTTGCCCAACATCATTGTGGTGACCGGGCTGGCTACCTTTGGGCTTTGGCACGTGGGTTCACGCATGCGCCGGGTGCTGGCCGAGACCGAGGTCATGAACAAAGCCCTGGCGGAATCCGAGCACTCGCTGGAACAAAAAGTCAGTGAGCGAACCTCGGAACTGGAGCACGCACTGGCGGAAATCTCGGATATTGAGGAGATCACGCTTACCGTCAATGTCACGCTGGACCTGGACGAAGTTATCAAAGCCATACGCAACGCCCTGCAACGGGTTTTTAAATTTGACAACATCAGTGTGTTTCTGCTGGATGAGGAACGCCAGTGCCTTTTGGTCGACCGCGTGACCGGTATCGATCTGCAGACGCAGAACCCGAATGGTTTCCTGCAGGAGGGGATTTCCCTGTCTGAAGAGGGCAGTAGCCTGATCAGCGTCCTGCAACAAAACGAAGCGCTATTGATACCGGAAATCAGTGAAGAAGACGTCCAGAAGATGTCTCCGTCTGACCGCTGGGCACATGACGCCAATCCAGTCAAATCCGTGCTCATCTGCCCGCTGGAAATTGAAGGCAAGGTCATTGGCGTGATTACCTTTGGCCGGATGCAGGATTCCATGCACCTAAATGACGATAAAATCGACCGCATCCAGCGCTACGTCACACCGTTGGCAACCGGTATCCGCAACGCACGTATGTTCGAAGAAACCCGTACTGCCAGGGCCGAGGCAGTGGAAAGCAACCAGGCAAAGAGCCAGTTCCTGGCCAATATGAGCCATGAACTGCGTACCCCGCTCAATGCCATCATCGGTTACAGCGAGTTGCTTCGTGAGGAGACCGAAGAGAAGGGCCACCAGCAATACCGCGATGATTTGATGAAAATCCACGGTTCAGGTGTTTTCCTGCTGGATTTGATCAGTGGCGTACTCGATTTTACCCGCATCGAAGCTGGAAAGCTCGAAGTGGACCGGTCACATTTTGACGTAGGTAGCATGCTCGCTAAGGTCGTCATGACATCCCGGCCATTGATAGGGAAAAACGGTAATGAACTTGACATCGGAGACTTTGATGACCTGGGTGACATGCACTCCGATGATACCAAGGTCCGTCAGATCCTGCTAAACCTGCTTAGCAATGCGGCAAAATTCACCGACCGGGGATCGATCCATTTGGAAGCTGAGCGGTCAAGCCACGATGACGGTGAATGGCTCACCTTTCGTGTTACCGATAACGGCATTGGTATGTCGCCCGATCAGCTTGAACACATTTTTGAGGCATTCACCCAGGCTGATAATTCCACCTCACGGAAATACGGCGGCACGGGTCTGGGCCTGACAATCAGCAAGGAATTTTGTGCAATGCTGGGCGGAAATATCAGCGTGGAGAGTAAACCGGGCCAGGGCTCTGTGTTCACGGTCAGGCTGCCCGCTGACGCTGTCGCGGAGTGACCGGGTTGTCAACCGAGGTAGCTGATGGCCGCCCCGTTGATTAGTATGTGAATGCTGTTGTCCACGATGATAAGCAGCCAGGCAGCCATATATTTTGGCACATCTTGATCAAAACCGGTGTCCTTGCATTCCGACCAGGGTCTGCTGCCCGGCCAGGGGTAATTCTTGATCCAGATGAGGTGACGGGCCAGGCGAAAGCGATCAATCACCATGTGGGTGCCGGCGATCACGGCCAGTGTGACGGGGTTGGTGGTGAGGAAAAGGAAAGGCAGGGTGTAAAAAATGACGTGCACCAGGGCCGCCAGCCACCGGTGGCTTTTTTCCCTGACCATCCAGTCGCTTTGAAGAATATAGTCCCCGACAAAATGCGCAATGATCTGATCACCAGTAATCACTTGCCATTTCTCCTACAAAGCGTGAATTGAGTAAGCCACAATATTCAGCGGTCTGTATTATGAACTGTGATGATTTATTTGGCAAAAATGAGTCTTGTCCAATATGAAACGGGTCTGAAGGGGGTGCGTGTTTCTAACATGAAATGAGTCTGAAGCAATAGCGGGTTCCGGCATGGTGGCAACCGGGCGGTAACCGCTGTAACCGCTTTCTCATCCAGGTGAGCGAGTATCTTCCTGATCACCACCGGGTCCTCGATGCTGGCGATGATGCGCACATCACCACCGCATTCACGGCAGGTTTCAATGTCGATGTTAAGAAGACGCGTTTGAGTCTTTGCGGCCTTGCTGTGGTCCCATAGCAATGCGGTAAGTAATTGAACTTCCCAGCAGTTGGTTCATCGGCGAATCCGGGTCGGCATCCACGCCCTCGGCGGAGAGGTAACTGTTGCCGGCATCGCGCACCAGCAAACCCTGGCGCTCCAGATACCGGGCAACGCGGTGAGCGATGGTATGAGTGAGATGGGTGAGTTCATCACTGGGCGGCGCCTGGAGCCAGCGAAACTGCACACGGGATTCATGGGGACTGTCGATGTAGACACCACCCAGGAACAGCATATGAAAATGGATATTCAAATTCAGCGCACTGCCAAAACGCTGGATCAGGGTGACAGCGCCAGTCTGTGCCGTTGTCTTGGTGTAGCCGGCTTTGCGGACCAGATGCGTGGCAATAGTGCGATAGACGATGCCCAGCACTTTGCCCATGACGGCGGGTTGACTGGCAAACAGAAAGCGCAGCGGGAAAGGCACGCTGAGGACCCATTGTCGCATCGGTTTATGTGGCAGAACTTCGTCCACCAGCAGGGCGGCACTATCGGCCATTCTGCGTGCCCCACAGCTGGGGCAAAAACCGCGGTGCTTGCAACTGAAAGCCACCAACTTCTCGTCATGGCAAGTCTCACACCGGACCCTGAGAAAGCCATGCTCAAGTCTTCCACACTTAAGATACGCCTCAAATTCTTGGGTGATGTAGGCCGGTAAATACTTGCCCTGGCTGGCCAGCTCGGCCTGAAACTCGGGCCAGTACTCACGGATGATCTGGTAGAGTAAGGTCGTTTCGGGCC
>JAZFUZ010000214.1:0-12569 GCA_036447475.1 Lysobacterales bacterium | reverse complement strand
TATTTAATTTTACCAATTGTTCGAACTGCGTCATCAACGAACGTGAGATGATTTCTAAATTACGTTCTGCCTCTGGCAGCATTTCCGATGCAATAGTTTCGACAAAGGCCGCGAAATATTCGGTATCTTCGACAAATCGGGTAATTTCAGCGAAGACTACCTCTCCCGCCCTAATAATTATTTTAACTTCCTGGATGTTTTCGTCGGGTATTTTCAGTTCTATGTCATAAAGTTCCTGAATCATGTTGCGCCATTGCCCGAGCGGATTCTCTGGAGCGAAAGCGACCATGTGCGCATCGTACTTCTTCCACTTGTCCAGCAAGTACGGCCAGAAGATTTGGTAGTACTCGACTCGCGCATCGGCTGATACTTTTGACCCTCGCAATGCCGGTGTGGATCAGGGTCGTACCGTCCTCATCCAGCAGATAAATGACGCAATCGACAAAACCCAGTTTGGCAATCGCTGTCTTGGCCACGTTCCACAAAATTTCGTCCAACGAATTCAGGTCGACCTGCGATAGTGCAAACTCATGAATTACCTCAAGATATTTCGCCTTTCGGCGGAGCACATCCAAGTCAAAGGTTTCATTGAATTCGGTCATCAATCCTGATGCTATGTAATTCATTCCCGAGAGTCAAAGGGCGCAGGCTTCTGCGTACACCTGCAACAGCCTACATCATTGCAATTTGCAAAAATCATTCCCTGAATTGCAACGATCTGATCCTGATCGGTACCCGATAAACCCTCTATTCATTTGTATTTATTTGTTTTCTTTGAGATTTATGCAAATGGCACACAGATTGCATATACAAGAGAGTGAATCATTTAGGAAACGGGATCAAGACAAGAATGAAACTCGAACATAGCACTGAACATAACATCGAATCCATGCAACTGCGCATACCTTTGACGGCTGCACCCACCCCCTTGGCACGAGGCGACCAACAGACACTGTCCATGGTGATATTCATCGACGCGCTCGGCTGGGAAGTGCTCAAGGGAAGAAAATTCCTGGAGTACGAGATGCCTTACCGGCAGAAACTGCGTTCGGTTTTTGGTTACTCCTCTGCCTGCGTGCCTTCAATCCTGACCGGGCGACAGCCCCGTGATCACCGCCACTGGTCATTTTTCTATTATTCAAAGGAAACCTCTCCTTTTCGCTGCTTGCGCCCGTTGCGCTGGCTGCCCGCTTGGTTGATTGATCGCGGCCGCGTGCGGAATCTACTCAGCCGCATCGTTGGGCGAGTACTGGGTTTCACAGGTTATTTTCAACTCTACAACCTGCCTTTCCAACATATAGACCTGTTCGATTACTGCGAAAAAAAGGACATCTTCAAGCCGAGAGGAATGAATCAGGGCGAGAACATTTTCGACGTACTGGAACGCTTCGGGGTGCCCTACCACGTATCCGACTGGCACGCTTCTGAGGAAGTCAACCTGGATGCCTGCGAGCAAGCTATCGTCAACGATGACATCAACTTTGCTTTCCTGTACCTGGCGTCCATGGACGCCCTGCTGCACCAGGTCGGCAAGGACAGTGACGCCGTGGACAGTAAACTTGAGTGGTATGAGAGAAAGCTGCGCGACCTGATTGCGGCGGCACGCAGGCGCTTCGATGATGTGCGTGTCTTCATCTGCTCAGATCATGGCATGGCCACGGTCAACAAAGATATTGACCTGATGGGCCTCATTGAGGCACTGCCGCTGCACTACGGTAGCGACTATGTCGCGGTTTATGACTCCACCATGGCCAGGTTCTGGTTCCTCAATGATGCCGCGCGTTCCCGCATCGAACAGGAACTGGCAAGTGTTGAATGCGGAAGGGTATTGAGCCGGGCAGAACTCGAAACCCTGGGTTGTGATTTTGAGGGCGATCAATACGGTGAACTCATCTTCCTGCTCGATCCGGGAGTCATCATCATACCAAGCCACATGGGTCTCAAACCCATTACCGGTATGCACGGCTACCATCCGGATCATGAAGACTCCGATGCCGCGCTGCTTTCAAATGTTGAAGCACCGGTGCCGATGGAATCAATTACCGACATTTTTCACCTGATGAAGGCCGAAGCCGGTGTTCGCCTGCCGGCCTAAGTACTCAACATGCGCATCGCCTTTAACATCGCAACAAGTTATGCCCGCTTTCTGACCGGCATCGTTGCAGTCTTCTTCATCACGCCGTTTATCCTCGGTGTAGTTGGCGTGGAGCAGTTTGGCTTGTGGGCGCTGTGCCTGGCAGTGACCGGTGTGCTCGGTTTGCTTGACATGGGGTTTGGCACAGCTGCGGTTAAATACGTCGCCGAGTGTTCCGGAAACTCGGATTTTGACGCGCGTAACGAAGCCCTCAGCACGCTGTTCGTGGTTTACTCGGTACTGGGTGGATTCTGCCTGTTACTGCTCATCGCATTTATTCCTGCGGGCATACAGGTATTCGGGCTTGATCCGCAGCAGGCAGACAGCTTCAAAACCGTGATGGCCATCACCGGTATCGCCATGGCGCTGGCCCTGCCACTGAGTGTGTTTCGCTCAGCGCTGATCGGAGCCGGCCGCTTCGACCTGGTCAACCTGGTTGAAACGGGAAGCATACTGGTCAACGCCGTATTGGTTGTAACAATGCTGTTGAACGGCTGGGGATTAACCGGACTGGCCATAGCCTACGCATCTGTCATGTTACTGGCACCGATGGTGATGATCCCGGTCGCCTCGCGCTTGATCCCTGCGTTCCGCCTGGCCACCAGCCTGGTACGCCTCAGGCGATTGACTGAAGTAGCCCCGCTGGCCATGTACTTCATGCTGGCCAATATCGCCCTGCTGATCACCCTGCGCAGCGATGTACTGATCATCAAGGGCTTTCTGCCGCTCACAGCCGTTGCCGCTTACGCCATCGCGGCGAAGATCAGCGAGTACAGCTACCTTCTGAACAAGCAGTTTTCCAATGCCCTGATGCCGCTGGTGTCGCATTCCATCGGGGCCGGTGACCAGGCGATGGTACGCGCCATCCTGGTTGATGGCACGCGTTACCTGATGATCATCGCTACACCGTTGTTGGGACTGCTGTTTTTCCATGCGGAGCACATCGTGGTCCTGTGGGTGGGTCCAGAGCTGCAGGCTGTGGTATTGCCACTTCGTATCCTGCTGGCAGCAGTACTGTTCTCAACACTTCAGCTTAATGCCGCCAATGTTCTGGGGATGACAGGCGGTCATCGTGGCGTGGCTTTTATCATGATTGGGTCCGCGTTATTCAATATCCTGTTGTCCTTGCTGCTGATTCCACGCATGGGGCTGGCCGGCGCAGCCGTATCAACCCTGGCGGCGGCTTGTATTCTTGAATTCGGCATGATGCTCAAACGCGCCTGCAACCGGCAGGCAATCACCCTGGGTACGGTGCTGCGGGGTGTCATCCCGGTCCTGTTAAGCGCTGTGCCGATGCTGATGGTGGCTGACTGGATGGATTCCTACTGGCCCGTCAGCAGCTTCACAGACCTGGCGCTGCAGGGAATTGTTGCGGTCTTTTGTTATGCCTGCCTGGTCAGCTTTACCGGTATACGCCGGCCTGAAAGGACCCGGGTTATCCGCATACTGGAAAGGTTTCTGCAAACCCGGTCCCTGTCGGCTGCGTTGAACACGAGAGACCGGCATGGCTAATGCAACGACATTGATCCGCAACGCCGGCCGCTCGTTGCGTTACTACTGGTGGCGGAATCGCCTGGCTTCGCTGGGATCCGGTACGGACATTCAACCCACTGCGCATTTTGAATACGCCGCGAACATTATTATCGGCCGGTATTGCCGCATTGCACGACAGGTCCTGCTACGCGCCAATACCGATAATGACACGGGCATCCGAATTGGCAACCATGTCAGCGTGCTTGAAAACGTACTGATCAATGCCAACCGCGGCCATGTTGCCATCGGTGACCACGGTTGGATCGGCCCCGGCTCGATTGTTTATGGAAACGGCGGGGTCGACATCGGCAGTGACGTGATGATTGCCAGTCACTGCGTTATCAACACGGTATCCCATCATGCCTCGCGCAACGATGTACCCATGAACCGGCAGGGCACCTATTGTGACCCGGTCATCATCGATGACGACGTATGGATCGGTACCGCCGCCGTCATCCTGCAGGGCGTTCGCATCGGCCGGGGCAGCATTATCGGTGCTGGTGCCGTAGTTACCCGCGATATTCCACCTTTCTCAATCGCCGTGGGCGTGCCGGCCCGTGTCACCGCTTGCAGGAAAAACACAGCAAAGCGGAAATTCTCAATTAGCCAACTACCAGGAATCATGACCCGGGAAAACCAATAATGTCACTTACTTGTCCCTTTCCCAGCACATTGCCACCCGCCAACCGGGGCTTGACCGGACGCAGCGCCTGCAAGCATGAAAACATGGGGGTTATCCAGGTTCCGCGCCGGTTTGTCAAAGAAGAATGGGGCGGTATGGAAACCACGATACTGGAGACCAGCAAGGCGCTGAACGCCCGTGGCCACTACAGTTCGATTTTCACCACGACCGCGCTGTGTGACCAATCCAGGGAAAAAATCCAGGGTGTTGACGTCCGCCGCCACGGCTATGTCTATCCGTTCTGGGGCTTGTCCCATGAAAACAAGCGGGCCATGGATAAGAAAGGTGGAAACCTGCTTTCAATTCCTATGCTGAAGGCACTTCTGAAGGCAAAGGGTGTTGATATCCTGCACGCACACAGTGGCAAAAGACTGGGTGGCATTGTCCGGACCGCTGCGCGTCTGCGCGGACTGCCTTACGTGATCAGCCTGCACGGCGGTGTCATTGATGTTCCCCGTGATGAAATGCAACAGATATTGGAACCCCTTAAGGGCGCCTTTGAGTGGGGCCGGGCAATTGGCGCCATGCTGGGCTCACGCCGCGTGCTGGAAGACGCCAGCGCCATCATCTGCGTCGGGCAGAATGAGCAGAAAGCGGTGCAGGCGCGTTACCCGGACAAGCGCGTCGAGTGGCTGCCCAACGGCGTCGACACAGATCGTTTTGCGCATGGCAATGGCCACGATTTCCGCGAAAAAAACGGCATCCCCCAGGATCGCAGGGTGATCCTGAACGTAGGCCGCATCGATCCCCAGAAAAACCAGCTTGCGCTCTTATCGGCCATGCCGCACTTGCTACGCAAGCACAAAGATATTCACCTGGTGCTGATCGGTCCGGTGACGGTTGAGTCGTATGGCATGGAACTGCTCAACAAGATTCATGAAGCGTCGCTGTATGACCATGTGACCATACTTCCAGGTCTGCCGGGAGGCAGCGAAGATCTGTTGAACGCATACCACGCGGCTGATATTTTTTGCCTGCCGTCACGGCACGAACCCTTCGGCATCGTGATACTCGAAGCCTGGGCTTCAGGACTGCCGGTGGTAGCTTCCAAGGTCGGTGGCATCCCCTCGTTCACACAAAATGGTGTGGACGTGCTGCTTGCCAATCATTTAGAGCCGGACTCATTCACGGTGGCAATCAGCAGGCTGCTGGATGATCACCATTTCGCGGCCCGCATCGCGACCAGGGGACGTTTCAAGGCCCGCACTCAATATGACTGGCGTCACGTCACAGACCGGCTCGAAGCCCTTTACATGGATCTGCTGAGGGCCTGAATGATGCGCATACTCCATGTCCACGACCATGCATATTTCCAGGGCGGGGTAGAACAGATCCTGTTCGATACTGCCCGCGGATTGTCTGACCAGGGCTGCCCCCAGGCGCTTTTACATAGCGGTGATGCAACTGACCCGGAATTTACCAGGCCTTTCCAAAGCACTGCCAACGTGGTTTCGATTATCGATTCATTCAAACCCAATGCGGTATTGATACACAAAGTAGCCAATCCGCAACGCGTTGCAGCTGTGGCACAGTCCGTCCCGGCAGCACACATGGTGCACGATTACGATCTGGTCTGCCCGCGCCGACACAAGTATTTCCCGCTGAGTCTTTCGGTGTGCAACCGACCTGCCGGCATCTCGTGCTACCTGCATATGTGTTGCTTCCAGCGGGCTGCAGATGACGCGCTGTTGCCGATCCGCATAAAGGGTACGGCACAGGTCAAGCGCCAGTTGAAAGCTGTGCAGAATGTGCGGCGCTTCATCGTTGGCAGCCGCTATATGAAAAAAGAGCTTGAGACCAATGGTATTTCAGGCGACAAAATTGTAATCATTCACCCGGTCCCGGCTGCCCTGAAGGCACCCGTGGCACACCCGCCAAGCGAGGCACCCGAGGTACTGTTCGTCGGCCAGGTCATACGTGGCAAGGGTGTGGATTTGATGCTCAAGGCACTCTCTTGCCTTAATGGCGAGTGGCGGGCAAGCATCGTTGGCGAAGGCAATCACCTCGATGCCTGCAAGTCGCTGGCCAAGCAACTTGATATTTCCGCGCGGGTCAACTTCACGGGCTGGATTCAGCACCACGAGCTGGACCGCTATTACAGCTCCGCGAGGCTGCTGGTGGTGCCTTCCCGCTGGCCAGAGCCATTCGGAATGGTCGGAATCGAGGCGATGGCACGCGGCCGTCCCGTGGTTGCTTTTGGCGTCGGTGGAATTCCTGACTGGCTGGACCACGCCAGCACTGGGTTTCTGGTCCCGCCGGCCGACATTCCCGCCATGACATCGGCGATACAACGTCTGCTGGATGATCCGTCACTCGCCGGTGAAATGGGCCGCGCCGGAGTTCTCCATACGCAGCGGGCATTCTCCCACCAGGCTTACCTTGATCAAATCAAACAACAGATGGAACAACTTAAATGAGAATTGGAATATCAGCTTTCGCAGGTGATTCCGGCAAATCCGGCATTAGCCAGTACATGAAGCACATCTTCAAACGTCTCCCCCACCTGTCAGCCCATGATGAATTCGTGGTGTTCATGACCCGTTCTGACCGTGAACATTTCGACTTTGGCCACCCACGCGTCAAAATCGTCACATCACCTGAATGGATGGGGCATCCCGTGGCAAACGTCATATGGCACATGTTGTGGCTGCCCGTCACGCTGGCGGTCCATGACTGTGATTGCGTTTATCTGCCCGCCGGCAACCGCCGACTGTCCTGGTGGTACGGCGTGCCGTCTGTCGGTACGGTCCATGACCTGTCACAACTGCATGTCGAGGGTAAATATGACCCGTTGCGGATGTTTTATACAACCAGGATACTGCCCCTGCTGATGCGGCGGCTCACGCAGGTGATAGCAGTCAGCCAGGCGACCCGGCGTGACCTTGAACAGCATGCTGCGGTCGATCCCGGACGTATTGAGGTCATTTACAATGGTGCAGACCTGGACCGTTTCAAACCTCATGACAAGGCCCTGGCAGCGCAGCGCATCCGGCAAAAGTTCGATATCGAAACACCTTACATTCTGTACACGGCACGACTCGAACACCCGGGCAAGAACCACGTTCGTTTACTGGAAGCCTTCGCGCAACTGAAAAAAGAGGGCCGCTTACCGCATCAACTGGTGCTGGCAGGCAGCCCATGGTACGACGCTGAGGTCATCTATGCTGCGGCACGCGATTTTGGCATTTCCCGGTTTGTCAGTTTTCCGGGATTCGTTCCCCAAGAATACCTGCCCGACCTTTATGCAGCTGCTGACCTGTTTGTATTCCCGTCCCTTTTCGAGGGGTTTGGCATTCCTCTGCTCGAGGCCATGGCTTCGGGCATACCGCTGTGTGCTGCGAATATCGCCAGCATACCGGAAGTTGTCCAGGATGCGGGCCTGCTTTTCGACCCGCAACGTACCGACGAAATCAAACGGGCGATCACAACACTCACCAGGGATGAAAAACTGCGCAATGAACTGGTCTGTCGCGGCCTGAAGCAATCGCGCCGGTTCAGCTGGGATGACTCGGCAAACCAGGTATTGAATAGTTGTCATGCCGTATTCGTCAACAAACCACTCTCGGGTGTCGTATCAAACTGAAAAAATGACTTGAAGAAATGAGCGTTGAATATCTGAAAAAATCACTTGATACCCATTCTGACGGCACGCCGCGACTGGCAACAATCCCATTGGAGTCACTCACCACGGATCCGTTTGCGAACACCCGCGACAGCCGATTTTACTTCGGATCAGTTGCCCATGAGACCGCCTTGTCGCAACTCCGGGCATTGCTTGATGACGGCAACCAGGGTTGGGGCAGCCTCTGCAGCGAGACTGGACTTGGCAAAACCCTGCTCAGGACCCTGCTTCACAAAACACTCGATCCGTACCGCTTTGTCGGTATCAGTATTGAGACCTCCCTACTCAGTTTCGATGAACTGCTGCTGGAGATCATCAGTCAGATCAGCAGGGAAAGGGTTTGCAGTTCCGAGTTTCCGGATCGCTACAGCCGCTTGTCTGAGTTCAAGTTACTGCTGACAGAACACATTGTTAATTCTGGAAGGCACCTGGTTATTTTGCTCGACGAAGCCCAGGGAATGGACAGGGAAACCCTGGACGGGCTCAGAAACCTGTCAAATATCGGTGCCGAACAATGCAACCTGATGAGCTTTATCCTCATCGGGGGCAGCAGCCTTGAATCCAGGCTGCGTCGCATGCCTGAACTCGGCCAGCGCATCGCCGTGTGGTCCAGCCTGACGCCACTTGATGCGCAACAGACCAGGGACTATGTACAGCACCGTCTGAACGTGGCGGGCTGCCGGCAGGCCATCATGTTTGCAGAGAAAACCTGGCACAGACTCCAGCAGGAATCCCGCGGGATACCGCGTGAGATCAACCGGATTCTCAAACACAGCGTGAATCTTGCACGCCAATCCGGTACAGGCTTGGGTGATATCAGTCTCAGGGAGTCACTGTCTGCCTTGTACGGTCCGGAGGCCACTCAAAGCCCTGAATTTCACAGCCTCGGAATGAGCTGAATATGAACTGTCCAAGAACCCCGGATGATAAAAACCAGCCGCGGTCGGGGTCACGCAACCCGGCTGAAAACAGCGCTATGGAATGGGACGTCGGACCGGGGCACTTCGCTGCTGGTGATGAAGCGCTCTACCCGGGCCATGCAACCGATCATATGGCCGGTTATCTGCCGTTCAGGGACGAGGAAGATGAATACAACACGCCGTCTTTCAATTTTGACCTGCGCAGGTTTATTGTCGGTGCCTGGCAGCGTCGTTACCTCGGAGCGGCAACAGTCATGGCCATTACTGCCCTGATGATCCTGGTGATCAGTCTTGCCGTATCGAAAAACTGGCAATCTTCCACTACGCTGATCAAGCGCTCTCACCAGGATCGTTTGAGCCTGGCAGAACGGGATCCTTTCAAATCCCAGGACTACAGCCTCGCGACCCTGCTGG
The DNA here is from genome assembly GCA_036447475.1 of Lysobacterales bacterium. Taxonomy (GTDB): domain Bacteria; phylum Pseudomonadota; class Gammaproteobacteria; order Xanthomonadales; family SZUA-36; genus JAJRRA01. The sequence goes on along the minus strand of JAZFUZ010000214.1, from coordinate 3,264 downwards.
ACACACTGAAGCTGCCGAGTTCCCTGGACCATGTTCGCCAACAGGCCGGCCTGGAAGTCAGTCTGACCACGTTGGCGGCCGCCATTGATGTTGCATTGAGCCGGGACTCCAAGATTCTGAACCTGAAAGTCACCTGGTCAGACCCCGAGAAATCAGCTGAACTGGCCAACCTGCTGGCCCGGACATTCATCGACCGCACCCGCTTGTTGCTAAGCAACGACGCGACCAGTGCTAATGACTATTACACCATGCAACTGAAAGAAACCCAGCACAATGCCCGCCGTGCTTCCGCTGACGTACTTGCGTTCAGACAAGAAAACGGCATTTCCAACCTCGATGCTGAAACCAAGGTGCTGCTGGAAGAGATGTCGCGACTGCAAAGTCAACTGCATATCCGCCGTGCTGAGGCTGACGCGCTGCGCGTAGCCAGTTCAAGGCTGGTAACGGCGTTGAAGGACGAGCCTGAACAGGTGATCACCTATACCATTTACCGCAGCCCGCTGAAGTCACGCCTGGCCGAATATGACTGGGAACTACGCGAAGCACTGGGCAAGTACACCGAGCAGAACCCCAAGGTCATCACACTCAAGGGGCGCATCGATACGCTCAAGCAGATGATCGCAATCAACAACGATGAGGCCGTACCGGAAAACACCTATACGCGTAATACCAAGCGTGAAGAAATGGAGTTACGCCTGCAGTTATTGACCGATGACATCAAACTGCGCGAAGCGCAAGCGGGTGCGCTGGATCAGACGTTACTCGATATGAAATCCAAGGTTGCCATGCTCAGCAGTCGGGAAAAAGATTACCTGTTGTTGCAGTCGCGTCTTGACGGAATCCTGACCCTGGAGAACGAGTTGGCGCAACGCGTAGAGGAAACGCGTCTGGTCAAGCAACGTAACGAGGCGAGCTTCGATATTGTCGAAGCGGCCGTGGCACCCACTGAACCGCTCCCTTCCGGGCGCAAACTGATGGCTGTCGCCAGCCTGATCTTCGCCCTTGGCGCAGGCTTTGTGCTGGTCCTGTTTCTTGAATGGCGTGACCCCATGGTGCGCAGCACCAGGGACGTGACAGATATCGTTGGCAACGACACCTGCCTTGAAGTCGCGGCCAGCCTGGCTGCCCTGGGATCCCTGGTCGAGCAGTCACAACCCATCAGTGACCTGGCCAATCTCTATCGTGGTCTGAGCAATGACCTTGATGTCGCTACCGGTACAAATTGTCGCCTGCCTCTGGGAGTCATCAGCATCGACCACGGCGCGGGCCGGTCAACGGTGGCGGCCAACCTGGCTGCAACCCGACTTATGAAAGGACAGCAGGTACTGCTGGTTGACGCCGATCTCCGCCAGGCCGCCGGTACCAGACCATCAGAATACTTAGGGCTACCGGCAGGAGGTGCGGGGCTCTATGAACATCTGCTGGACGGGCAGCAATTGGTCCAGCAGCAGGACGGGTCGGGCGCCATGATGTATGTTGCCGCTGCCGGCAGCAGCCTTGAAGATGACCAGGGATTACTCGCCCTGGGTTCGACGAACCTGGCAGATTTTTTCAAGCCACTTCAAGGCGACCGTTTCACGATCGTTGACCTGCCTCCATTAGCAGGCCTTGAAGTGGCGTTGGAAATGGCCAGCCAGTTGAACCATGTCCTGCTGGTTGTGCGTAGCGGAAGTACCCGGCGTGATGAATTAAAACGATGCATGGCACAATTGAACAAACGCGGCATCGACTGCATCGCCACAATATTGTTTGATGTACCGGACCAGCGTCTCGAAGCGGCAAAATGGTTCTCTTTTTCAAAGACCGGTAGACTTATTAACTTTCGCAACAAGGCCGGAAATGTCTAGCGCCCATAAAAATATTTGCATTGCTGCGGTCCTGCTGGTGTTGAGTGCCTGCAGCAGCACCCGGCCAGGTCCCCACCAGACACCACTACCTGGCCCGGCGCCATCCCGCGAACAGGTAACCTTGCCCAAGCAAAATGAAGCTCAGCAGCTGGCAGAGCTGGAACGCATACAGCAAGAATCCAGCAGAACACTGACTTTGGGCCGGGGAGATGTCATCAATATCTCCGTGTATGACGAACCTGATCTGACCATCAGCGGTATCCCCATCGGTCCGGATGGCAGGATTTCCTTTCCATTGGCCGGCGATATACAGGCAGAGGGCCTGACCGTAGGCCAGTTGAGTGATTCGCTGACAGAAGGTCTGTCGAAATACATCCTTACGCCGAAAGTTTCCGTCATCGTGCATGAATTCAACAGCCAGCATTACACGATTTTCGGCGAGGTTGTGCACCCAGGCGTTTTCCCCCTGAAAACCAATGTTTCGATCACTGAAGCACTGGCCGTCGCCGGTGGACTCAACAAGGGGCAGTTTCGCGCCACCTCGGTGGAACTGGCGGACCTGAGCCATGCTTTTATAGCCCGCAACGGCAAGGTACTTCCGGTAGATTTTGTCCGGTTGATCCGCCAGGGGGATCTGAGATACGATATTTCTCTGCAGTCAGGCGACTATATTTACATACCATCCGGCCTGTCCCAGGAAGTGTACATTTTGGGTGAAGTGAACAAGCCCATGTTATTCGCCTATCGTGAGGACATGCCCATGTCACGCACGCTGGCCCAGGCGGAAGGCTTCACACCTGATGCCGATCTGAAACGCATCCATATTATCCGCGGCGCCCTGCACAACCCGACCGTGATCATGATCAATTTCCATGAAGTGCTCAAGGGCCGGGCGCGTGAGGTTCCGCTTGAACCGGGCGATATCGTTTATGTGCCACCGACCGGACTGACCAGCTTTGCACGGATCATGGACAAGATCACGCCGTCGATCCAGGCCATCCAGACCGGTCTCATACTCAGGGGCACGGTCAGGGACTGAGTCTGCTGACCGCACAGGATGGACCTGATCGCGGGGAGTATCCGCCAAAAGGGGCCAGGTCCAATTTCATAACAATGTATCCGGCCCTGTATTTGCCCTTTGATTGTCGAATAAGGGACCAATGGAGCAGGCACATGTATCGCATATACGTATTTTCCACCCAGAATTCGCCAGGGCTTGATCAACGTCACCGAAGGAGCAGGCGAGTTGGCGGTGGATATTGCCGGTCTCGCCGTACTCGTGCAGCCGCGGTTCTGGATTGGTGAGGGCATCCTCCGCATCACAGATCGTACGCAGCGGCTGGTAGCTTACCTCGATCAGATCGAGCGCTGCCTAGGCGGTGAACTCGTCCTTGGCAATCACGGCGGCGATTGGATC
>JAZFUZ010000213.1:0-7765 GCA_036447475.1 Lysobacterales bacterium | reverse complement strand
GTGATCCTCGTCGCCCAGGATATCGGACAGCACAGCGAAGCGGTCACCTTCCTTGATCAGGCCCATGGCAATGCCTGCTACTGGCGCTTTGATCGGAACGCCTGCATCCATCAAGGACAGCGAAGTACCACAAACAGAAGCCATGGAACTGGAACCGTTGGATTCGGTGATCTCGGAAACAACCCGCAGTACGTAAGGGAAATCTTCCTGGCTGGGCAACACAGCTGCTACACCACGGCGCGCCAGGCGGCCATGGCCGATCTCACGCGCTTGGGGCCACTCATAAAGCCGGTTTCTCCGACGCAGAACGGCGGGAAGTTGTAATGCAGCATGAAGGGGTCTTTGTACTCACCGGTGACTGCATCAACGATCTGAGCGTCCCGCCCGGTACCCAGTGTGGTGGCCACAATGGCTTGCGTCTCACCGCGGGTAAACAGTGCTGAGCCATGGGCGCGGGGCAATATACCGCATTCCACCGAGATCGGACGCACGGTAGTCAGGTCGCGACCATCAATGCGTGGGTTACCGGAGAGAATGTGTTCGCGTATCAGGGTTTTCTCCACCTCGGAAAAGGCGCTTGAAACATCGCCTGCGGCAGGAGCGTTTTCATCTTCCTGGTCACAAAGCGAGTCAATTACTGACTGCTTGGTGGCAGCAATGGCATCGCGACGCTGAATTTTATCAGCAATAGCATAAGCCTCGGTTAGGCCCTGCGTCGCTGCAGCGGCAACTTTATCTGCCAAGTCTTGGTCAACAACCGGGGCTTCCCAATCCCAGGGCTCAACACCGACCTCTTCAACCAGTTCGCGTACTGCCTGGACCACTGCGCGTGAAGCCTGGTGGCCAAAAGTGACTGCACCCAGCATGATTTCCTCCGACAGCAGGTCAGCTTCGGATTCGACCATCAGCACTGCGTTTTCAGTACCAGCCACCACCAGATTCAATTGGGATTCTTTCAGCTGTGTGGCCGTCGGGTTCAGCACGTATTCACCGTCAATGTAAGCAACGCGGGCTGCACCAATCGGACCATTGAAAGGCATACCAGAGAGTGCAATAGCCGCCGAAGTTCCGATCAAGGCCGGAATATCGCCGTCAATCTCGGGATTCGAGGACATCAGCGTGGCGATAATCTGGACTTCATTCATGAAACCCTTTGGAAACAGCGGTCGGATCGGGCGGTCGATCAGGCGGCAGGTCAGCGTATCTTTTTCCGTCGGGCGCCCTTCGCGCTTGAAGAATCCACCGGGGACGCGGCCCGCAGCGTAAAATTTCTCTTGGTAATTGACCGTTAAAGGAAAAAACGGACGGCTGGAATCGGCTTCCTTCCGGCCTACCGCGGTCACCAGGACGACGGTGTCGCCCATGGAGACCTTCACCGCTCCACTTGCCTGGCGGGCTATCTGCCCGGTTTCAATAGAGACCTCATGTTCACCGTATTGAAAAGTCTTGGTAATTTTTTTCACGGGGCTGTTTCCTGTATTTTAAATGGTTAAAAATCGGATACGCGAAAGCTCCGGCAGCCCTTGAATCTGCCAGAGCGAAGGCCGTGTCGTGATGCAAAAAATTAACGACGTAAGCCGAGACGCGTGATCAGGTCGCGATAACGCTCGATGTTCTTCTTTTTCAGGTAATCAAGCAGGCTGCGACGCTGATGCACCATGTGCAGCAGTCCGCGGCGCGAGTGGTGATCGCCTTTATGGGCCTTGAAATGGTCGGTAAGGTATTGAATACGACCGGTCAGCAACGCAACCTGCACTTCCGGAGAACCGGTATCATTTTCTGAACGAGCGTAATCGCTTATTATCTTTGCTTTTGCTTCTGCATCAAAAGACATGGTTCCTTCTCCATATCTAGAGCCACAAAGTCCTTGCAAAAACCCGCCAGACGGGTTGAGTCCTGGCGAAATTGAGTCTTTGCAAAAACTTCGAAGCCCCGGTTAAATCAGCCGCACATTCTAATCCGGTAACACTCTGAGAACAAGGTTTATTTTACCAGATTTGTGGTTAAATATGCGGGTTATAGAATGAACAGGCGTTTGGGGTGAACCTTGTGGCCGTCGCGCACTTCACCCAGCCCGAGGATTTCACCGCTGTGTGCATAAACCCTGACATTGCCACGGCGTGCTTCCGGGACGAATGCAGGATTGCCATGGGTGAATCTCACTTGTTCTTCACCACTCAACTGAACCATGGGCCAGTTTCTCAGTCCCGTGTCCAGAGGCAGTAACAGTGAGTCCTGTTGCCCTTCCTGCGCTGCCCGCTGCAGTTCATTGAGACTAATCATGTCCGCTTCGCGAAACGGTTCTACATCCAGCCTGCGCAAAGCCTGAAGATGTGCACAGGTTCCCAGTTTTTCGGCGATGTCCTCGGCCAGCGTGCGCACGTAGGTTCCCTTGGAGCAATGCACCCTGAAAACCAGCAACGGCTTTTGCCAGGTGATCAACTCCAGGCGGTGAATAATTATTGAGCGAGATTTTCGTTCCACCTCTTTGCCGGCACGAGCGAGTTTGTACAGCGGCTGGCCCTGGTGCTTCAGGGCTGAATACATGGGAGGAACCTGTTCGATAGCGCCCCGGAAGGACTCGAATGCTGCATCAATCGCCTTTGTTGTAAGGGCGGGTACAGGTATTTGCCTTAAGACATCACCCTCGGTATCCCCGGTTGCCGTAGCCTGACCAAGCCATGCTGTTGCGAGGTAACGTTTTGAGGCATCCAGCATGAATCCGGCTGTCTTGCTAGCCTCACCAAGACAAATGGGTAGCATCCCCGTCGCAAAAGGATCGAGGCTGCCGGTATGACCCGCCTTGCGGGCAGTGAATAACCACCGCACTTTCTGCACGGCCTGGCTGGATGAATATCCAAGCGGTTTATCCAACAGAATGATGCCGTGGATGTCCCTGCCTTTTCTGCGTCGAGCCATTAGCAGTCTACGATTCCCCGGTATCGTTCTCATCGTATCGATCGTGTTCACGATCGGACGCCACGGCCGCCTCGATCAGGCTGTCCATGCGCTGCCCGGTCTCCACCGAAGCATCATGATGAAAATGCAGTTCGGGCACTGAACGAATCCGCATTTCCTTGCTGAGGCGGCTGCGTAGGAACCCTGCGGCTCTTTTGAGTGCCTTCAGAACGGAACCCGCTTTATCGCTCTCGAATACAGTGACAAAAACTTTCGCGTGGGCCAGATCGCGGGATACCTCGACGTCAGAGAGACTGATGAATCCCACTTCGGGATCCTTCAACTCCATCTGGATCAGCTTAGCCAATTCCCGTCGAAGAGAACCGGCTACGCGTTCTGACCTGTTAAATTCACGAGGCAAAGTTTTAGTACTCCTTAACCAGCCCTATAATTTCCTGGCCACTTCGATGCGCTCAAAACACTCGATATGGTCACCGGGCTTGATGTCGTTATACATCTTCACGCCGATACCACATTCCGTACCGGACTGGACCTCTTTGACATCATCCTTGAAGCGCCGTAGTGATTCGAGCTCACCTTCAAAGATAACGACATTTTCGCGCAACACGCGAATCGGGCTACTGCGTTTGACCGCCCCTTCTACTACCAGGCAACCGGCAATGGCGCCCAGCTTAGAGGAACGAAAAACATCTTTTACTTCGGCAAGGCCAATGATCTGTTCCTTGATCTCGGTTCCAAGCTTGCCGGAAATTGCTTTCTTCACTTCGTCAATCGCATCGTAGATTACGCTGTAGTAGTGGAGGTCGAGTTCATATTCCTGGATGACTTTGCGCGCCGACGCATCCGCTCGCACATTGAAACCAATGATGATGGCACTGGATGCATGGGACAGCGAGGCATCGTTCTCGGTAATGGCGCCGACACCGGAAGCAACGATGTTGACTTTCACCTCATCGTTGCTGAGCTTGGTCAGCGCATCACGAAGGGCCTCCACGCTGCCTTGCACGTCTGCACGGATCAACAGGTTGACCGTGGTTTGATCCTCCTTACCCATGTTCTCGAACAGGTTCTGCAGCTTGGCAGCCTGCTGACGGGCCAGCCTGCTTTCACGCTGCCGGTCTTTCCTATGGGACGCTGCTTCCCTGGCTTTGCGCTCGTTGGCAACGGCCAGAAATTCATCGCCTGCCATTGGAACACCGGAGAGTCCCTGTACCATGACAGGCATAGAGGGGCCGGCAGACTGGATGATGTCTCCTTGCTCATCGAACATGACGCGCACGCGCCCGTATTCCTGGCCAGCCAGGATCATGTCGCCGCGTTTCAGGGTGCCCTGCTGGATCAACAGCGTGGCGATGGGGCCACGGCCCTTGTCCAGACTGGCCTCAATCACGACACCCCGCGCCTGCCCGTCCTCAACGGCAATGAGCTCCATGACCTCGGCTTGCAGCAGAATGCTTTCCAGCAAGTCGTCTATCCCCTCACCCGTTTTGGCCGAGACATTCACAAAGATGTCTTTACCACCCCAGTCTTCAGGAATGACTTCTTCCTTGGACAACTCGGTGCGCACAGCGTCAGGATTTGCATCAGGCTTGTCGATCTTGTTCACCGCCACGATGATCGGTGTTTCGGCCGCCCTGGCATGTTGGATGGCTTCCCTGGTCTGGGGCATGACACCATCCTCCGCCGCCACGACCAGGATCACGATATCCGTTGCTTGCGCACCGCGGGCCCGCATGGATGTGAAAGCCGCGTGGCCCGGCGTATCAAGAAAGGTGACCATGCCGCGCTCAGTTTTAACACTATAGGCGCCGATGTGCTGCGTGATTCCACCCGCTTCTGAGGCTGCAACCTGTGACTTGCGGATGTAATCCAGCAATGAAGTTTTGCCGTGGTCAACGTGACCCATCACAGTGACCACCGGCGGACGTGTAACTGCGTCGCCGGTTATATCCTCAATTTCAACGATCAATTGGCTTTCCACGTCTTTATCTTCGGCCAGCTTGGCTGTGTGACCCATCTCCTCGACCACCAGGATCGCGGTGTCCTGGTCCAAGGACTGATTGATGGTCACCATCATCCCCATCTGCATCAGAACCTTGATCACCTCACCCGCTTTCACCGCCATCAATTTAGCCAGGTCAGCAACGATAATGGCTTCGGGGACCGCTATTTCACGGGTAACCGGCGCGGTGGGACGTGAGAACCCATGTTCTGAGGGTTGCGAGGAAGTGCGCCGCACACGACTGCCGGGTTTACGGCGCCGTGCACTCGCGCCACCAGCGACATGCAGCTCTTTACGACCATAACGGGTGGACGGCCTGGCTTTTGCCCTGGATTTTTCCTGATCACGCCGGCGCTGTTGCTCGGCCGCCTTACGGGAACGATCTTCTTCTCGCTTGCGCTCATCATCTTCCGCCTGCCGCATGGCAGCTTCCTGCTGAACTTTTTCCTCAGCCTCTTTGCGGGATTGCTTCTCAGCTTCTTTACGAGCCACCTCTTCAACGACCTTGCGCGCTGCTTCCTCTTTTGCCTGCATTGCTATCTCGGCGACTTCCTGGCGAGCTTTTTCTTCAACCTCGCGCTGAATGCGCGACTCATCGAGGATTCTCCTGGCCTCCGCGCGATTAGCGTCATCAGTGCCTAATGTGTCCTGTAAAACTTCACGCTTGACATAAACTCGGCGCTTACGCACTTCGACATTGACGGTCCGGGTAGATGCCCTGGGGCCACTGCCGGCTACACGCAGTTCGCTGACTGTTTTCCGCTTTAGTGTCACCCTGCGCGGTGCGGCGGCATCGGCTTCCACTTTCCCGTGACTTGCCCGCAAATATGCCAGCAATTTTTTCTTGTCATCGTTGGAAACCGCGTCATCCCCACTGCTGCCCTCAATGCCGGCATCGCTGAATTGCGCCAGCAATTTGCTGACATCAACGCCCAGCACTTCGGCCAATTGGGAAACGGTTACTTTGGACATGGTCTGCTCCTTCGCGAACTTCTGGTACTTTCTGCCATTGAATGAATGATTGCGCCGGTCACTCTTCTTCGGCGAACCATGGCGCCCTCGCGGCCATGATCAGTTCAGCTGCTGCTTCGTCACTTATTTCATCAATTTCCTGGAGTTCATCAACCGACAACTCCGCCAGGTCTTCCTGGGTACGCAAGCCTTTATCAGCCAAGCGGTACGCGAGACGTTCAGTCATTCCTTCGAGATTCATCAGATCTTTCTGGGGACGGTTCTCGTCCAGCACCTCTTCCTTCGCGATCAACTGGGTCAGCAGCGCATCGCGCGCGCGGCGCCGGATCTCGTCGACAATATCTTCATCGAACTCTTCGATTTCAAGTAATTCCGACACCGGCACATAAGCGACTTCCTCAATGTTGCTGAAACCCTCCTGGACCAGGATATTGGCAACGTCTTCACCCACGTCGAGGCGCTGCATGAAGCGATCGAGGATTTTTTTTGATTCCTCTTCGCCTTTCTGTTCCGCCTGCTCAAGGGTAAGGACGTTCAATTCCCACCCGCTCAATTCGCTGGCAAGCCGGACGTTCTGGCCGCCACGGCCAATCGCCTGGGACAGGTTCGACTCTTCTACCGCAACGTCCATTGTGCGACTTTCTTCATCAACCACGATGGAAGCAACTTCGGCCGGGGCCATCGCATTGATCACGAACTGTGCTGGATTTTCATCCCACAGGATGATGTCGATACGCTCACCCGCCAGTTCATTGGACACGGCCTGGACCCTTGAGCCTCGCATGCCGACACAAGCGCCTATCGGGTCGGTTCGTCGATCATTGGAGCGCACGGCGATCTTGGCCCTGCGTCCGGAGTCACGCGCACCACCCATGACAGAGATCAGGTCCTGGCCGATTTCAGGAACTTCCAGTTCGAACAGGGCAACTAGAAATTCCACCGCGGTCCGGCTGGCAAACAGCTGTGGCCCACGCGGTTCGGCCTTGACTTCGTACAGGTAGGCACGCAAACGTTCGCCGGGTCTCACGGTCTCGCCCTGGATCATGTGGCGCTGGGAGATGAAGGCTTCGGCATTACCGCCCAGGTCCAGGTAGACATTGCCACGCTCGATCCGCTTCACGATACCGTTCACCATTTCGCCGGCGCGATCCATGTAAGCCTCGACCACCAATGCCCTCTCGGCTTCACGCACACGCTGGACGATCACCTGTTTGGCAGTCTGTGCCGCGATCCTGCCAAATTCAGCATTGACCATCAGTTCCTCTATATAAGCACCAACTTCAATCTCAGGATTGGTCGCCCTGGCGTCGCGCAGAAACAACTGGGCTTCTTCGAACTCCATTTCCGCATCGTCGTCGAGCACTTCCCAGCGGCGGAACGTCTCGTATTCGCCAGTTTGACGATCGATTGCTACGCGCACGTCGCGCTCTTCATCGCTGAGTTTTCTCGCGGCTGATGCCAGGGCAGCTTCCAGTGCTTCGAAGATCACATCTTTGCTCACGCCCTTCTCATTGGATACCGCATCCACAACCAACAGGATTTCTTTGCTCATCGTGCTATTTCTCTCTAGTCCTGAACTGTTTCATAACCGCAACCCGGTAATCAAACCCGGCCGGCAAACAAGTCGACATAATCGGGCACCAGACGCGCCTTGGCGATATTGCCCAGGTCCAGCGTGACTTCCACACCGTCCTGCTCCATTTTTACCTGGCCATCGATCGTGCCCAGGATTTTTCCTTTGAACTTCCTGCGCCCGTCGCGCGGCGCAAACAGGGAGATTTGCGCTACTTCACCGGAAAACTGCTGGAACTGCGCCAGCGTATACAGTGGCCGGTCCAGACCGGGGGAGGACACTTCCAACTGATACTTTCC
>JAZFUZ010000212.1:0-9775 GCA_036447475.1 Lysobacterales bacterium | reverse complement strand
ACGGAACGATCCGGCGCTGTGTTGGCTTCCTTTTCGTCCAGCGTCAAGGTTGGCATTTCGACAGCTTACTGCGCTTGCGGCTGGCTCGCCGGCTTGCGGGCAATGACGATCCAGTCCTGCCGGTGGAGAGCGGGAAATCGCTCAGACGCGGCGCTGGCGCTGCGCGAAGACGGCTATGAGACGATCATGGTCAATTGCAATCCCGAAACCGTTTCCACCGACTACGATATTTCCGACCGGCTTTATTTCGAGCCGCTGACGCTGGAGGACGTGCTGGAGATCGTGTACAAGGAGTCTCCCACCGGCGTCATCGTGCAGTTTGGTGGACAGACGCCACTGAAACTGGCGCGACATCTTGAGGCGGCCAATGTACCGATTATCGGCACCACGCCGGATTCCATCGACCTGGCGGAAGACCGGCAGCGGTTCCAGCAGTTGATCGACCGCATCGGCCTGAAGCAACCCCCGAACCGGACCGCGACCAGCGCGGAAGAGGCGGTGGGTCTGGCGGAAGAGATTGGATATCCACTGGTGCTGCGCCCATCCTATGTGCTGGGCGGCCGTGCAATGGATATCGTTCATGGTGAGGACGAGTTGCGGCGTTACATGCACGATGCGGTACAGGTCTCATACGACTCGCCGGTGCTTCTCGACCGCTTTCTGGATCACGCCAGGGAAATCGATGTGGACGCCATCTGTGACGGTAAAGATGTGCTGATTGGTGGCATGATGGAGCACATTGAACAAGCCGGCGTGCATTCGGGCGATTCCGCCTGTTCCCTTCCCCCTTATTCCCTGTCCCGTGAGGTTCAGGATGAGATGCGCCAGCAGATGCGCCTGATGGCGCTGGAGCTGGGCGTGGTTGGCTTGATGAATGCCCAGTTTGCGGTGCGCAAGAATGAAGTCTTCGTGCTTGAAGTCAATCCCCGGGCTTCCCGTACCGTACCCTTTGTGTCGAAGGCGACCTCGCTACCTCTGGCGAAAATTGCAGCCAGGGTAATGACCGGTAAAACACTTAAAAAACAGGGATATATAAAGGAAATAATACCTAATTTCTATTCTATTAAAGAAGCGGTCTTTCCGTTCATCAAGTTTCCCGGCGTCGATCCGATCCTGGGACCTGAAATGCGTTCCACGGGCGAAGTAATGGGTATTGGCTGGAGCTTCGGGGCCGCCAGGGCCAAATCCATGAAAGCCGCTGGTTACGGACTGCCGCGCCCCGGAAATGCCTTTTTGAGCGTACGTGATGCTGACAAAGAGGTCTTGATCCCCATTGCCAGGGAACTGGTTGGCCGCGGCTACAAATTGGTTGCAACAATCGGTACGGCCCGGTTCCTGAATGACCATTCCATCGAATGCGAGTCGGTCAACAAGGTAATGGAAGGCCGCCCGCACGTGGTGGACCTGATCAAGAACGATGAAATCAATTTCATCGTCAATACCACCGAAGGGGCCCAGGCAATTGCAGACTCGTTCTCTATCCGCCGAGAGGCCTTACAGCATAAAATAAGCTACACGACAACCATCGCTGGTGGCAAGGCCACCCTTCGTGCACTCGACCATGAAGAAGATTATACGGTGCACAGCCTGCAGCAACTTCACAGAGGACTGGAGGTATAGCCGCATTATCAGGAATAACATGGGAACATGACAAGACATCCATTGACGAAAGAAGGCGCAGAGCGCTTGCGTGAGGAGTTGGCACGGCTGAAAAAAGTTGACAGGCCGAAAATCATCGCAGCAATCGCCGAGGCACGCGCGCATGGCGATCTGAAAGAGAATGCCGAATATCATGCAGCGCGGGAGCAACAGAGCTTTACCGAGGGAAGAATTCAACGCCTGGAGGCGACGATTTCTAGAGCCCAGATCATTGATATTTCAACGTTAAAAGCAGGTTCCAGGGTGGTTTTTGGAGCCACTGTCACCCTGTCTGACGAGGAAACTATCGCGGAGACTACCTACCAGATCGTTGGTGACCTGGAAGCTGATATCAAACACAACCGCATTGCGGTGAGTTCACCGATCGCCCGGGCTTTGATCGGCCATGAAGAAGGAGATGTCGTTGTGGTGCGCGCTCCGGCGGGAGATCGCGAATACGAAATTGTCAGTGTCAAATACAATTGACCCGCACGAAGCCCATAAAAACCGTCACGGTACTGGCCCAGAGCTTGCAACCCCTGGCGCGCAGCGCGGCTCATGATAAGCGTTTCCCGGCACTGGAAACGCTGTTCTTCCGGGGAAGTCACTTCGGGATGGAAAGCAAAAGTCCTGATCATTTCAGGTTTAAACTGTTTGGAATTGAAGCGGAAGGTGAATTGCCGATCGCAGCATTGACCCGGGCATCCGACCAACGGCAGAAGCCCGGGGGCCATCAATATTGGCTCAGACTGGATCCGGTAACGCTCGTGGCTGATATGACCAGGGTGGTCATGACCAGCCACGGCTTCGCCGACCTGGATGAATTTGAACGGAACGAAGTTGCAAACGTGGTGTGCTCGATTCTGCGTGAAGAAGGCATAGTTCTGGCATCGGATCATCCGGAGCGCTGGTGCATCGCCCTGGGTGAACCACTGAATTTTGATTTTACGCGGCTGGAGGATGCGCTGGGTATGGACCTGGCAGAGGTCTTGCCGGAACAGCCGGAATCTCTTCGCTGGCGTCGCATCATGAGTGAAATCCAGATCGCGCTGCATGCAAGCCCGGTCAACGTGCGCCGGCGGCTTAACGGCCGGCAGGTGATCAATTCGGTCTGGTTCTGGGGTGGGGGATTCCTCCCGAATGCGGGTAAGCAAGGAGTTCTCAACACGGTTTATTCCGATAATCCGGTGACCCGCGGCTTGGCTATCATCAGTAATTGCCAACTCAGGAAGCAAGCACAGGCCGAGGAGGTAAAATTCAGCCAGGACGGTCAAGCCATCCTGGTGGACTGGACCGTGAGTTCTTGTAATCCGGAGCAGGAGTTGGATTTTCTCGAACGTTTGATTCGGCGATTACTCGGCCATGTGCGGGACGGATCGATTGAACTCGTGTTTTATTGCGGAAACAGCGAAGGATGGCGCTACAGCCGTAGTTCCGGCAGGAGATTCTGGCGCCGCCGCCACCCCTTGAACAAAATTAGTTTTTCCAGTTTGCCAGCATGATCCGGCAGGCCACCGTTCGCCAGCGCCCGGCCTATATCGACCGGAGCCCCAGTCGCGTCAATGAAAGCCGCGTCGACGAGAACCGGCTGGGTGATGACATTCACCCGGTAGTCCGGCGCATCCTGCTGGCGCGTGGAATCACGCGGCCGGAAGAGTTGGCGCTTGATCTTGGTACCCTGCTTCCACCCGGGGCCTTGTCCGGGATAGACCATGCAGCCGGGCTGGTGGCCGCAGCCGTCATGCAGGGTAAACGTATTCTCGTTGTTGGTGATTTTGATGCAGATGGTGCAACCGGGACGGCCGTGGCCATTCTGTCGCTCCAGGCAATGGCTTGTGAGCAGCTCGATTTCCGCGTCCCGAACCGTTTCGAATTTGGTTATGGCCTGAGTGTTCCGCTGGTGGATACGCTCTGCGATGATCCCCCGGATCTGCTGATTACCGTGGATTCCGGGATCTCTTGCAATGACGGGGTGGCGAGAGCGCGGGAGCTGGGTTGCCAGGTAATCGTGACCGATCATCACCTTCCGGGTGAGCGCATCCCGGATGCTGATGCCATCGTCAACCCCAATTGCGAGGGGGATGTTTTCCCCAGCAAAGCCATGGCGGGTGTTGGCGTGATCTTTTACCTGATGACGGTCGTGCGCAGCGTGTTGCGGGACCAGGGCTGGTTTTCCGGGCAGCGCAGAGAGCCCAATCTCGCCCAGTTTTTGGATCTGGTCGCGCTGGGCACCGTGGCCGACCTGGTACCGCTGGATCACAATAATCGGGTAATGGTTCGCCACGGCCTGGAACGCATCAAACGCGGCCTGGCCCGGCCCGGGCTGATGGCTTTGCTGCGTTTGGGAAAACGGGATTATCGTTATGCAAAAGCAGCGGATCTTGGCTTCGCAGTTGGACCGCGCTTGAATGCGGCAGGGCGTCTTGAGGATATGGCCACTGGCATCCGTTGCCTGCTCAGCAACGATTCGGACGAGGCCATGCAAATGGCCGGCCAGCTCGATGGGCTGAACCGGCAGCGCAAAGGCCTGCAGAAGAAGATGCAGGCAGAAGCCATGCAGCAGCTTGGCTCGCTACTGGCTTCACTCAAGGAGCAGGCCCTGCCCCAGGCACTGTGCCTGTTCGATAAATCATGGCACCAGGGAATCGTTGGACTGGTGGCTTCCCGGGTGAAGGATGCGGTGCACCGGCCGGTGATTGCCTTTGCGCCTGAGTCGCAAGGCGCTACGCTGCTAAAAGGCTCGGCCCGTTCCGTCAGCGGGCTGCACATTCGGGATGTGCTGGCTTATGTTGATTCCCATGCACCGGGGATGATGAAGGCATTTGGTGGTCATGCCATGGCCGCTGGGCTCACGCTGGAGGCAGAGCATCTGGAGGAGTTTAAAGCGTCGCTCTGCCAGGCAGTGGATGCCGTTCTGGACGGGGCCAGTTTGACCGCTGAGATTCTGACCGATGGAGAACTGCCGGCAGCGGATATTTCACTGGACATGTCGAAATTGCTTGAAAACCTGGGCCCCTGGGGTCAGCAGTTTGCAGAGCCGGTGTTCGATGGCCGTTTCGAAGTTCTGGATCACCGTGTGGTGGGCGGATCTCACCTCAAGATGATCGTCAGGCCGGTTGACGGTAGTCAAGCCGTGGATGCCATTGCGTTTAACCGGATGTCGCAAGACCTGCCCGACAGTGGCCCCGTGCGATTGCTCTATCGCCTGGACATTAATCGCTGGCAGGGCAGGGAAGAGTGCCAGTTGATGGTCGATCACATCCTCTTGTCGTAGCCAGCCAGTTTTGCTGACAGCCTTGCCTGGATTTCATCCGCCAGTTCGGCCGGTGCGTTCCAGTGTGGCTTGACGGTAGATATGGTGATGTAGCCCTCCAGGTGGGCGCGGATGTCTCCGGATTCCTGCTGGGGCTTGCCCGGATCCACGCCCGGATAGTAGCGGGGAATGAGGTGCCCGGTATCTTTGCAGCGGCTGTAGCCAAGTACGACCATATGCCCGTTTGATACTTCAGGATAGGACACACCCTTGATTTCGCCTTTGGGCAATGCCGGGTAATTGATGTTGAGCAGAACACCCTGAGGCAGCAGTCCTTGCGCCTGCGTTGCTGATGATTGCAACGATTCAATGAGGGTACAGGTAAATTCAGCGGCCGGATCAAGTACTTCGTGGGTGCTGGGATAGGGGCGGGGTGAATGCTTGCTTTCATGGAAAAACATCCCCGCAGAAACAGCGATGGCCGGGAGGCCATTGAGCATCGCCATGACGGCTGCGCCGATCGTGCCGGATGCATGCAGGCCAAGTCCCAGGTTGGGGCCAAAATTGATGCCGCAGAGAACGAGGTCGGGTAGATCGCCCTCAAGCAGGCGACGTAGTGCCACCAGGACCGTGTCGGCAGGCTGGGCATCCAGGTGCCAGCTGTGCGCATCCAGTTGCTGCAGGGAAATGCTGCGGTGCGGCGTTATGCACATGCTGGTGGCGCTGCGTTCTTCGCTCGGCGCCACCAGGCTGACCCGGTGGCCGCTGGACTTTAGGGCTCGCTGGAGCGCCAGGATTCCGGGGGCTTGGTGGCCGTCATCGTTGGTCAAGAGAATGTGCATTGGAGCAGGATAACCCATAAAATACCCTTATGGATGTTAACAACAAGGTAGCGGTAGTAACGGGAGGCGCACATGGCATCGGGCGGGCTTTGTGCCGAGCGCTCCACATTGAAGGTGCTCGGGTGGTCATTGCGGACCTGGACATGGAGGCCGCAGCCAGGGTAGCCGGGGAAGTGGACGGACTGGCACTGCGCGTTGATGTTGCCTGTGAAGACGACATCGTTTCAGCCGTGGATCGTACAGAGCGGGAGATGGGGCCGGTCGACCTGTTCGTCTCCAATGCGGGGGTGGCTTTTGGTGACGGTCCGGAGGGTGCAGCCTCCGCCAGCAATGATCAATGGCGCGCCTGTATCGATATCAACCTGATGGCGCATGTTTATGCTGCACGTGTCCTGGTGCCGCGCATGATCAGCCGGGGTGGTGGTTGCCTGGTCAACGTCGCATCCGCTGCCGGATTGCTCTGCCAGATTGGCGAGGCTGCTTACACCGCCAGCAAGCACGCTGCTGTTGCCTTCGCCGAATCATTGGCCATTACGCACGGTCATGACGGCCTCCAGGTCTGCCTGGTCTGCCCGCAAGCCGTTGCGACGCGCCTGATCGGCATTGATGAAGATAGCGAAATTGAAGACGGCGCGCGCGGCTTTGGCGGCAACGACGTGGATGGGGTGCTCAGCACGGAGTACGTGGCAGATTGCATCCTGGCGGGTATCCAGGGTGGACAATTCATGGTACTGCCACACCCCCAGGTAAGCACCTATTTTCGACGCAAGGCAGATGACCACGACCGCTGGATTCAGGGCATGCGACGGTTTCGCCAAAAACTCATCGATGAACAGTAGAACCATGGAGAAAATAATTGAACAAAATTGATCTGAAAGGAAAAGTAGCGGTTGTTAACGGCGGCTCGCGTGGTATTGGAGAGGCTATTGCCCGGGGCCTGGCGGCTTGCGGAGCGGAAGTCGTATTGAGCAGTCGCAAACAGGAAAGTGTGCAGGAAGTAGCCGATTCCATCATCGCGAATGGAGGCCAAGCCGTCGCACGGGCATGTCACGCGGGACACCTGGATGAAATCGAAACCCTGTTCGAGGGTGTCCGGAAAGATTTCGGCAGGCTGGACATCCTGATCAACAACGCGGCCACCAATCCCTTTTATGGTCCGGCCGCAGAACTTCCGCCCGCTGCCTTTGACAAGACGGTAGAGGTAAACCTGAAAGGCCCATACTACATGATGAGCCGGGCGGTACCTTTGATGGCACAAAGCGGGGGAGGCAGTGTGGTGAATGTTGCGTCCATAGCTGCCCTGGTTTCATTGCCCGGACAGGCTGTCTACGCGATGACCAAGGCCGGACTGATCAGCCTGACGAAATCTTTCGCCAAGGAATACGGGAAGATGGGTATCCGGGTCAATGCCATTTTGCCAGGCATCGTCGAAACCCGGCTTGCTGCTGCGCTGGTGGAGGATTCCGGCATCCAGAAAAAACTGTCCAGCTTGCCCGTGCCCCGGGTAGGGCAGCCCGAAGACATGGTCGGAGGGGTGTTGTATCTGGTTTCCGCAAGCGCCGCATACACCACGGGAACGACCCTGGTCATGGATGGTGGAATTACGCTTGGATGAGTGCCGATGAAGAGTTCCCGGCCATGACTTCCCGACCATGACTTCCCGACCATGACTTCATTGGGTAATCCGACGACCCCGGTTCGCAGCGGCGAAGAACTTGATTGGCAGGCGCTGGACCGGCACCTTCAAAAGGTGATTCCCGGGCTGGAAGGCCGGCCTGAAATCAGTCAGTTCGCCCGTGGTAACTCGAACCTGACCTACCGGCTGAAGTACCGCAACGAGGACCTGGTAGTCCGCCGTCCACCGTTCGGGACCAAGGCGAAGTCAGCCCACAGCATGATCCGTGAGTACCGGATCCTGAATGCGCTTAAACCCGTCTATGCCTGTGTTCCGGATACGCTTTATTATACCGATGATGAGTCTGTCATCGGCTCCGAATTCTATGTTATGCGAAAAGTCGAGGGGCAGGTCATCAAGCAAACAATTCCGGATGATTGGGGCTTCACGGCCACTGCTACACGGCGATTCTGCAGGCAGTTCTGGGAAAAGCTGATCGAGTTGCACCAGGTGGATTACCCTGCTGCAGGCCTGGAGGACTTCGGTAAGCCGCAAGGGTATATGCAACGCCAGATCCTGGGTTGGAATGCCCGTTATGAACGGGTCATCACGCCGGACGTGGGTGAATTTCGCGATGTTCGCCATTGGCTGGAGACAAACATGCCGGCCGGGAGTGGCCATCACACCATCCTGCATGGGGATTACCGCATGGATAACGTCATCTTCAGCGACCGGGATCCAACCGTAATACGGGCTGTTCTGGACTGGGAAATCTGTGCCCTGGGTGAGCCGCTGATGGACCTGGGCAACGCGCTTGCTTACTGGATGGAAGCAGATGATCCGCCTTATCTGAAAGCCTTGCAGATGCAACCTTCCACTGCTGAAGGGATGATGACCCGGAGCGAAATTCTTGCGCTTTACAGCGAACTTACCGGCCGTGACACTTCTGGATTTTTGTTCTATCTGGTCTACGGTTATTTTCGCAACGCAGTGATTTTACAACAGATTTACTATCGTTTTTATCACGGTCAAACCCAGGATGAGCGTTTTCGGTCTTTCGGTGTCGCCACCCGGAATCTCGGACAACACTGCCGCCGTTTGATTCTGGCGAGTTAGGGCCTTTTACCGGGCGCCAGTCAGGCCATGGTCAGTACGACTTTTCCTTTTGCCTTGCGTTTCGTGATCGCTGCAAATGCTGCCACGTACTGGTCGAGCGGATAGGTTTCCGTTACCCGAGGCTTCAGCTTGTTTTCCTCCACCATGGCGGCCAGTTCCATCATGTTTATTTGCGCCGCTGCCGGATGATTTTCTGCCCAGGTACCCCACCAAACGCCGGTGATGCTGGCCTCCTTGAGCAGTGCAATGTTGGCCGGGAACTGCGGAATCTCCCCGCAGGCGAAACCGATGACCAGGTAACGGCCGTGCCAGGCGAGTGAACGCAAGGCCTGCTGTGCCAGATCGCCGCCTACCGGGTCGAAAACGACGTCCACGCCCTTGCCGCCAGTTAGTTCCTTGACGGCTTTGCGGAGAGAATCCTGTGAGTAATTAATGAGTTCATCCGCTCCAGCCTGCCGCGCAAATTGCAGTTTTTCAGCACTGCTGGCTGCAGCAATCACCTTTGCTCCAAGGGCCCGGGCAATTTCAACCGCGGTAATCCCCACACCACCGGCTGCGCCGAGAACCAGCACGGTATCCCCCGGTTTGAGCACGGTACTCTGGCGAAAAGCGTGGTAGGAGGTGGCATAAGTGATGGTAAAACCCGCACCTTGATCAAAACTCAGCTTGTCGGGTAACGGCAGGCACATGTGTTGGTCTACGACGCATTTTTCTGCGAATGCCCCACCCGTGGGTGTGGCGATAACGCGATCTCCAGCAGAAAACCGGCTTACGCCTTTGCCCACCGTTTCCACAATGCCGGCAAGTTCATTGCCTGGCACAAAGGGCGGTGCGGTCTTGACCTGGTATTCACCGCTGATCATCAGGATATCGGGGAAATTAATGCCCGCTGCCTTGACCTCAATCAGCACCTGGCCAGTGGCCGGCAGTGGGGCATGGTGTTGCTCAAGGTTCAGCGAATCGGGAGGTCCGAATGCATTACATACCAGCGCTCTCATTAGTCTTATACAATTTCGAACAGGGATGCTGCGCCCTGGCCGCCACCAATGCACATGGTACACACCACGTATTTCGCGCCCCGGCGTCTGCCTTCGATCAGGGCATGCCCCACCATGCGCGCGCCTGACATGCCGTACGGGTGACCAATGGCAATCGCGCCGCCGTTGACGTTGAGAATTTCATCCGGAATCCCAAGCTGATCGCGGCAGTAAATCACCTGCACAGCAAAGGCCTCATTCAGCTCCCACAGATCAATATCGTCCATGTTTAAACCGGTCTGCTTGAGCAATTTCGGTACGGCAAAAACCGGGC
>JAZFUZ010000211.1:0-10728 GCA_036447475.1 Lysobacterales bacterium | reverse complement strand
TTTATTGGCCGGGTATCTCTTCTATCTCATTATAGAGATGCAGGTAAATCAAACAGTGAGGAAAAATCATGCATCGTAGAAGCTTTGTACGGTTGATTACCATAAGTTCCGCCGCTGGCATAATTGCACCAACAGCAGTTTTGGCCGGTAGTGCAAGTATGGCCGGTGGACTGTACTACACAAAGGATGCTCCAGGACGTTGGAGTAAAAAAGTCGACGGGCATTTACCAAACATTGAAGTTTCACAAGGAAATGGTGGAATTAGTATTAAAGTTGTCACTTTGCATGGCATGACCGGTTACGAGCACTACATTATTAAACACGTTGTTCTGAATCAGAACTTCGAGTTTGTGGAAGAAAATATGTTTGATCCCATGATAGACAAAGCACCCGTTTCCGAGTTTTTCCTCGGAACTTACAGTGGTCGTATCCATGTGCTAAGCGTTTGTAACAAGCATGACACCTGGCTGAATCTGGCGGACGTATAGGGCAGTTTGAAAGCCACCACGTCTTTCGAACTCCCCACCGGATAGAGGCCCGATACCGAACACGTTTTAAAACAACGGAAGGAACGGCATCCTACGCACCCCTGGGAAAGTCACCAACGATGTTCCCCTCTTCATCCGTTTGTGGGTATTCCAGGCCACGCTGACGGCAGAATCGGGCAACTTTGGGATGCAACCACTCGAAACGCTGTTTGCTCAGCAGCGCAGCATCCAGGCGATTCTGTCCGTACATACCCGCGGCCTGGCGCTGGCGCATGGCCTCGTACAACACGATCGCGCAGGCGACCGAAACATTGAGCGACTGGGCCACGCCCATCATCGGGATTTTGACCTGCTGGTCGGCCTCGGCCAAAGCAGCCTCGCTTACACCAAACAACTCGGTGCCCACAACCAGGGCGGTAGGGCGTGTGTAATCCAGTACCCTGTAATCCGTCGCTTCATCAGAAAGATGGGCGGCTACCAACTGAAAGCCCCGCTCCCTCAGATGAGCACATGCAGCCTCGAGCGTGTCATGGGCCCGTACTTTGACCCATTTTTCCGCGCCCTGGGAGGTTTTCCAGTAAATGCCCAGACCGTCTTCACCCGGCACCGCATGCAACTCATTGATGCCGACCGCATCACAGGTCCTGACGATGGCGGAAAAATTACGGGGCTTACACAGGCTCTCAGCCAGCACGGTCAGGTCCGGCTGCCTTCGTTCCAGCACCCAGTCGAGTTTATTGCAGCGATCAGCGGTAACCAAAATGCTTTTAACAACCTCTAATTTAATTTGGACGCAAGCTACGAGTTCATGAATCAATCAGAGCTTCCTTAAGCTGAGAATTTCCGGAACAAGGCGCGCCCGGCAAGACGTAGTTTCGTTGACCTATCGAAGGTAGCGAAGTTGGTCTTGATCACACCGCTGGTGAAACGGGTTCTCTTTGAGTAATCGATATTAACCCGGACAAATACAGCCTTGTTGTCAGCGGCAAGTGACAGGCTTGCACTGATCCCCTGCCCGATGTCTTCATTACTGCCGATATCGACAAAGCTCGCTCCGACCGACCGCGCAAAGGCGGCAATGTCCAGCGGCGGCAGTATGGTACATGTTTTGCGATTCATCGCCACTTCCTGCGCCTGGGCAATCTGGCTGAGTTCGCCGTCAGCAAAAACAAACCAGACCATACCCAGATTGTTGGCCACGGCCGTCAATGCCTCGAAACCGGTCATCACCAGGCCGCCATCGCCCACGATTCCGCACACAACCCGGCCGGGGTTGGCCAGGCGCGCCCCGGTAGCAGCCGGGACACAATAGCCCATGCAATTGAAATCCGTGGGAGAAATGAAGGTTCTCTCACCGCGCATGGGCATCAGTTCCGCGGCCAGAAATGTGTGGTTGCCATCGTCTGCCACAAGGATGGCATCGTCCGGCAACGCCGAATCAAGCGCCTCGAAAAAACGGCCGGGATTAACCCGGGCGCCAGAGTCATGATCCAGCCATCGTTGCCTGTATTGGTCCTTATCCGAACCAATCTGGGCCGC
Organism: Lysobacterales bacterium; assembly: GCA_036447475.1. GTDB lineage: Bacteria > Pseudomonadota > Gammaproteobacteria > Xanthomonadales > SZUA-36 > JAJRRA01. Next base: position 8,701 of record JAZFUZ010000211.1, on the reverse strand, counting down.
CAGGGTGGAATAATCTCTGGCCTTTTGCAAGCGCCGGCGCAGTGCTTTGGCCAGTTCCGGCATGACCTGGGAGGCATCGCCAACCAGCTTCACGCTGGCTTTGAAGTTGGCGCCGATTACCGCTGGGTTAAGGTCGATGTGCACCAGATTTTCTGGTGGTTTTGCTCCATAAGAACCGGTCGCGATCTCTCCAAACCGCACACCCACGGCCAGCATGGCATCAATGTCAGAAAAGGCATTTTCAGCCGCCGGCACCGATGCCGGGCCAAAACCCATGCCCGTGTGCAATTGATGGTCATACGGAAATACACTGAGCCCCTGCAGACTGGTTGCGACGGGAGCACCCAGCATTTCAGCGATCGACCGCAAGGATTCCCGTGCACCGCAAGATCCCCACCCGGCGAAAATCCCTGCCTTGCCTGCGCTCACCAGCAGATCCGCGGCAGCCTCAATATCCTGCATAGCCGGCCGTTCCGCCGGCCCGATGGGCATCGGGACCGGCAATTCACCGGCCTCGCCTTTCATCATCTGGATATTGACCGGCACCTCGACATACACCGGGCCGGGTTCACCCGTGGTCGCTACCCGGTACGCTTCATAAAGGGTCGGCACGATATCGGCCTGTGACAGGCATTTGAACTGCGCCTTGGTCACCGGCGCCACCAGGGCCTGCTGATCCATCTGGTGCAGTTGGTATGCCCACCCGGTATCGGTCCGGATGCCGCCGGAGATCACCAGCATGGGAATTCCATCCAGGAAAGCCTCGCCAATCCCACTCATGGCATGCGTCAGGCCAGCGGCTGGCACCACTAACAAGGTCCCGATACTATCGCTGGTCCGGCTCACGGCATCTGCCATAAACGCCGCGCCGGCTTCATGCGTTACCAACAGGGGTCTTATCTGTTCCGAAGTGGCAAGTTCATCGTAGATTTCCGTATTGTGAACACCCGGAATGCCGAAAGTGAATCGTACACCCAGCTGCTCCAATGCATGGCGAACCAGGAACGCGCCGGTCTTCTTCATGAATGGTCAGTTTCCCGTGAACGATCAGAGCCCAGAGTGAAAATACAGGCTTTCACCACGCTGAAGGACTGGATCAGCAACAATGCCGGCATGATCAGGATCAGGCTTTTGAGCAGGTATACCAGAGGCAGGCCGCCGGCCTCACGAGAGCCCTCTTTCGTGGCCCAGGAAGCGGCCACGTAATCCCAGCCGATGACGATCAGAAAAATACTGAATGGCACCAGGAATATCAGCGTACCAAGCAGGTCAACCCAAGCCTTGTGACGGCTGGAACGGTCGCGGTAAAAAATATCGACTCTCACGTGATCGTCTGTCTGAAAAGCCCAGGCTGCCGCGGTCATGAACACCAGAGCATGGAGGTAAGTGACGCTTTCCTGCAACCAAATCCAACCCTGATTCATGCCATAACGAAGTAGAACGATACCGAAGGTCAACAAAACCATGAACAGTGTTAGCCAGGACACCACGCGGCCAATCCAGTCAATGAGTACAGAGGCGATATCCGGTCCCACTGAACCACTTTCGGGAAGGCTCACTTCCACTCCTTGACCTTCCAGTGCACCGGTTGCACCGGGTTTAATGCCTGCTGGTTGATATCGAGTTCAAGCTGCCCGTCGCCATCCGTGTCAATGTAGTAATACGGAACGCCTTTCTTCGGTGTAATCTTGATCATGTAAACCCGTCCGTTCATCCAGTATTCCTCAATCCGGCGACCCTCTTCTTCGCGAATCGTCACGGCGGGCTCGAGTTGTTCATCCTGGACTTTTGGCGGCAACGGCGCTTCCTCCACAACCGCAAGCGGGATCTCGGGGGGGAATTCAAGGTCGTCCTGTGCCAGTAGAGTGCCGCAGGCAACGAACACGAATACTGCAAACATCACCGGTATTATGGCTTTCCACGGTATGAATTCCTGCTTTTTCATCGTTTCGTCTTCCCTCTGGGTTAGACTTGGATAGCATCCGGAATCTTATTTTTTTAAATCCGTTTTGTAACTTTAATAATAGCAGACTGACCCCAGCACTCCTTCAGGGTAATATTGCCATGTTCAGCGCTAAGCAACCTACTTTGTATCTCGTTGACGGTTCTTCTTACCTCTACCGGGCATTTCACGCACTACCCAATCTCACCAACAGTCAGGGTGATCCAACCGGCGCACTACTCGGTGTGGCCAACATGCTCAAGCGTCTCCTGAAAGAGGAAAACCCCGAATACATCGCCGTTGTATTCGATGCCAGGGGTCCGACCTTCCGGCACGAGCTGTACCCCGAATACAAGGCCAACCGGCCGCCAATGCCGCCCGAACTGCGGCAACAGGTGGAGCAGATTCTCGAATTCACCGGCCTGCTTGGCCTGCCCCTGCTGCAGATCGACGGCGTGGAGGCCGATGACGTGATCGGGACCTTGTGCAGGATCGCAGAAGCAGCGGGTATGAACTGCGTGATTTCCACCGGCGACAAAGACCTGGCCCAACTGGTCAGCGACAGGACCACGCTGGTCAATACCATGACCAACACTGTTTCGGACCGTACAGGCGTAGTGGAAAAATTCGGCGTGACACCGGAACAGATCATCGACTTCCTTGCGCTTACGGGTGACAGGTCCGACAACATTCCCGGCGTTGAAAAATGCGGGCCGAAAACTGCAGCCAGGTGGCTGAATACTTACGGCACGCTGGATGAAGTCATCACGCACTCGGATGAAATCGGCGGCAAGATCGGGGAATACCTCAGGGCTGCGCTGGAGCAACTGCCCCTTGCAAGGGCACTGACCACCATCAACTGTGACCTGGACCTCGAAATCGACCCGAAGCAACTGCGACGCAGGGATATCGATAAAGAAGCCCTGGGGGAGGCCCTCAGGCGCTATGAGTTCAACAGCTGGCTGCAGGAACTGGGCGCTGACGGCAGCAAAAAAGAACCAGTGGAAACCGACTACCAGACCATCGTCAGCAAACAGGCGCTCGTGTCGTTGATCCGCGAACTGGAAGCTAGCGAATTGTTCGCTATTGATACCGAAACCACCAGCCTGGACCCGATGCAGGCAGAGCTGGTCGGGTTGAGTTTCTCAACCCGGGCCGGCCACGCCGCCTACATCCCCCTCGGTCACGATTATCCCGGCGCACCGGAGCAACTCGACCGCGAAGAGGTACTCGACTTGCTCCGGCCGGTGTTGCAGGATCCGGGCCGGGCCAAGGTGGGTCAGCACATCAAATACGACATGAACGTGCTTTCCCTGTATGGCATCCAGCTTGCAGGTGTTGCATTCGATACCATGCTGGAATCCTATGTATTGAACAGTACCGGCAGCCGCCACGACATGGATTCGCTGGCGCTTAAATACCTCGGCCGGCAAACCACGCACTACGAGGACATCGCAGGCAAGGGGACGAAGCAGATCCCGTTCAGCCAAGTGCCCATCGAGGACGCCAGCCACTACGCCGCCGAAGATGCGGACATCACTTTGCAACTGCATGAACACCTGTGGCCCAGGCTGCTCACAGAGCCTGCACTGGCAGATGTGCTGCAGCAGATCGAAATCCCCCTGGTACCGGTGCTGGCGCGCATGGAACAACGCGGTGTGCTGATCGATGGCGATCAACTGGCCGCACAGAGCCGTGAGATGGCGCGGCAGATTCTTGATCTGGAAACCCAGGCCCACGATGCGGCAGGACAGCCCTTCAACCTCAGCTCACCCAAACAGCTGCAGCAGATCCTGTTCGAAAAACTCGGCCTGCCGGTCATCCGCAAAACACCCAAGGGGCAGCCCTCCACGGCGGAAGACGTGCTGGTGGAACTGGCCGTCGACTACGAACTGCCCAGCCTGGTCCTGGAATACCGCTCCCTGTCCAAGCTCAAGTCGACTTACACGGACAAGCTGCCCCGACAGATCAATCCACGCACGGGACGAGTGCATACTTCCTACCATCAGGCGGTGGCTGCCACCGGGCGTCTCTCATCAGCGAACCCCAACCTGCAGAATATTCCGATCCGGACAGCCCGGGGCCGGCGTATCCGCGAGGCCTTTGTCGCCCCGCAAGGCTACTTGATCATGGCCTGTGATTATTCACAGATAGAACTGCGCATCATGGCCCACCTGTCGGGAGATCCGGGTTTGATGAAAGCGTTCCGCGAAAACGTGGATGTTCACCAGGCTACCGCCAGCGAAGTCTTCAATGTTCCGTATGATGAAGTGGACAAGGATCATCGCCGGGCCGCCAAGACGATCAATTTCGGCCTGATGTACGGCATGTCGGCCTTTGGTCTGTCCCGCCAGCTCAAAATTAGCCGCAGCGAGGCCCAGGCCTACATGGATACCTATTTCATGCGCTACCCCGGCGTTCAGCAGTTCATGCAGGACACCCGAACCAGAGCCCGGGAGCAGGGTTATGTCGAAACCCTGTTCGGCCGGCGCCTGTACCTGCCTAACATCAATGCCAGCAATATGCAACGACGCCAGGGAGCGGAACGGGCCGCCATCAATGCTCCCATGCAGGGCACGGCGGCGGACATCATCAAACGGGCGATGATCAGGGTCGATGACTGGCTGCAAAGTGAACACGCCAGGCAAAATCCCAGGCAAAATCCAGATGCGTGGCTGGTGATGCAGGTACACGATGAGCTGATCTTCGAAGTCAGGGAGGACCGGCTCGACTGGCTGAAGAAAGCGGTTGTCGAACACATGTCGGGAGCTGCAGATCTCAATGTGCCGCTGGTGGTGGATACCGGCTACGGCCCTGACTGGGAAGCCGCTCATTAGCGCAAATCAAGGGCAATTTACCTTGCAACTATTACATTCCAAGGGATTACCGTTGGTTTAAAATACGGGTGCAATATGCGGGCTAGCTGACTGCTAGTGTACTGTCACACGTATATTGTAGGGTTCAGCGGGTCGTGAAGCAGTTGACCGCAAGGCGTGCTTTGCCGGTAATGGCGCGTCCTTGCCAAGAAGCGCAACACAGCGGCCAGCCTAAAATTCTGCCTGCAGGCGGCCGAACAAAGCCCACTTGTTGCGGTCTTCACCTTGGGCTTGGTTGAATGGCGCACCCCTGTTTCCCGCAACCTGCTGCACACCCTGAAAGTAACCACTCACGCTGTCTTTCAATTGCGCATAGGCAATGCCGAAGCCCAGCGCCAGGACCCGGTTGAACCGGTAGGTTCCCATGGCGATGGCGTCAGTGCCTACCGTGCTGCTGCGGCTGCCGGCATGGGTATTTCCGAACCAACCCGCAGCAAAATAAATGCCCAGGTTTTCTGTCAGCGGGAAGCTGTACTTCGCCTGGACCGAGGACATGCCATAGCCATTGTTGGATATATTGACTCCGTCGAAATCAAAGCCGGTGTCGGTGGGTCCCTGCACCGTCAGAATTCCGGTATACCCCCAGTATCCAAAGCTGCGGGTAAAGGCCATGGGCATCAGGAATCCGCTGCCGTCATCTTCTCCCGTGGCATAGGTAGCCAGCAAGCCGAATGCTCCCGACCCCAGCGATCCAGTCAGCTCCGCCCGCAGGGCAACCCCGTCGGCGTCATGGCTGCCTCCAAGCAATGCGCGGTCCGTACTGGAGCCCAGAATGAACCCACTTGCCCTCATGCTACCCAGTGGCAAGAACCCGCCGATGCCGTAGTTGTAGTGCCAATTATTACCCGGTCCGATCGCATTTGCGATGTTCAGGGCGGTTCCGGTCAGGGTGATGCCGATGTCATTGGCGAGAGGAATCGTGACATCCACCTGGTAATGAACGAAATCGTCATCGGCATTGCTTTCGCTGCCTTCTTCGACATTTGCCGCGAACAGACGCAGGGAAGAAGAGCCGGCTGGAATGATGAACGATGCAGCCAGCGGGTTGTAGTCCCAGTCCGCTGAGAACAGGGTCTGGTCAAAATAGTCGTCAAGTGGCACCAGGCCGGCCTGGACATTCATGCCGTTAAACACGTTACGGTTAAGCCAGGTGTATTCCATCACTGCGTGCCGGACCGATACCTCAGTGGAATTCCCGCCGCGGCGCTGATCCGTCGTCGTGACATTGTCGGTCGTGTGGTGCAACTCGAACTGGAGATGTGTTTTGAATTGCCGGTCGAATGCGAAATCTATGTTTTGGCGGAGTCTCAGGCGTTGCGAGGTCTGGCGCCCGGCCAGTTCTCGGTGTGAATCGTCGTAGCCATTTTCCGCACTGTAGAAATTGACCCGGTACTGCCCGCCAAAACTCAATTCCGGGCTGATCGGGGAGGCTGGCGTGCGGTCATTGCTGCTGTTCTGGCTTGCTAAGTCAATGGGGTTTTGCACCGTTGACTGCTGATCCGCCTGCTGTGATTGCTGCAAGGTGCGCAGTTCATCAAGTTGGCGTTGGAGATCCTCTATCTTTTGTTCAATCGAAAGTTCGCTGCGGACTAGGTCTGGCGCCATGATCAGGCAAAGCACCAACACTGTTGTTTTGAAGTAATGGATTTTGCTCACGACAACACCTCGGTTCTGGAGTGATTACGGGATCACCCCCGGTCACTGGCTGCACTCAAGATATTCCATTTCCATTTCCATGAACTGCTTCGTGATCCGGGAGAGACTTGCGTACAAAGGAAGTTCTGCCTGCTCCAGTAAGCAGTCACAAAATACCGGCAGCCAACTCGATAAATGACGGAGTACGAATTCCTTCTGGAGCATCACGCTGGTAGAGGACTCGCTTGAGTCACCCTCAGCATCACTGGCCAGTTGGTGGCCAATAAGCGCCTCCATAAACTCGAATTCAGTGCTGATGTGATCGGGATAGGCAGTACAAGAGGGCTCAAAATCGAAGCCGGCAGCGCGGATAAACCGGCGCACCATGGCGGTCCGCTCATTATTGAGCAATCGATCGCCTGTGGGTGCATGCACGGATTCGTGGGGGGAGACATGCCAGCCCGGACCGATAAACAGCCGTGTATATTCGACCGCAAGCCGCTCCAGCCAGGCTGAGCTGTCCTCGGGGATTGCCAGGTCCAGCCCAACGGCCTGCAAGGCTTCCAGCGTTCCGTCTTGCTCGAATCTCTGCAGGAGTTCTAAATCTATTTCCTCACGATACAAGTGTGCCAGCAAACGATACATACCCTGGCGGGACCGTGTTTCCGTCTGCACCCCTGCTCCCATGAGGGCCTCGTTGATGCTCATGACTTAGATTTTTACGACATTAACGACGGTGTCCATCCAACACTGTTGTCCGTTTATCGGGTCATTCGAAGAAGGAATAATCCAGTTGGGATGTGCACCGTTATTTTTCCACCATTTGAGATCCAGGTCCGGCGCCTTCTGGCTGAAGGGTGTTTCATTGCCTGAAGCCACGCGGCCGTACTCCCAGTGTCCACAGTGGTTGGAAATTGAAATGACGCCTGGCACGACGGCAGGGGTGACCCGCGCTCGTGTTTTCAATTCACCCAAAGACGACACGACCTTGATATCATCGCCTTCCGCAATATTGAGAATGGTAGCGGTTTCCGGGTTGATCCAAGCCGGATTCTCGTGATATATCTCGGTGAGCCACTTGCAATTCTGGGTCCTGGAATGGCTCTGGACATTGACCTTGAATGTAGTCAGCACCAATTCTTCCGGCTTCAGATTTTTGTGCGCTGGAACCTGGTGCCAGGTAGGCATGGATGGCAGGCCTAGCTCGGCCATCAGTCCAGAGTAGATTTCGAAAAAGCCACTCTTGTTAACCTTGTCCGGTGCAAAGGCTGAATACACAACATCGCCGATTTTTTGACCTTTGTAACCCTTGTAAGCCTTCTTGGTATGGGTATACCCTTTGTTGCGTGCTTCTTCTGCGCTTTTCGCTTTGGATTTTTTCCAGTCCCAGTAAACGCCGGTAGCTTCGTCAAACAGGACCGTATCACCGGAAAGCGCATCAGGACTGATGATCTTTTTAAATTGATAGAATTTAGGCTTATCTTCCGGGTCGATGTAAACACCGCGTTTAACCATGAAATCGAATCCGCCGGCCTGCTTGATCGCCGGTGTCATTTCACAACTCTTGCGCAGGAAGTCTTTGGCGCTTTCGTAGCCCAGCGGAAACCCCATTCGGTCGGCCATTTCGATGCAAACGTCCTTGAAATCGCGCACGCCGTCGGGTGGCGGCACCATGGGTTGCCGGATGTAGTATTCGGGCACCTGGTTGGGGCTGACCATATCCTCCCAATCCCAGCGTTCCGTGTAAGGTGCGTCAGGCAGGATGATATCCGCCAGGGCTGCAGACTCGTCGTAATACGGTGTAACCGCTACCGTGAACGGGATGATGGACTCGTCCTTGAGTACTTCGATATTCTTGCCGGTCTGCGGGTTGGAATACACGGGTTGATAGCAATACCACATGTAGATGTCCGGCCTACCCTGGCTGCCGTCGGCTATTACATCGAAAACCTGGTGGCTGATGTGGTGAGTAGGAAGCGGAATAACCCCCTTGAATCCATCGAGAATATCCAGTTTTCGTTTTTTGGGCAGACCCTGAGGTCCTTTTGGATACTTCCATTTCGGGCTGACTGCACGGCAACGCCCGCCGGGAATATCGATGTTTCCCGTAATGGCGGCCAGCATCTGGATAGCACGCTCACAGTCATTACCATTGTGATGGGCAACTGCGCCCCGGTATGAAATGACCACGGCCGGGTGATTCTTGGCGAAATCGCGCGCCAGTGAACCGATCTTCCAGGCCGGCACG
>JAZFUZ010000210.1:0-5869 GCA_036447475.1 Lysobacterales bacterium | reverse complement strand
CTCCTTCTTCAGCCAGCGCTTCCACCAACTCTGCCGCGTGCCCGGCAATGTGTTGCATGTAGCGACTGTACCTGGCATGGAGCACCCTGCCCTTTACTCTGTCGCCCACCTTGTATCCGTCCGCCTGCATTTCCGGCCTTCGGCGCAGCATATCGCCAGTGACTTCGAAGGACTCTTCCATGATCGGCGCAGCGCCTTTTTCCCGGGTCAGTTCCAGCGCCTCGTGCCAGCCAGCCACGGCCATTTCACGAGCCACCTTCGCCGCAAACTCAAGAGATTCCGCACAACCGTATTTCATGCGAAGCATGGTCAGCGCAGAACCCAGGCCAAGGAAACCCATGCCATGCCGGCGTTTGCGGGCAATCTCTTCACGCTGCTTGGCAAGCGGCAAACCATTGATCTCTACAACGTTGTCGAGCATGCGGGTAAAGACCCGCACCACCTTATGGTATTCGTCCCAGTTAAAACAGGCTCCTTCTGTAAACGGCTGCTCAACAAAACGGGTCAGGTTGACCGAACCCAACAGGCAGGCTCCATAAGGTGGAAGAGGTTGTTCGCCGCATGGATTCGTGGCCCTGATATTTTCACAGAACCAGTTATTGTTCATCTCGTTGACGCGGTCAATCAGGATAAAGCCCGGCTCCGCAAAATCGTAGGTGGAAGACATGATCATGTCCCACATGCGGCGCGCCGGAACGATCTTGTAGACACGACACGCCACCAGGCCATCATCCCGGGTGACGTAAGCTTTCGTTTCCGGCCATTCGCGCCACAAAACCTGCCTGGTATCATCAAGGTCCAGTTCCAGCGCTTCCTGATCGCTGACCGGAAATACCAGGGGCCAGTCCTGATTCTCTGCCACCGCTTCCATGAACTCATCCGTAATCAACAGGGAACAGTTGAATTGCCTCAGTCTCCCGTCTTCCCGCTTGGCCCTTACAAACTCCATGGCATCAGGATGACCGACTCCAAATGTGGCCATCTGTGCTCCGCGACGACCTCCGGCGGAAGAAACCGTGAAACACATCTTGTCGTAAATATCCATGAAGCTGAGCGGACCCGAAGTATAAGCACCGGCACCGGACACATAGGCACCTTTGGGGCGGAGCGTGGAAAACTCATAGCCGATACCACAGCCTGATTTCAGGGTCAGGCCCGCTTCATGCACCTTGTCCAGAATGCCGTTCATGGAATCCGTGATGGTCCCGGAAACGGTGCAATTAATGGTTGAAGTGGCTGGCTTGTACTGTTGCGCTCCAGCGTTTGAAATGATCCTTCCAGCCGGAATAGCTCCTCGACGCAGAGCCCACAAGAACGACGCGTACCACTTTTCCCTGTTATCGTCTGTGTCTTCGGTGTCGGACAAGGCGCGAGCCACACGCTGGTAGGTTTCGTCGATGGTTTGGTCGATAATTTCGCCGTTCTTTGACTTCAGGCGGTATTTTTTATCCCAGATATCGAGAGACGCTTTCTGGAAAGGAATTTCTTGTAAATCAGTGCCAACGACCTCAAGCTGCACGTTGCTCATTAAATCTTCCATGTAATTATTTGGTTTTATTTGTTTATAAGGCACAATCTATTGTGCTCTGTATTTTTTTAAGACACAAGATATTGTGCCAGCGGAAGTAAACGATACCCCCATGATTCAATGCTGTCAAATGCCCTCTCGATGAACAAATTTTGGAGTTTTTTATAATTTTTTATTATTTTTCAGACAGCTACATAGTTTGTGACGTTTCTGTCTTGTGCCTCGTCCGATAACAGGAACGCTGAAATCCGCTTGGTTGCTGGATTTCGCTTCGTCGCAAATTTATAAATCCTTGGAAAACACCTATAATCGGTGATGACGATGTGCAAGGCGATGATGCACGGCCTCACCGAGCCGGGCTCGACTACCGAGAGATGGTAAATGTATCGCGTCATGTGAATTGGGATTGCTTCTTCCGAGCCAATCCGGGGATGCGCCTTTGGCAAGAGGCCAGAGACCGACTGGTGCAATATGCGGGCTAAGGCAGCAGGATTTTGACACACTTAATCAAGCGATAATCAGCCTTCATGCATACTTCGGCTTAACCGTTTTCTGGTTTTTGTTCGCGGGAGAGAAGTTCGCGAACACTCCGGCTGGGATCCCAGCCTTTGTGAATGATGCCGTTGACCTGTTCGGAAATCGGCATTTCCACGCCGTGGCGCCGCGCCAGACGCCAGACTTCCTCGGAGGTACTGACACCTTCTACGACCTGGCCAATTTCCGCTATGGCCTCTTCCACTGATTTACCCGCACCCAGGGCAAGGCCAAGTCTGCGATTTCGCGAAAGGTCACCCGTACTGGTCAGAACAAGGTCCCCCATCCCTGCTAAGCCGGTGAGGGTTTGTTCATGAGCGCCCAGTATTCGCCCGAGCCGCATCATTTCGACCAACCCTCTGGTGATCAGTGCGGCCCTGGCGTTATTACCAAGCCCCATGCCATCGCTGATCCCTGTTGCGATGGCCAATACGTTTTTAACGGCGCCCCCCAGTTCGGCGCCGACAATATCGTTACTGGTATAAGCGCGAAAATTACCGCCGTGAAGAGTCTGGGCAATCCGGGCGCAGTAGTGTTCATCCGTTCCAGCCACAGTAACTGCAGTCGGCAGGTTAGCGGCCACTTCGGCGGCGAAAGATGGCCCGGTAACCACGGCCAGCGGGCGGCCTGAACCAAGAGATCGGATGGCAGCATGGTGCAGAAAATGCCCGCTACCCGGCTCCAGGCCTTTACAGGCCCATGCAATACCCTGGCCGGGCCTCAGCCAGGGTTCAATCTGGTTGACAACTTCAACAAAGGCGTGGGAGGGAACGACAATCAGTACCTCATCGGTGGAACGCACCGCATTTTCCAGGCTGGGTTCCAGCTCCAGGCCATCAGGAAACCGTACATCCGGCAGAAAGCGCTGGTTGCATCCAGCCACTTTCATCGCGTCTATATGTTCCGGGTTTCTGCCCCAAAGTAATGCCCGAATACCCGTCCGGACCAATTGCATGGCCAGTGCTGTACCCCACGATCCTGCACCCATTACCGCTACGCTACACACGCCACTATTTGGTACAGCAACTGGCGTATCAGCTCTCATACATAGGCCTCGTACTCCTTTAATATCACCTTGAAGGAGTACTAATCGTCTGTGGGGTTCTCCGTATCTGTGGCTTCACCGTTACCCTGGTCAGTGACTGATTCACCCGCTTGTGCCGCGGATTGTTGTTGTGCCATTTCCTGCATGCGCTGGGCGTACAACTGTTCGAAATTTATTGGCTGCAACGTGAATGGCGGAAACCCACCGTCGGAAACCATTTCTGAAATAGCCCGTCGTGCATACGGAAACAGGGTACTGGGGCACATAGTGTTCATCACCGCGTGAGCTGCCTGTTCATCGAAGCCGCTGAGCATGAAAATTCCAGCCTGAGCCACTTCGGCCAGGTACGCGGTCTTTTTATCAATCGTGGCGGTAACGGTAACGGTCAGCACCACCTCATGCAGGTTTTCACCGAGGTCGTCCACGCGCTGTGCCAAGCTCATCTTTACGTCCGCCTGGCCTGCTTCGCGGAATATCTCCGGGGCATTCGGACACTCGAAAGATACGTCTTTCGCGTATAGCTTCTGGATCTGAAACTGTGCCGAGGCAACGTCGTCCGACGTCATTACCTCTTTTTGTTCTTCTGACATGGTTAAATTACTCTGCTTAAATTGGGCCACTCACTTCTCACCGTGGTGAAAGGGGAATTATCCCACCTGGCCTGGTATATGACCAGCATCCACACCGACCGCTGCTGATGCAAATTGTCTTCCTGTTCCTGGACCGTTGATTGACTGTTGATAAAGCCTATTTCTTGGTCACCGGAAACTGGTCATTACGCCACTGGATCATGCCACCCTTCAGTACGGCGACTTTACTGGCCCCCATTTTCAACAAACTAATCGCTGCTGGTACAGCAGTTGTACCGCTTTTGCAGACCAGCAGCAGTTTCTTGTCTTTGAGCTTCAGTATTTCCGCGTCGGGCTTGGCAAGACGAGAAGCCGGTAAACTGCGCGCTTTCACGATGTGCCCCCGGTTGAAATCGGCGGCCGCTGACACATCAATAACCACGGCATCGGGATCATTGATCCAGAGCACGGCTTGTGCTGGTGACAGCTCTTTCACTCCCCGTGCCATGCGCATTACCTCGGTATAGACCAGCAATACCAGAACGGCGCCAAACCCGCCAGCCAGCAGCGCATTATTTCCCACGAATTCGATTACTTGATCCATTTCATTTTCTCTTGACGCTTCACCGGCCAACCTGACCAGTGGTCGAGGAGAATTACACCAAATAGTGCAAACTTCTTCTGTTTATTCACCCGGGATATGAAATAATTACTGTAACCTGCAAATCATATTTCGTTCCCATAATCCAGCTGCCTATGGCCACTCCCAACTGGAGTCGATTACCCATAATGCAAGGTCTGACCACCAATAAAAACTCTTTTATCCGGGGCTCCTATGAGTAATAAACAGAACCTCAGGCCTCTTTTATTAATGATATTGGATGGCTGGGGATATCGTGCTGAAACAGATAATAACGCTATTGCGCTGGCCAAAACACCGTGCTGGGACAAACTTTGGAACAATGACCCACATTGCCTGATCGAAACTTCGGGGGAATCGGTGGGTCTGCCGCTGGGCCAGATGGGAAATTCCGAGGTCGGTCACATGAGTATCGGTGCAGGCCGGATCGTTCAGCAGGATTATTCGCGAATCGAACAATCCATTGGTGACAGCAGCTTCCGTAAAAACAGCGAACTGATCCGGGCGATTGAAGCGATCCGGGAATTTGATTGCACTGTGCATATCATGGGGCTGCTTTCACCCGGCGGCATTCACAGCCACGAAGACCACTTCCTGGAAACCGTAAGGCTGGCGGCCGAGCGCGGTGCAAAATCCATTGCGGTCCACATCTTCCTGGACGGCCGGGATACACCACCGCGCAGTGCACAATCGGCCATTGAACGAATGCAGAAACTCGTTGACCGGTTTCCCAGCGCCAGGATTTGCACCGTTACCGGCAGATATTACGCCATGGACCGCGACCAACGCTGGGACCGCGTGGAACGAGCCTACCGCGCAATCACATCCGGTCAGTCCGACACCGTAGCCAATTGCGCCATCGATGCGTTGCACAAAGCCTACGGCCGCGGAGAAAACGATGAATTCGTCAAGCCCACTCTCATTGGAAATCCGGCGGGCGTTCACGACGGCGACAGCATTATTTTCGTCAACTTCCGTGCTGATCGGGCCAGGGAACTGACCATGGCTTTCGTCGTGGATCCGTTTGACGGTTTCGACCGGCAAAAAATCAAACTCGCGCAATTCGTGTGCATGACACAATACAAGGCCGGGCTGCCTGTCTGTGTGGCATTTCCGTCGGCAACCCTGCCTCACCTGCTGGGTGAAGAGTTGGCGAGGAACGGCTTGCATCAGTTACGCATTGCAGAAACCGAGAAATATGCCCACGTGACATTTTTCTTCAACGGGGGAGAAGAAACTCCGGTCGATCTGGAAGACAGGATCATGGTTCCCTCCCCCGATGTCGCTACCTATGACCTGCAGCCCGAAATGTCCGTACCGGAATTGTCCAGGCGGTTGGTTGAGGCCATTCACTCAAATGAATACGATGTCATTATTTGTAATGTGGCCAACCCGGACATGGTAGGACATACGGGCAGCCTGACCGCTGCGATAAAAGCCGTAGAATCAGTAGATATCTGCCTTGCCAGCGTAATGGCAGCGATTGACGAAGTTGGCGGGGAAATGTTGATCACGGCAGACCATGGCAACGTGGAACAAATGTTGGATGAATC
>JAZFUZ010000209.1:0-9625 GCA_036447475.1 Lysobacterales bacterium | reverse complement strand
TGATCCGATGGACAAAGCGGGTGCTTATGGCGTGCAGGGCATCGCGGCGCAGAAAATTTCCCACATGGAGGGGAGTTACTCGGGAGTCATGGGCCTGCCGCTCCACGAAACTGCGGAAATTTTGCAACAAGCAGGCGTTTTCAAGTAAAGCCTCTAGAAGGTGATATTCTGATTTAGCTTGGAAATGGTGATTTGGTGCAATATGCGGGTTAAACCTGTTACGCCTCTGAAATCTGGTGGCTCTCTGGTATTCGATCAGACCGAGGCAATGACTACAATAGACGTCAATACCGGTGCTTATATCGGCCACAGGAATCTGGAAGAAACGATCTACAAGACCAACCTGGAAGCAACTCATGCCATCGCGCGACAACTGCGCTTGAGGAACCTGGGTGGCATGATCATTGTCGATTTCATTGATGTGGAGCTTGAAGAACACCGCCGGCAAGACCATCCGTTTCCAAAGGGAAGATCAGTACGCGCAGGAGCAATTTGATGTCGTCTCATTCTAGCCCGCATATTGCACCCATAACCCTGAAGATCATTTTGCGCCGGGCCAGGACCTTGATCTGGACTGCCGTGTCCATTTTAATCATTCTGGCTGCGGTACTGGTGGGCGTCGGTAAGCTGTTGATGCCGTATAGCGACCGTTACCAGCCTCGCCTGGAAGCTTGGCTTTCCGAAGAGTTCGGGCGCCCCGTCGTGTTGGAAAGTTTCGCAGGGGAATGGAATGCTTTTGGTCCGAGATTGACTTTGCAGGGAATGAGGCTGCTGCCATCGACGGGAAGCGATCCCGGCGAATCGGGAGTCATTGTGATCGAATCTGCTGCTCTGGATATCAAACCACTCAATGCCTTGATTCCTGGCCGCCCGCTGTACAATTTCCGGGTCATCGGTGCAGATTTACAGTTGTTGCACAAAACTGATGGCCGCCTGGAGCTTTCAGGTTTCGGGGTCAGCGGCAGGGGATCGGGGGGAAGCAGTACCGGGCTCCAGGAACTGGCGAAAGTGGGCGAAGTGATCCTGCAGGACTCCAGCCTCGAATACGTGGATGAGAAACACGACATTCACCTTCGGTTTTCATCCATTAATGGGCGGCTTAACATGGATGGGGATGAATTCTCTATCGAAATCCAGGCCAGCCTTTACGATGCCCGCAGTGAATTGGTGTACGGGGAAGTGGAAGCCACCCTGCTGTTTGCACTGGACAAGGATCAGAAGTTGGCGAAAGCTACCTGGCAGACATCAGCCCGGGAACTGATGCTGGCTGCCCTGCAGGCCAAGCTTCCGGCTAACCCGTTCCTGCCTTTGACCGGCTGGCTCAATGCCGAGTTGTGGGGGGATTGGTCACAGAGTGAGGGGCTCCGGATCCAGGGTGTTACTGATCTGAAGGATGCCAGGCTGGTCAGCAAGCACCAGGACCTGGCTATTGATCACCTCAACATGCGTTTCAATTGGCACTACCGCGAAAAAGGACGCTGGCGGCTTGATATAGCAGATTTTCTGTTTGAAGGTAATAAAGAATCATGGACCGCGCCGAATATTTCCCTGGCCCGGAATATCCCGCAAGACGTGGGTCTGTGGATCAGTGCAGATCAGTTACCCCTCGGATTTTCCCTTGGTGTCACCCGGGATATCATGTCCATTTATGCAACCCAGTGGCCCGCCTTGTTACCCGAGGACATCACGGGCTGGGTAGACGACCTGGAACTGATTCTTAATAAATCATGGCAAATCGAACTTGTGCGTGGTTCCGTCAGCGAAGTCGGCGCTTCAGCGTCGGACCGCTGGCCGGGGTTGCAGGGGCTGGACGTTGTGATTGCGCTGCAACACGGTTCAGGCAGTATTGTATTAACGGGTTCAGATGTGTTGCTGGACTGGCCGCGGATGTTTCGTGAACGTTTGCAATTCACCATACCGACCTGTCATGTCGATTTTCGTTGGGGTGGACAATGGCAGGCAAGGCTCGATGACTGCAGCCTGGAAAACGAAGATTTTGCAATGACCGGTCGCGGGGTGATCGGATCCAACGAGGGCAAACCTGCTATCGATGCCAGTATTGTGCTGACCCGGGGAGCGATCGGACGATTGGACTCCTACTGGCCTGAAGCGTTTATGAGTAAAAACATGGTGCACTGGCTACGCAGGAGTCTGGTGGCGGGTGAGATCGTCAGCGGCCGGGCCCAACTGCATGGTGACCTGGACGATTGGCCCTTCCGGCAGAATGAAGGCCGTTTTGAGGCGGTGGCCGAAGTGCGCAATGGGTTGCTGGATTACATGGAGGGCTGGCCTGAAGCCAGGCGTATTGATGCCATGATTCATTTCGTGAATACGTCGATGGATATTGAAGGCCGTATCGGGGATGTTGGGGGTGTTCCCGTGCATTCAGTCCGGGCAAATATTCCCGACATGAAACTGCCGGTGCTGGAAGTGAATTATTTCGCTGACAGCGAATTACCTGCATTGCTGGACTTCATCAAACAATCACCGATCCAGCAGCACATCAACACCGATTTGTCGCGGTTTGAATTCAGCGGTCCGGCCAGCACACATGGCGATCTGATATTTCCTCTGGGTCGCGCCAGGGGGGAAATGAACGTCAATGGCCGGGTTCTCGTCAAGGACAATCGTTTCTCGGATTCTGCAAGTGAGATTACCTTCGAGGACATCAGCGGTGTACTGCAGTATGACCACCGGGGGTTCAGCGGCCAGGACTTGAATGCATCTTTCAGAGGTCACCCCGCCAGCATCGATCTGATGGCCGATGCCGACGGCGAAGAGAGATTCAGGGCTGATGTAAAAGGGCATTTTAACGTCAGTGATGTAATCCCCGATTTTCTGCGCGAGGCCTATTCAGCACTGGCGCAGATTGAGGGAAGCAGTGACTGGGAGGCCTCAGTGGTGGTTGGAACTCCGGATGGTGGTGATGAATCAGAGACCGTTGTACTGCTGCGGTCCGATCTCGAGGGTGTCGACCTGAATCTGCCGGCACCGTTGGACAAAGCGGCTAAAGATCGTTGGCCACTTTTGCTTCGATTCCCGCTGAGTGGGGAAACCAGGTTGCTGGATATTGAGATCGTCGATCGGGCAACATTGCGTTTCATGATGTCGGGTGAGTTTGAACAACCCATAAGCGCCGTGATTCGAGTCGGTGAGGGACGTCCGGAACTGCCGCCGGAAGGATTCATCAGGATTGAGGGAAATGTCGCAAAAATTGACCTTGACGGCTGGGTTGATGTGATCATTGATGATACGATTGAAAGCAAAGGTATGGGTGGTCTGGAATTGGAAAATGGCCGCCTGGCAGCGGGCCAAATGGTTTTTCTTGACCGCCTGTTCAGCGATGTCACAGTACAATTCGAGGTAGTCGGGGGTGATGTGAAAGCCAGTTTCAGTGGCGAGGACATTGACGGAAAAATCAGTTTCACCCACCAGGGTAGTGGACCACCGAGTCTTTCAGCGGAGTTCGAACGCCTGGCCTTAGGCGACCCGATTTCATCGGGTATGGAGATGGATTCCAACCCGGCCGACCTGCCTTCTCTGCACCTTTACGTGAAATCATTTCGTTATGCAGGCATTGAATTGGGAGAGACACGAATTGAGGCCTATCCCACCTCGACCGGGTTTCACTTCGAGAAAATGGAGGCTGCTTCGGATCAGTTGACCGTGAATGCGACTGGAGACTGGTCGCTGAAAGATCAACGGCATCGGTCGAACTTCGACATCCGCATGACGTCGGAATCGCTGGGCAGTTTCCTGCAGTCGATGGGGATCAGTTCTTCCATGGAAGGGGGGCAGACGGTGGTAAATTTTAGTGCCTGGTGGCCGGGCTCACCGGCCAAATTTGCGCTGTCCAGGCTCAATGGGGAGATTGAATTTACGGTAGTGCAGGGCAATATAACAGATGCCAACACCGGGCTAGGGCGCTTGTTGGGCCTGTTGAGCATCCAGTCACTCCCCAAGAGGCTGGCGTTGGATTTCAGGGATGTGTTCGACTCCGGATTTTCTTTTGACGAAGCCAGTGGAACGTTTGCCATGGAAAATGGCCTGGCAAGCACGGATGATGTGCTACTGCAGTCCCCCGCAGCCAGCATCAGCATTTCGGGAAGTACTGACCTGGTCGGGCAGCAGTATGATCAGCTGCTGACGATCAAACCCGGCCTGGGAAACACACTGCCCATTATCGGCGCCCTCGCCGCTGGTCCAGGCGGGGCTGCCGCCGGACTGGCCTTGCAGGGTTTATTGCAGGAACAACTTGGCGAAGCTACACAGGTGCAGTACACCATACGCGGCAGTTGGGATGAACCGGTCATTGAACCGGTGGTTGATAAACCCTAGGACAATGATGAAATATGTACCAGCGGAGAAAGGCACACCTGTGACAGATGCACTCAAACTGGCGGAACAGCAGTTACTGTCACCCGGCGGGCTGGACCAGGGGCATCTGGAACGTGTTCTGGCTGACCTGATGGGGCCAGCTGTTGATGCCGGTGACCTCTACTTTCAATCCACCAGCCACGAATCGTGGTTGCTTGAGGATGGGCTGGTCCGATCCGGCTCTCACTCCGTGGAACAGGGTGTGGGCATCCGGGCCATCAGTGGTGAAAAGACCGGTTTCGCCTACGCGGATGAGATTCTAATGCCCGCCCTGCTGCGGGCATCTGGTGCAGCGCGGACAATCGCCCGCCAAGGGCAGCAGGGACAGGTGCAGGCTTGGAGAAAGCAACAGCCTGCAGCTTTATACAGTGCTGAGGATCCAATACTGGCGTTGGGCGCAGAGGACAAAGTCGACCTGTTGCGGCAGGTTGACAGTTATGCACGCTCCAGGGACCCGCGCGTCAGTCAGGTTATTGTCAGCCTCGCAGCCACCCATGAAACCATCCTGGTGGTGGCCACCGATGGCACTTTCGCGGCCGATATCCGGCCGCTGGTCCGTCTCAATGTCAATGTGATTGTGGAACAAGGCGGCAAGCGTGAGCAGGGCAGTGATGGCGGTGGTGGGCGTTTCAATTACAACCAACTGATTGAAAACAATAACTGGCAGCGAATGGCAGATGAAGCAGTGCGCCAGGCACTGGTCAACCTCGAGGCCGATCCGGCCCCGGCTGGGACCATGACGGTTGTGCTTGGCCCCGGCTGGCCGGGTATTTTACTCCATGAAGCGGTTGGGCACGGATTGGAGGGTGATTTCAACCGCAAGGGCACTTCGGCGTTCAGCGGGAGGCTGGGTGAAAAAGTTGCCGCTGATTGCGTCACTGTGGTAGATGACGGAACCATCGAACGGCGCCGCGGCTCGCTGACGGTCGACGATGAAGGCACGCCAACGGAGCGCACCGTATTGATCGAAAACGGGGTGCTCAGAACATACATGCAGGACAAGCTCAATGCCCGCCTGATGAAAATGGCGCCCACTGGGAATGGCCGTCGTGAATCATTTGCGCATTTGCCAATGCCTCGCATGACCAACACCTTCATGTTGCCTGGTAAGTATGAAGCCGAAGAAATCATAGCTTCGGTGGACCGGGGTTTGTATGCGGTGAATTTCTCCGGTGGCCAGGTCGATATCACATCGGGGCGGTTCGTGTTTTCAGCCAGTGAGGCCTATCTGGTGGAAAATGGGAAAATAACTCGCCCGGTAAAGGGTGCAACGCTGATTGGCAGCGGTCCCGATGCCATGACCCGGGTTTCGATGGTGGGTAACGATCTCAAGCTTGATGCAGGTATTGGTGTTTGTGGCAAGGAAGGCCAAAGTATTCCCGTGGGTGTGGGTCAGCCCACCCTGCGTATCGACGGTCTGACCGTTGGCGGTACCGAGACCTGAGTGAGCCCTAGCCCGCATAGTGTACAAGTTTCGCTGGTCCTTACTTGATTGTTTAATCATTTCAATGGTAGGTAAAAGTAATTCAGGTTTGATAAGAAATACAAAATGTACCGCTGCCGGTTTGTCGCCTGATTTCACGGCACCTCCCGGCTGATCCCGCTTGAACCATAGCGATGGCTATACTTCTGCGCGCGATCAACCAGGCTGCACTCGTGCAATCAACCGACAATTCCGGCAACTCGTGCACTATGCGGGCTAGCAAAGCGGCGGCAGCGGCTTGTTTTCGTCCAGATCGCGCAGCAGGCGGAAAAGGGCGCGGGATGAGGCAGGTGGGTTTTCCCCTGATGCTTCACGTTGAGCATTGCGAATCAGCTGGCGAATGGCCTGGCCATCTGCTTGGTGCCGTTGTTGCAGTAGTTTTCCCAGGGCTGTATCACCCGATTCCAGCAAGAAATCACGCCAGTTTTCCACCCGGTGCTGGCGTGCGGTGAGCTGTCTGGATTTGTTTTGGAACGAATCAATGGTTTTCCTGATGGGTGTAGCATCGATGCGCCGGAGTTGCTTGGCAATGAACTGTAATTGCCTTTTGCCGGCGATATGGGAGCGAATTTGCCGGGCTTCTTGCACGGCTTCACGAACGGTTGCTTCCAGGGGCACCCTGGCCAACTGAGAAGAACTCAGTCTGATCAGTTCGGAAGCAAGAGATTTCAATACCTGCGCATCACGTTTGCGCTGGCTTTTGCTGATAAACTCTATTTCCCGGGAAAGCTTTTTCTTGCGTCCGTTCATTTTCTACTTGAATATTCTCATCCTGTTAACAGAAACCGCTGACCCGTATATGAACTGGCATCTTGCATTCCGGATTGATTCAGAGATGCCTATAGGAGAAATGGCTTTATGCCTGATCAAACCATGGTAACGCAGTCGCAACTCGATCGTGAAGCTGAACTTGATGCGCTTGAATCTCACGTGCGCGAGACCTTGCGTTGTGCACGCAAGGCGGGTGCAACGGAAGTGGAAGCCTCGGCCCACACCAGCCAGGGCCTTTCAGTGGCCGTCCGCCTGGGTGAAGCGGAAACACTAGAGCACATGCAGGACCGGGGGATCAGCGTCACCGTCTACATCGGAAAGCGCACGGGGCATGCCAGCAGCGCCGACTTGCGCGTCCAGTCAATTAAAGCCTGTGTAGAGCGTGCCATGGAAATAGCCCGGTACACCCAGGAGGATCGCTGCAACGGCTTGGCCGAGACTGAACTTCTGGCCACCGAGTTTCCAGACCTGGACCTCTGGCATCCAAGCAGCGTGGATGCAGATACAGCCATAGAAAGGGCGCTTGCCTGCGAAGCAGCCGGCCGCGCTGATCAGAGGATTACCAATTCGGAGGGCGCTTCCTTCAGTGCCAGCCTGGGGCTGGGTGTGTATGGCAACTCCAATCATTTCATCGGAAGGAGCGCCGGAACGCGTTTTGGACAGAACTGTATTCTGCTGGCTGGTGAGGGTGATGGCATGCAACGGGACTACAGCTACGACAGCCGCCGCAAGCTGCAGGACCTGGAGTCTCCCGAACAGACGGGAACCGAGGCGGCCCGCCGTACGATTCGAAGGCTGAATGCCCGCAAGTTGCCGACGGGTGAGATGCCGGTGCTGTTGTCATCTGAAGTGGCCAAGGGATTGGTCGGTCACCTGGTAGGCGCAATTTCCGGTACGGCCTTGTACCAGAATGCTTCTTTTCTGCAGGACACGGTGGGTGAAACTTTGTTTCCCGGGTGGCTGAATATCCTGGAGCGGCCCCACCTGCTACGCGGCGCCGGCAGTGCCTCATTTGATGGTGAAGGGGTGGTGACCCGGGAAAGAAAAGTCATCGATGCGGGCGTTTTGCAAAATTACGTATTGTCCAGCTATTCGGCGCGGCGCCTGGGGCTGCAAACAAGTGGAAACTCCGGTGGGGTGAGAAACCTGTTGCTGGAACCGGGAGGTGGAGGCGGCGATGACCTGATCCGGGACTTGCAGAACGGTTTTTACGTAACCGAGGTCATGGGGCAGGGTGTCAGCCTGGTGACCGGTGATTATTCACGCGGCGCAACAGGATTCCTGGTTGAAAATGGTGAGATTTCCTATGCGGTGGAGGAAGTAACCATCGCTGGAAAGCTGCGCGATATGTTCCGTAACATTGTTGCGGTCGGTAGCAATGTGGATACCCGCGGGAACATACATACCGGGCCGGTGTTGATCAGCGGGATGACGGTGGCCGGTGAGTGAGCATGTTCAAACTCATGCGCGTTGTCGTGCTGCTCAGTATTTTGCTGGTGCTGGTTGTCGGCAGCTGGATGACGGACAAGCGGCTGGCCAGCTGGGAGCGGCCGGCCTGGGTGATTGTCTATCCGATTGTTGCAGACGATGCTGCGCAGACGCTTGATTATGCACAAAGTGTTGATGAATCTACCTTCGCGGCTGCCAACCAATTCATGGCGCGCGAATCCATCCTTTACGGAAACAGGGTGACACCAGCGTTCTACATCCGGGTGGCGCAGGTGTCGACGGAGCTGCCGCCGGAATTGCCGGACCAGGATAGCCTTGCGGCCATCGCATGGTGGAGCCTGAAGATGCGCTGGTGGGCCTGGAAAATGGATCTCAACGATGACCTGGCCGGGACCGATATTCAAATGTTCGTTCTCTATCATGGCATGGAAGGCCGTACCGAAGTAGCTATTTCCGTTGGGATGCGCAAGGGGCGTTACGGTGTGGTCAACGCTTATGCCGACGAGTCGATGAACCCGCGTAATCTGGTTGTTTTTACCCATGAGTTAATGCATGTATTCGGTGCTTCGGACAAGTACATCCGGGCCACCGGAGAGCCCGAGTACCCCTTTGGATTTGCGGATCCGAACCAGCTTCCGCTGTTTCCTCAAAAGCATGCCGAAATCATGGGTGGCAGAATTCCATTGAGTTCCTTCGCTTCGGAGATGCCCCCGTCCCTTGAACAATGCAAAATCGGCAGGCGGACTGCGGAGGAAATCGGGCTCCTTGCACGGTTGATGGATTGATTTAACTTTGCATGATCCGTGTCAAATTCCGGTCTTTCACGTCTTGCGGTAATTATGCTTCATGGTTATGCTTGCGCGCGGCCCAGGGGATCATTTTATGCGAAGAATATTGCTTGCTGGAAATTGGAAAATGCACGGCTCCACGGAAATGGTTGAGTCGTTATTAAACGCACTGCAGCTCGCCTCGGAGCAGGAGTGTGCGGTTGATATGGCCGTGTTTCCTCCGTTCCCGTACCTGGCGCAGGTCCAGGCGTTGCTGAAGGGCAGCAATATTTCCTGGGGAGCCCAGAATCTAAACCCGGCAGCACGTGGCGCATACACCGGAGATATTTCCGCCGGCATGTTGCTGGATTTTGATTGCCGTTACGTGCTGGTGGGTCATTCTGAGCGCCGTGCCCTGTTTGGTGAAAGCGACAATGATGTCGCCCTGCGGTTTGCAGCCGCACATCGCTCTGGACTGGTACCGGTGCTGTGT
Source organism: Lysobacterales bacterium (assembly GCA_036447475.1). Lineage (GTDB taxonomy): Bacteria > Pseudomonadota > Gammaproteobacteria > Xanthomonadales > SZUA-36 > JAJRRA01. The sequence goes on along the minus strand of JAZFUZ010000209.1, from coordinate 285 downwards.
GTTGGAGAAACACTGGCAGAAAGGGAAAACGGGGAGACTGAATCCGTGGTGGAACGTCAGTTGGATGCAGTTTTGCAAGGCAGTGGGATCGGAGTATTTGCACGTGCCGTAATTGCCTACGAGCCCGTGTGGGCCATCGGAACCGGCAAAACCGCGACACCGGAACAGGCTCAGGCCGTTCATGCATTCATACGTATGAAAATCAGTGCACAGGATGGTATAATAGGCAGTCATATACATATTTTGTACGGCGGCAGCGTGAATGGTTCCAATGCCGCCGATTTA
>JAZFUZ010000208.1:0-6627 GCA_036447475.1 Lysobacterales bacterium | reverse complement strand
GCCGCGTGCACGTAATCGGCGCCGGTGTTATGGGCGGTGACATTGCTGCCTGGTGTGTGCTGCAGGGTCTGGAAGTGACCTTGCAGGACCGGGAAATGAAGTACATCGAACCGGCCCTCAAGCGCGCCAGGAAGCTGTTTGCGAAGAAGCTCAGGTCTCCCGCCCTGATTGCCGGAGCGCAAAGCCGCCTGATCGCAGACGTCGATGGAACGGGCGTTGCGCGGGCCGATGTCATTATCGAAGCCATATTTGAAAATGCGCAAGCCAAGCGCGAATTGTTCAAGGCCATCGAAGCGAAGATGAAACCAGACGCGATCCTGGCCAGCAACACATCCGCCATCCCGCTGGATGAACTGGCCAGCGTACTGGAACGGCCGGAGCGTTTAATTGGTTTGCATTTCTTCAACCCCGTGGCAAAAATGCCGCTGGTTGAGGTGGTACACGCTAAAAACACCGACCCCGGTGAAGTGGAGCGCGGCTCAGCTTTCTGCGGTCAGATCAATCGCTTTCCATTGCCGGTCAAGAGCAGCCCCGGTTTTCTGGTCAACCGTGTACTTTCTCCCTACCTGTTAAAAGCAATGCAAATCCACCGGCAACGCAAGGTACCCTTAGAAGCTCTCGACCAGGCCGCCACCGAGTTCGGCATGCCCATGGGGCCGGTTGAGCTGGCGGATACGGTAGGACTGGATGTCGGCCTCAATGTCCTGGAAATGCTGGGCGGCGAGGATGCTGCTGAAGACGCCGAACTACTCAAATCCTATATCGAGGAGGGCAAGCTCGGCAAGAAATCCGGAGCGGGTTTCTACACCTGGAAAAAAGGCAAGCCGATAAAGAAAGGAGCAGCATCTGAAGGCATCAATCTGCAGTCCCTGGGTGAAGAACTGATGGCGCCTTATTTTGAAGAATGCCAGGCCTGCTTCAAAGACGGGATTGTTGCCGACAGCGATGTACTCGATGCAGGCATGATCTTTGGAACCGGCTTTGCTCCGTTCAGGGGTGGCCCGATGTTCTACCTGGCGCAAAAAGGGCAGGACTGAAGTGTTGTCCGGCACGGCACAGTCACCGAAAATCGATGCCGAAAAAGAACGGCGACTCAGCGAAGAGGATAACAAAGATGAATGAGCAGATTCGCCGGATCGCAGTCATTGGCGGCAGCCGGATTCCTTTCTGCCGATCCAATACGATGTATGCCGATAAAACCAATATGGATATGCTCTCCGGCGTCATCCAGGCGGTGGTGGACCGCTACGGACTGGATGGCGCCCGGCTGGACGAAGTCGTGGCCGGTGCGGTGACGACACAGGCAAAAGACTGGAACCTCGCGCGTGAAGCGCTGCTGTCTACATCACTTTCACCCCTGACGCCCGGAATTACGCTGCAGCAAGCCTGCGGCACCAGCCTCCAGTCAGCCCTGATGATCGGCGCCAAAATCGCCAGCGGGCAGATCGAATGCGGCATCGCGGCGGGAACCGACACTACCTCGGATCCGCCCATCACCTTTGGGCGAAAGTTCTCGCAAAGGCTGGTTAAAGCCGGCGCCGCACGCACTGTGAAACAGCGATTCAAGGCATTCAAGGGATTCAGACCGTCGGAGCTCAAACCCGTGCTGCCTGCTAACGGCGAACCGCGCACGGGAATGTCGATGGGCCAGCATTGCGAGCGAATGGCCATGGAATGGAATATTTCCAGGCAAGACCAGGACCAACTGACGCTGGAAAGCCATCAAAAAGCCACCAGGGCCTACGATCTTGGCTTCTTCGATGAACTGGTGACGGGCTGGGGCGGGGTCAGCCGGGACAACAACCTGCGCGCGGATACCAGTGTGGAAAAGCTGGGCAGCTTGCGCACCGTGTTCTCGAAAGATCCGCGGGCCACATTAACCGCAGGCAACAGCACACCCTTAACCGATGGCGCTGCAGCCGTTCTGCTCGCTTCCGAGGACTGGGCCAAACAACACGGGCTGCCGGTGCAGGCTTACATAACCGCCAGCCGGACCTCGGCTGTCGATTTCATTAGTGACGAAGGCCTGCTGATGGCACCAACCGTTGCCGTAGCCGAAATGTTGCACAGGACCGGCTTGTCCTTGCAGGACTTTGACTTTTACGAAATCCACGAGGCTTTTGCAGCCCAGGTTCTGTGTACCCTTGCCGCCTGGGAATCCGAGGAATATTGCACCGGCCGGCTGGGATTGAAATCAGCACTTGGGTCTGTCGACCGTTTGCAACTCAATGTCAAGGGCAGCAGCCTTGCAATAGGCCATCCATTCGCTGCCACAGGAGCGAGGATTGTCGGCACGCTGGCACAGATTCTGGAGGATGCCGGGTCCGGGAGAGGCCTGATTTCAATCTGCACCGCCGGGGGAATGGGTGTAGCAGCGATTCTGGAAAGGGCCTGAGCTCCACTAAATCTAATATAAAATTACCGAGCGAATGCTCTCGCCCGCATGCATTAAATCAAATGCCGTATTGATTTCGTCCAGTGGCAGGGTGTGGGTAATGAGATCGTCAATATTGATCCTGCCTTCCATGTACCAGTCGACGATGGTGGGCACGTCAGTGCGACCACGAGCGCCGCCAAAAGCGACACCGTGCCAGGACCGCCCGGTCACCAGCTGAAAGGGGCGCGTGGCAATTTCCTGCCCTGCGCCGGCAACACCAATAATGTACGACTCGCCCCAACCCTTGTGACAACTCTCCAGTGCCTGGCGCATCACATTGACATTGCCAATACACTCAAAGGTGTAATCAGCACCACCACCGGTGAGGTCGATCAGGGCTTCCACGACATTTTCCACTTCGGAGGGGTTGACAAAATCCGTCATGCCAAACTTTTGTGCCAGCGAAACTTTTGCCGGATTGAGGTCAACGCCAATAATCTGTCGCGCACCCACCATGCGCGCCCCCTGTATGACATTAAGGCCAACGCCGCCCAAACCGAATACCACCACGCGCGAACCCGGCTCAACTTTGGCGCTGTAGACCACTGCGCCCACGCCGGTGGTTACACCGCAACCGATGTAACAGACCTTGTCGAATGGGGCATCTTGGCGGATTTTAGCCAGTGAAATTTCCGGCAAGACGGTGAAATTGGAAAAAGTTGAGCAGCCCATGTAGTGAAGAATCGGCTTCCCATCCAGCGAAAAACGGCTGGTGCCGTCGGGCATTACGCCCCTGCCCTGGGTTGCCCGAACCGCCTGGCAAAGGTTGGTTTTGGGGTGCAGGCAAAAATCACACTGCCGACACTCAGCGGTATACAGGGGAATCACATGATCCCCCGGTTGCAGGGATTTGACGCCCGGGCCAACTTCCACCACCACTCCTGCACCCTCGTGGCCAAGAATGGCGGGGAACGCCCCTTCGGGATCATCTCCCGACAGGGTAAAGGCATCGGTATGACAAACGCCGGTTGCTTTTAACTCGACCAGCACTTCACCTGCCTTGGGCCCTTCCAGATCGACGTCGGCAATTTCCAATGGCTTGCCAACTCCAAAAGCAACGGCAGCTTTTGTTTTCATGGGTTTCTCCTGCTTAATTTTTGCCGACGAAACCGCTGGATTTCGCCTTAGCCTCGGCCTGGTACCCATAATGCATGTCAGGCCGGTTGTTTGACAAGTGGCCGGATATTACACTATCTACTTGGTAATGATCAGCGGCTTTCGCGATCAAAATATCCTTTGTGAGTCACCCGATGCAAATACTTGATGGTAAAGCAGTTGCGGCCCAAAAACGCCAGGAGATCGCTCAAAATATCGAGGAATTTATACAATCCCAACAGCGAGCTCCAGGCCTGGCTGTGGTTCTGGTGGGTGAAGATCCTGCCAGTCAGGTTTACGTGCGCCATAAAATTAAAGCCTGCGAACAGGTTGGCGTGCTGTCTTTTGAGCACCGATTGTCTGAGCAGACCTCGCCTGAAGAGTTGGAAACCTTAATCACCCAGCTCAATCAAGACGATCAAGTGGATGGTATTTTAGTGCAATTGCCGTTGCCGAAACAGCTCAACGAACATGCGGTGCTGTCCTGGATCGACCCGCAAAAAGATCCGGACGGATTGACCACAGAAAACCTGGGCCTGATGTTATCGGGCAAAGCACGAATTCATTCTTGTACCCCCCATGGTGTAATGGAAATTTTAAAGCATTACGATATTTCCATCGAAGGCAAGTTGGCGGTGGTGGTTGGTCGCTCGAATATTGTCGGCAAACCCATGGCTTTGCTGTTACAAAACGCCAATGCAACAGTGACCGTTTGCCACTCGAGAACTCCAGACATAAGTTTACATACCAAGCAAGCAGACATCGTGGTTGTGGCTGCAGGTAAAAAAGCTTTGCTGGGTAAAAATGATTTTAAACAAGGTGCCGTTGTGGTAGATGTAGGCATGCATCGCGAAGTGATTGACGGTAAAACAAAGCTTTGTGGAGACGTTCGATTTGAAGAATTGGACGGCTGGGTGAGTGCCGCTACACCGGTACCCGGTGGTGTGGGACCGATGACCATCACGATGTTGCTGCACAATACTTTGCAGCTTGCCAAGCAACGCCGCAGATGACGCATTCTCGTCTTGCTTAATCGTCACTAACTATAGGACAGTACACTAGATCGTAAAGCAAACAGAATGAATCTGGGCTATGCTCTGAACCAGCACGATCAGAGTGAGCTTTAATGCGCGTACACGAATTCACATTCCGCTCAATCAATGGCGCCAGTATGCCGCTGGATCGCTGGAGAGGCCAGCCCCTGCTGCTGGTTAATACGGCATCAGAATGTGGTTACACGCCGCAATACGAAAAACTGCAAAAGCTCTGGGAAGAATACCGTCCAAGCGGCCTGGTGGTCATTGGCATTCCATCCAATGACTTTGGCGAACAGGAGCCTGGAGATGACGCTGCGATCCTGGAATTTTGCAGCAGCCGTTTTGCTGTGACTTTCCCAATGAGCACCAAACAAAACATCATCAGCGCCGATGCCCATCCCTTGTTCACCGCCCTGGGGGAGGAATACACCCGCGACATCCTGCCGCGCTGGAATTTTTTCAAATACTTGTTCGGGCACGATGGCGCACTGCTGCACCACTGGCCCTCTGAGGTGGAACCAGACGAACCGGGCTTCAGGCACGAAATCGAACGCAACCTGTCCTGTTGGAGAATCTGAGACCCACGGCAGCGCTCCAATCACCACGCGCAGTCGATCCGCACTGCCTGATGCCGTCCATGCCTTTTTGCACCACCTGATCACTTAAGTCGGCCGCAACATTCGGCGGCTCGGTTCAGCCGCACATGATCCAGATCAACGGTAGGTATTTAAGGTGTTAGTGGTGTGAACATCATACCGTTATCAAAGTATGCTTGTTGAAGCTTTAATAGCTAATTCGGTTTGCAGTTCAACGGACTGATCAGATTGTTTGGCTCTTCAAAGGATTGAAACGCTCGTTACCCCAAGGATCACGCAGCTTGCGTTTTTCTTGCAATCATCTCGCAATGGTTTTGGCATAAGCAAACAAGGCATCAGTTCAAAGCGCCATGGTGTGTCTGAAAACAGAAGGGGGTATTTATGCTCATATTGACCAGACGGATTGGAGAGACCATTGTCATCGGTGATAATATCACCGTTACCGTAATGGGCCTTAAAGGTAATCAAGTACGTATCGGGATCCATGCACCGCTTGAGATCCAGGTACACCGGGAAGAAATCTACCAGCGAATATTGAAGGAACGCGCGGACCTTGCCCCTCGTGCCAGCGCTCTCTGATTTAAACTACAGACCTATCCCGAAGCAGTGAGCAGGTATGATTGAAGCCCACGCGCTTGGCTGCTTTCCCGACTTGACAATTATGGTCACTTTATACTGACGTATTTGGACGGCCTATAAGTTAGTACATTCCTGCCATTCAAATGTAAAAAGCGCCGAGGGCTACTTCCATATAGCCTTCGGCGCCATGCATCCCTCTCCTCTGCGGAGACTCAGACTACATCCGTTAGTCTGAGGTATGTAATTCTGCTGTTTCCATCTCTGAGTATCATCCTTGAATTTGTCCGACTTCTCGGCTCGCGCATCCCTGCAAATCACATCAGCGCTCAGAGCATTTGGAACTGGTAGCAGTTTTCTCCAGCGGGAAAGGGGATCAATTTTTAGCATACACGAAAGAATAAGTCCATTAAAAAAATCAACTGGCTCTATCAAGAGGTATGTTTCAGCCGATCAGCGGTCCCACTCGCGCTTCAGCGCATAGCGCACTTTTCCATTGCGGGTCAGTGACTGGCGGTTGCTGAATGCAGCGGACTTATGACATGCGTTCCGCAGGCGGGGCAATCGGGCCTGGATTTCAGCGTGGCCTGGCGGAAATCCATGTTGAGCGCGTCAAACATCAGCAGACGATTGGTCAGTGGCCGGCCGATACGCAGGACCAGCTTCAATGCTTCGTTGGCCTGTAGCGTACCGGTAATTCCGGGCAGCACGCCCAGCACTCCGGCATCAGCGCAACTGGGTACGTCTGCTGCTGCGGGGGCTTGCGGGAACGCGCATTGAAAACATGGCCAGGCTTCGCCGGCAGAAGACCCGCCCGGCCAGAACACCGATACTTGTCCCTGGAAACGCATCACGCCACCATAAACCAGCGGGACGCGATGTTTCA
>JAZFUZ010000207.1:0-5365 GCA_036447475.1 Lysobacterales bacterium | reverse complement strand
CCCTTTCACGGCGGCAACAGGAGTTCGAATCTCCTAGGGGACGCCACCATATAAAGCATTAATTATAAAAGAATTAATTCTGATGATGGGCTGCCTTTGTGGAGCTTTTTTTGTGCCTCTCCGTGTTTTTATTACGGCTTGCGCCACCTAACCCTTTTGATGATCTCATGCCCGGTTGTTCCGTCCAGTCTGGCGGCCAGCTTTTCCCGATTACGCTGTGCGCCCAGATCGTAGAACAGCAGGTATTCGAAGGCAGCCTTCAGGCTCTTGTAATCCGCCTCTGAGCCGGTTTCCCTGACTTTTTCCAGGCTTTTTTCATATGCCTCAAGGCTGCTGCCGTCCATTACGATGTCGAGCCCGGTAGTTTCGGCTACTTCCGCCGTATCGACGGCATCTGCAGGCGCAATGACTTCTGGCGCTGTCGCAGAGGCCTCTTCGCCACCCGGTTCCGGTTCGGCCCATGTTGAAAATGTGGCGAGAAAAAACATGGGCACGGTAATCAGGACCGCACCTGCCATTTTGTACTGCTTCATTCCATACCTCAATGTTGTCATGCTTTGTGTAAATTCCCGTTTATGATCGGCAATGCAGCGTTTAATTCCATGGTCCATTCATCTGCGAGTCCCGGCGGCCAGGACTACCTTGAATCCCCAATCTGCCCTCACAACTTCAACCCGGGTGAAGTAGTCCCTCAACCAGGCCGGGTAGGGTAGGTGCTGATTGCAAACGAGCAGTATTTTACCTGTTTTTGTCAGGAAATTACCGGCGCCGGTAAAAAAATTCCTGGCGATGTCCAGATCGCTGCTGATTCCCCGGTGAAAGGGGGGGTTACTGATGATCCAGTCGAAACTGCCCCCCAGGTGCGACAGGCCGTCTGAGGCCAACACCGTGGCTTCCATGCCATTGGCCCTGAGCGAGCAGCGTGCAGATTCCAGCGCCAGGGCCGACGAGTCAAGTAAAGTCAGCCCGGTAGCCGGAAGGAGATGGAGCAAAGACAGTCCGAGGACACCGCTTCCGCAAGCAAAATCCAGCACTTGCCCGCTGGGTTTCAGTTCTTCCAAGGTTTCCAGCAGCAGCGCTGTACCCCGGTCCAGCTTGCCATGTGCAAACGTACCGGGCAAGGAAACGATATTGATCCGCGTGCCGGAGAATGTCAGCGGCCAGGTCTTCTTATAGCACTCCAGGTCAAATGGATTTGGCGGAGTGGGGTTGACGGCTCTGAACAGGGTGCAATGCCGGGCGCTGTCGACCTTGGAAACCGATTGAAAATATTGACTGAGTTTTTTTTCTGAAGACTTGATTCCTGATTGGTTTTCCCCGGCAAGCCACAACTTGGATTGAGGGGCCATGGACCAAGCGAGGGCATGCAGCAGCATGTTCAGGCGATCTCTTTCCCGGGGCAAGATGAGCACAATATCCTGTGCTGTTGATGCCGCTGATGGAATCAGTTTGAACTCCGACTTGGCGCCACTGGAGCTCAAGTAGTTGTGATCACCAAAGTCCTGGGAAAATACGCGGACCTGCCGCTTGCCCTGAGACAAGCGGCTGAAACAGGAATCGCGAAGCGGGTTGATCAACAGGACTTGCCCGGTGCGCAACAGCTCCGCGTTGCGAAGAATAAGCTGGCTGACTCGTTCCATGACCCGCTTAGACCCACTTATTCAAGCCAGCCTGGCCGGCCATGGCGCACTCTCATTTTTTTCGCGGAGAATACGAGATTATGAGTGCTTATCCCAAATCGCTCAAGCCCGATCTGCATTTACCACGATCGCTCACCGGGAGAATGTCTGCCCTTAAGAAAAAATTGAAAACCAAGACGATTTTCCGGGATGACAACGCTCAGCGTCTTGTTCCGGCGGTTGCGCTTGATGGTGATTTCCACTGCATTACCCGGCCTGAGATCGCGCAAAGCTCGCATCAAGTCTGCCGGTGTGTTGACAGCGCTTGTTCCGATTTCCAGCACCACGTCGCCGGAAAGGAGCTTGTAGGCATTGCCTTCTTTTGCCTTGATGATCAGTACGCCACGGTCTGTTTTGAAATACTCACCCAGTTCTTTATTGATCGTGCTTAGCTCCAGTCCCTGCGAATGAGGCAGCCCGAACCAGAGATCTGCTTCACGCATCGCATGTTTCCCGATATCTGACATCTCCAAAAATTCCATATGAATACCATCGCTGAAGGCATGGTTTTTACCATCGGGGCCGACGAACAGGTAGCTCATGGAATCGACTCTTTCCTGCAGCGCTTCCACCTGGGCGTCCAGGGCTTGTTCATCGATTTCCGGAACCACGATGCGTTTTATGATGACTTCCAGTTCACCGGGCGCCACTGGGGCGTCCGACACTTCGGGTATCCTGATCAGGGATTGCCAGGAACGGGGCTCACGTTGTTCGGCGGTTACCATGTAGTCCAATTTCTCTCCGTCGCGAAGGACACTGATGGCGAGTTTCTCCCCTGCTTTGGTTTCACTCATGACCTTGAAAATGGATTTTCGGCCCGATCCATCGGCACTGGATCCCAAGTCCACGCCCTGAATTGAAACCATGATATCGTTCTGTTGCAGGCCGGCGCGTTCCGCCGGGCCATCGGGGGAAACACCAATAATTTTTACGCCTTCTGCTGTTTTCTCGCCCAGGATTACACCGATCACAGCCCGGTCACCGAGGTTGATGTGGCGAAGCCGGTGGTGGCCTTGTTCTTCCCTGGCCAGTTCCCGGTGCGCCCTGGCGACTGCGCGGGAGGCCTCACGTAATTTACGATGCATCCGGCTCAATTGTTCACGCTGCCGGGTGGTTTCCTCGCGCTGCCGGGTGGTTTCTTCACTATGTAGGGCACGTGCCTTCTTCATTTCAGACCGTTGCTGAACCGCTGCTTCTCTGGCCAGTTCAGCTGCCTTCAAGGCCTCAACGCGTGTCCTTTCAACTTCTTTCAGCATGGCCTCGTATTCGGCTTTCGCCTCTTCAGATTTTGCCGGTGAACCGCTGGCAGAGTCTGCCTCCGGAACTTCCGTTACGGCCTGCAGTGGTGCTGCTGCCACAGTTATCAGGATCGTGATGAGTACTGCGAAATAACATGGTTTATTCATTGATCTATATTCCTGTTTAAGACTTGTCGCTTATAAGGACGCCATCTCGTGGTATTCCCGTCGCAATTCATTTTGGTAGAGCTGCGACAGGTCCAGCATGAGGTTGATACGCTGGCTCCACAGATTCATGGAATCGGGGCGCATGCTGAGCTCCTCATCCACCTGCACTACCAGGTCTTCGAGTTCAACCTGATAAATCACCGAAGAAGTCGGCATCACGCCGGCTTGCGATCGGATTTTTCGTAAGTTGGATTCCAGTTTTTGTGACAACGCGATGAAAGAATCCAGGGGATTTGGGGGGAGACCATCACTCGAAACAGGGGTTACCTGGGTGGCCTGCAACGGTGGTGAACCTGCAGTGCCGGCAGGAATACCGTAAGGCCTGTAAACGAATACACCCACGGCCAGGATCACGGTTGCTGCAATTGCCAGCGTGCTGCCGGCCAGAACGACGATCCGCTTACGGCTGTTGTGTTTTCGCAAGGCGGCTTCTATCACCGGCCAGTCGTCGGCCGGCGATGATACCGGGGGCAAGCCTGCCAGGTTCAGTGGATCCCTTTCCTGTTGCATGATATGTACCTTCGCAGTCATTTTGACGTCATTCTTCAGCGCGTTGCCGACTCCATCTTGCTGAAATTGGTCCGGTTCGTGCGGCATTCCAGCACTGCCCGTAATTTTGCCCTTGCCCGCGACAGCCTGGTCTTGGAGAAGCTTTCGGTCTTTCCGAACAAGCCGGCAATTTCCCGGTGGTTATAGCCTTCTACATCGTGCAGCCAGACCACCGCGCGATCTTCCCGGTTCAGCGTGGACAAGGCAGACTCCAAATCCATGGAAAGACCGATTCGTTCATGGTCTCCATCCGAGTGGGCATGGAATTCCTGGAGTTCAACAGCATCATCCCTGGGCAGCTTGCGCAGAGCGCTAATGCTGTGGTTGACCACCACTCTTCGCAGCCAACCCCAAAAGGGTGCATCGCCCCGAAACTGCCGGATTTTACCGAAGGCCGTGATAAAAGCTTCCTGGGTCACATCCCGGGATAATTCCGGGCACCGGCAAATGCGTAACGCAACCGAGTAGGCGGGCTGTTGAAATTTGCGGTAAATCTGCTCGCAGGCACCCATATCCCCGCGTCGTGCACGCGCCAGGGTCATTTCGTCCAGTTCGATGGCGAAAGGCGATTGACTCATTATCTACAGGGACGAGTGTAGACTAAAAAACGTCGCACGAAAAAAACCGCCGCTGTTGTGACCGCAAGCCTGGCATCCACATCTTGGGCTCGCTCAGCCTGCTGTTGGCAGGCAAATAGCCCGGACGCCATGGTCAGAGCAGCTGTCAATCGGTAATTCATCATTTCTCCTGGTCAGGTTTGATCGAAAGCGCGCTACTATACCCAAAGCAAGCACTTCGTGCAGCTGCCAAAAGTTGGTATGTTTTATTCATTAAATGAAGAGGAAAACCCCCATGGGACGCTGGCGACCGCCCCCCGTAAAAAGCAGTCCCTACATCACTCCACAGGGTGAGAATGCGCTGAAAAAGGAGTTGAAGGAACTGTGGCAGTTGCGAAGAAAAGAGGTTGTGCCAGCCTTGTCAGCGGCTGCGGCAGAGGGGGACCGATCGGAGAACGCGGAGTACATATACCGCAAGAAACAGCTGAGAGAAATTGACCGCCGGATCAGGTATCTGTCTAAGCGGCTGGATGTTGTGGATGTGATCGACCGAATACCTCTGCAACAGGATCGGGTGTTTTTCGGTGCCTGTGTCACGCTCGAAGACGGGGAGGGCACCGTTGTCAGGTACCGGATCGTCGGCGCAGATGAAATCGATCCCGTGCTCGGTTATATTTCGGTGGATTCTCCGATGGCACGGGCACTCATTGGCAAGCGTGTCGCAGACCGAGTGACGGTTTTACTGCCGAAAAAGAAAGCAGCATTCCAGGTGCTGGAAATTACTTATTTGTAAGCGTCCGCCTTATGGGCAGAGTTTTTGACCGGTCGCGCGCAACGCGCTTTCTTAGCGATCGCCTGCGCGGCGGACTCTTGTGCAGGCAGGCTCCAACATTCGTGCGCAGTAAGTGCCCCGGCGATTGAATTTCAGGTCAAAGCCCCAATATTGGAATTGCAGTCGCCGCAAGGGACTGCGGGCGCTTCCGGCCTGACGGCGGAAGTATTTTATACAAATACCGAATTGCTTCAAAGGAGGATACGGTAATGACGACATTTGATCTTTCACCATTGTTCCGCACGTCTGTTGGTTTTGACAGGCTTGCTTCCCTACTTAATG
>JAZFUZ010000206.1:0-4143 GCA_036447475.1 Lysobacterales bacterium | reverse complement strand
AGTGGCCGCAGATAATGCACCGGCCCACACCAAGCCGTGCAAAGCGGCCAGGGTATCGGTCATGTTATCACTTGCAGCGAGTTGAGCCTCGGCGATAGCCACTCCACCACTGGTTTCAAGCAAATAGGAAAGGCAGGTATTTTTCAGGCTTCGACGGGCAATCGAAGCAGGTGATTTATCATAGACTACACCATTATCAAGAGACACGTATCTGCGCTGGAGCAGGTTCTTCAACTCGGTGGCCAAAGTGGCTTTTACGAATGTCCTGGCGGCATGAATGCCATCCACATCAACAACATCCATCTGTTCAGCCAGGTAGTCCTCACCCGGTAGCATAATCGCTTCAGCCACCAGGGCCGGATCAGATCCGGTATCTTCCAGCAGTGTCCCGAAGGCTTTGACCAAACCATCGTCAACTTCCATGGAGGCACCGTTTGCACAGCGTTCCACGTTGGCCATTATTTCGCATTGTGCCAGCAACTGGGCCGCTTCCCAGCGCATGAAAGAATCACTGTCATGCGCCATCAGGACAGCCAGGTCGTTTGCTGACCAGGTATAGCGCAACTTCACCGGTGCTGAATAGTCACGCAACAGAGATGGCACCGGCATTTGCGGAATGTTCTCGAAAGTAAACGATTGCTCATCCTCTTCCAGTAACAGCAGGCGCGAAGTACCGGATGGCGTATCTTCACCGCTCAGTTGCAAGGGGTATTCTTGTCCTGTCGGGGACAACAGGCCCATGGCGAAAGGAATGACGAGGGCCTGTTTCTCTGACTGGTCCTGCGTGGGGGGTGTCCGCTGAGAGAGATGCAGGGTAAACCTGCATTGCCTGGCATCATAATCCGTGCTAACCGTTACTTCCGGTGTACCGGACTGACCATACCAACGGCCAAAACGCTGCAGCTTGGCCCCGTTTGCATCCGCCATTGCCGCAAGAAAATCATCGCAAGTAACCGCTTGACCATCGTGGCGCTCGACATAAAGTTTCAAACCCTTCTCAAAGCCCTCAACACCGAGTAACGTTTGATACATTCGTATGATCGCGGCACCTTTCTGGTACACGGTCATTGTGTAGAAATTATTAACTTCAATGTATTTATCCGGCCGGATCGGATGTGACATCGGACCCGCATCTTCCGGGAATTGCCTGCTGCGCAAATCACGGATATCCTGGATTCGTTTAACTGCCCGTGACTGCATGTCGGATGAAAATTCCTGATCCCTGAATACAGTCAACCCCTCCTTGAGCGTCAACTGGAACCAGTCCTGGCAGGTGATGCGATTCCCCGTCCAGTTGTGGAAATACTCGTGTCCAATAACACCTTCTATCCCTTTATAGTCAGTGTCCGTTGCAGTATCCGGTCGCGCCAGCACGTATTTGGAATTGAAGATATTGAGTGATTTGTTTTCCATTGCGCCCATGTTGAAATCATTGGTAGCGACAATATTGTAGAAATCCAGGTCATACTCGAGGCCGAAGCGGTCTTCATCCCATTGCATGGCCTTGCGCAGGGATTCCATTGCGTGATCGCAGCGATCCACGTTCTCGTGTTCCACGTAAATGCGCAGTGTAACGTCCCGGCCACTGCGTGTAACAAAATGGTCCTCTATGTGAGCCAGGTCACCCGCAACCAGCGCAAACAGGTAAGATGGCTTGGCAAACGGGTCGTCCCACTGCACCCAGTGGCGACCGTCATCCAGTTCTCCAGAATTTACGGCGTTGCCGTTGGAAAGCAACACGGGATAGCGCTTAAGGTCAGCGGTGATGGTGACTTCAAATCGCGTCATGACGTCAGGACGATCCGGAAAATAGGTAATCTTGCGAAATCCTTCAGCCTCACATTGAGTCAACAGAAACTCACCGGACGGATACAAACCATCCAGTGCCGAATTTTCCGATGGTTTGATCAGCACTTCGATGGTCAGGGCACAGGATTCCGGGGCATTGTGAATGACGAGTTTGTCGGCATTGCGAGAGTAGTCACCCGGCACCAGCACCTTGCCATCCATCAGGACCGACAACAGCTCCATCTGTTGACCGTCCAATTCAATATCGTCGCTGGGCCTGGCCGATGGATTCCGGCTCAATTGCAATTCTGAAATCACGCGGGTGGATTCATCCCCGATTTCAAACCGCAGTTTCACCTGGTCCAGGATCCAGGCGAATGGTCTGTAGTTTTCACGCAATACCGTTTTGCTGACTGCAGTTTTTTTCATTTATTGATACCCTGCAAAAAGAGCCTGTACACACCCTTCACCAGGGTGTCAAACGAAGTAGTATAGGCCTAACGCAGCTGAAGAGCAGTCGGAAATGCCCCCAACTACCGTAGTCGATATTCCTGATAATGCGGATATCCACCTGGCGCGGGCCCGCATTGAGAACTGGACCCGCCTGACACCTGTGTTGAGCGATCCGGGGCTCGACCGGAAACTGGATTGCATGCTCTATTGCAAATGTGAAAATCTTCAGCGTACCGGCGCCTTCAAGTTCCGCGGAGCAAGTAATGCCATATCCAGGCTGCGCGAAGACGGCATCGAAGGCGATGTCGCAACGCACTCCTCGGGAAACCACGGAGCCGCACTGGCCCTGGCTGCCAAACTGGATGGCCGCAAAGCCCACGTGGTCATGCCTGAAAACTCCGCTCCGATGAAAATCGATTCTGTCAGGCGTTATGGCGGCATCGTGCATTTCTGTGCTGCGACGCAGGAATCCCGGGAAGAGGAACTGGCGAAGCTCGTAGAAAATGGAAAGATACCGGTCCCACCTTACGATCACGCCGACATCATTGCAGGACAAGGGACCGCAGCTCTGGAGTTAATTCAGGAGGTTCCCACCCTTGAGCAGATCATTACACCGGTAGGCGGCGGAGGCCTCATTAGCGGCACGGCCATCGCCGCCCGTAGCACAGGCCAGCAAGTGTATGGCGTGGAGCCTGAAGGTGCTGCGGACACGGTGACCAGCCTGGAGCAGGGCGAACGGGTTAAAAGCTGGACGCCGGACACCATCGCAGACGGCTTGCGAGCAATTATCGGTGTGCGCAATTTCACCGTTATCCGCCTTGAGGTAAAGCAGGTGTTCACCGTCAGTGATGAAGACATCCGCCGGGCCATGTACCTGTTCTGGCAGGCGTTGCGCCTGGTAATCGAACCATCATCCGCCACGGTGATCGCAGCCATCCGGAATCATCCGGAAGTTTTTGCCGGTAAAAAAGTCGGCGCCATTATCAGCGGTGGCAACATTGATCCTGGCAGCTGGCAATCCTTGGCGAATAGCAATTAACGATTTATGGACGCCAAGTTATGCAAAGACTGATGATTCTGAGACACGCAAAAGCGGTGCCCTGGTATCCTGGGGTGGATGATTTTCACAGGCCCCTGAGTGACATTGGCACAGTACATGCCCGGCAGGTCGCCAACTGGATGTGTCAACACCTCGAAGCGCCGGACAGCATCCTTTGCTCCCCCTCACAGCGCACCAGGGAAACGCTTTCGCCTCTGCTCTCACGCAACTCCGGGCTGGAATCTGTTACCAGTTTCAAGCCAGAGTTCTACGGAGCATCAGCCCGTACATTGCACTCATTACTTGCTGTTGGCTTTGCCGAAGCTGACCGGATTCTCATCGTGGGTCACAACCCCGGCTTTGAAATGCTGGTATTCGACGCGATTGCACGATCTGAGCATGACAAAATCAGGCGCTTGCCGACAGGCACACTCGTGGTCGTGGATTTTGAACCGGGATGGGAAACCGGTTCAGGCAAGGGAATTTTGCGCCACAAAATACGTGGCAAAAAACTGTAAACCCACACGCCACACTGCATCCACCCGGAGGCTTACCGTGCCAGGCCGCCAAAGCATGTACCATTTGGAATTTTGATCATGGCGTCGAATCGCTGAAGGGTATTGGGCAGCTGTATGCGGGACCGTCATCCGCCGGGAGCGGATGATCGAGCGAACAAGGACGTCTCGAGCGTGTCCCGTATACAGCTGCCCGATGCCCTCCGTAGAAAATAAAACCCCACCCAGTTCACGTCTTCCAGTTCGTGGAACAGTAAAGCGACAAGACTGGCCGCATTGGCAATCATGTCCTGCTGGCCGGACAAAAGGGATCGCAGCTGGCTGACCAGACCTGATGCAGATTGGGCT
>JAZFUZ010000205.1:0-12738 GCA_036447475.1 Lysobacterales bacterium | reverse complement strand
TACCCGTGAAGCAGTGGAAATTATTCGGGCCTTGTTGCGCGGAGAAGTGGTGGAATACCACGGCGAGGTATTTCACTGGACCGAGCAGTGTTATCTGCGCTTCAAACCTTACCGCGATGAGGTGCCGATCTACGTGTGTGCGTTTGGCGCTGAATATCTCGCATTGAGCGGCGCCATCGGCGACGGCAGCCTGCCGATGATTACACCCCCGGAATCAGCGGCCTACATGGTTGCAGCGATTACGGCCGGTGCCCGCGATGCCGGGCGTGATCCAACCGAAATAGATATTGCCGGCTGTGGGTGGTTGTCACTGGCAAAAAATCGCGGTGAGACGACAGACGTCCTGCGCCAGATGATCAGCTACTTTGGCCCTTACCTGGAGGCACCTGCGCTGGCAACGATTGGTCTGACGGCGGAAGATTTCCGGGCGATTGAGGGACTGGTGGAAGCTGGCCGGTATAATGAGGCCGCCGGTCTGGTGACCGATGAAATGACGGACCTTGCAATCAGCGGCACACCCGAAGATGTCATTCGTCGCATAGAAACCATCGCTGACATGGGGATCACTCAGATTAACCTGGGCGGCCCGTTGGGGCCGGATCCTGCCGAGGCGATACGGCTGATGGGTGAGAAGGTCATTCCGTACTTTAAATAGCAGGTATCCCACCTTCCAGGATTGTAATCATGTGTGCGCGGTCAATATTGCCGCCAGTGATAACGCACACGATCGGGCCACCCGCATCCACAGACAAGGCGCCGGCCAGCGCGGTGGCACCCGCACCCTCCGCAACGACGTGGTTGGATTCGAACAGGATCCGGATGGCGTCAGCGACATCTCGCAACGAGGACACGACCGACCCATCCAGTATGCGGCGCGTCAAAGGCCACATCTCAGCAAGTACGGACGATGCACCAATCCCGGAAATAAAACTGGGCTGATTCTCGACCTGAACAATCTGCCCCGCTTCCAATGCCGACGAAAACGGTGTGGACATCTCGCTCTCCGCCGCGAGTACCCGCGTGTCGGGTTTCAGCGCACGAACCGCGGATGCGATCCCGCAGGATACGCCACCGCCGCCAAACGGAACCACCACCGTGTCGACGTCGGGCAGGTCTTGCAGAATTTCCAACCCAATCGTAGCGTTCCCGGCGATGGCGGCCGGATCGCATACTGCATCGATATACAAGCCCTGCTCGCCAACCGATATATGATTGCAAATAATGTCCCACCAGTCTGCATATGGGATCATTTTTATCCGCGCTCCCATGCGTCGGATTAACGCACATTTTCCTTCAGGAGCGCTTTCAGGCACATATACGGTAGCGGGAATGCCCCGGCGCTGAGCCAGCCATGCGAGCGCGTAACCGCTGTTACCGGAACTGGCCGTATACACACCGTGGCGGAGTTTTTCAGCCCTGGTGCTCTCGAGAATATTACCGATGCTGCGAATCTTGAATGCACCCACCGGCTGAAGGTTCTCAAGCTTGAGATATATGTCGGCTGGAGTGTCCGGATCGTTCAGGCGAATCATCGGAGTTCGAACAGCAAGCCCGGCAATACGCGATTCTGCGGCTCTGATTTCATCCATTGTCGCCGCTTCAACTGCACCATTCATAATCGCGTTACTGCCGGTCCAGTTTTCACCGGTCTAATTCAGACTTGTGAAGAAAATGACCCCGAATGCAAGGGGTGCGATATAGCGAAGGATAAATCGCCAAAAGACATAGCGGAGGCCATCCGGCAAAGCAAGTTCTTCCAGCGTTGCATTGCGCGACATCATCCAGCCTGCAAACACCGCAATCAGCAAGGCATTGATCGGCAGCATAATATTCGCAACCAGGAAATCCATTACATCGAATAGGGTCTTTTCGGCAAAAAATGAGAACACTCCCAGCGGTCTGAAATCGCCCCAGAGGTTAAAGGAAAGCGCGATAGCCAGGCCAACCAGCCAAGCTGCCAAGCCCGCCAGCAAGGCCATAACCGGCCGATTGAATCCACGATGTTCCTCAAGCCACGAGACAGCCGGTTCCAACATGCCAATGGAAGACGTGAGCGCCGCGAATGTCAGCAGAACAAAGAACGCGCTACCGACAAGGGTGCCGGCCGGCATCTGCCCGAATGCCACCGGCAGCGTAACAAAAATAAGACCGGGACCTTCACCTGGATCCAGCCCATAACCCAGCACCAGGGGGAATATAGCCAGACCGGCAAGTATCGCCACCAGGGTATCGACAATCCCGATGACCGCGGCTGCCCAGGGCAATGAAATGTTCTTTGGCAGATAGGCGCCATAGGTGATCATCGCCCCGACACCCACCGCTACCGAAAACAAGGCTTGCCCCAGGGCCATCAGTACCACCGACACGGTAATTTTGGAGAAATCCGGGGTAAACAAAAACCGGACACCCGCCATGAAATCGGCGGCAAAGATCGCATAAGCGACCATCAACAACAGGATCACGAACAAGGCCGGCATCATGATTTTGACCGAGCGCTCCAGCCCTTTCCTGACGCCCCTGGCAACCACGAAGACGGTCAAGCCAATAAACACGGAATGCCAGAAAATCATGCGCCAGGGTGATGCCAGGAGTTCGGCGAAAAAAGCACTGGATCCATTCCCATCAAACCCGCGAAAGCTACCGATCGCCGATTGAAAGACATAGTCGAGCGCCCATCCCGCAACCACGCTGTAGTATGTAAGACCCATCATCGGGATCAGGATGCTGAGCCAGCCAATCACCTGCCAGCCCTGGCTGCAGTTTGCCTCGCGCGCCAGCTTGGACATCGTAACCACCGCGCTTTGCTGTCCGCGCCGGCCCATGGCCAACTCTGCGGTGATGATTGGAATGCCCAACAGCAGGACAAAACCGACATAGATCAAAACGAATGCACCACCACCATTCTGGCCGGCGATATAAGGAAACCGCCAGATGTTTCCCAATCCAACCGCAGCGCCTACTGCGGCGAGAACAAACGCCGATCGGGATGACCAGGTCTCGTGGACAGATGCTTGCACCATATCGTTCTCCAGATGTGTACTGAAATTGCCGTTAAAGCTTGGTCGGCTCAGAGCATGCGTTTCTGTAGTTCGATCAGGTAATCAATGTCTTCTTCCGTGTTAAAAAAATGCGCACTGATGCGCAGGTTACCGATCCCGCCCAAGGCACGCATGGAAATCTTGATGGGTTTCATACAACGACCGGGTGCAGCACACCGCTGGAAGAAGGCCATGTCCTTATCATAATCACCGCTGGTGTAAGTAATAAGCCCATGTCGCTTCCTTGGATCTGTCGGGCTAGTGATTTGACAACCTATGTCCTGGAGCCGCTCTATGGTATAAGTCCCCAATCGGCGGACTCGATCTTCGACATTTTTAATGCCGATTTTTTCATAAAATTTCAAGGTGGCAATCCAGCCAAACAACGACGGTCCAATCGTAACGTCCTGTGAAAACTGATTGGCATTATTAACCGGCGGGTACTGCCAGCTTTCAAGGACATCGTGATCCTTGTCAGCAAACGGGATCATTCCCGGAATATCTGCCCAGATATAATTGCGGAAACGAGCGTCAATCTGATCCATGACTGCCCGTTTGATGTAAAATATACCAGCGCCTTCCGGCCCGCATTGCCACTTGTAGGCACCGGAAATGAGCATGTCCACATCATCATCCTTAACGTCTATATCAACTGCGCCGAGGGCTTGCATTGCATCATCAAGTACCAGGGCCCCTTGTGCATGAGCAATGCGGCTGACTTCCTTCATATCAAAGGTAAAACCACAAAATGCCGTGGTTCGATCAACGATAACCATCTTGGTATTGCCATCGACCATCTTTTCCAGGTCGTCCATCAAGATCTCACCATTTACATTTCTTACCACCCGGATTTCAAGCCCGTAACGGCGTTTCAGATCTTGAAGAATATAGGGAATGGAGGGGTAAGAAAGGTCTGTGATGACAACATTTTCACCTTGCTGCCATTCGAACATATTATAAAGTATGAGATTTGCTGTAATAGCCGGTCGATAGGTATTGGTGACTTCATCCTGGTCGGCATTGATGAAGCGCGCGCCCCGCTCAATACTTTCATTCCAGGCAGCCAGTAAAAACGGATGGGTGGCAATATCCGCTGTCGGGATGTCTTCCATCCGTCCATATTCGACAAAATTGTAAAATTCGCGAACCGCCGTTAACCAGTAATTCCCGGGGATCATCTGATCTGCTGCATTCAAATAGATCCAGTGATCCAGTAATTTGAACTCCTGGCGAATCTCGTCAATATGATTATCTATGTAATTGTCGCTCACTGGTTTTGCACACTCTGTGTTGAAAATGAGGATGTTGTTGCTGACCGGAGGCGTCAGACCAGAAGATCTCTTCGCTTGTGCAAGGCACGGAACAAATGTTCGATGTCTGCCTCATTGTTGTAAAAATGCGGTGAGATTCTCAGATTATCGCTACGGCAGGACACCACGATGTTGTCTTCTGCCAGACTGGCTACCAGGCGATCATCATCACTGGACCGAAGAGAAATCATCGCCCCGTGACGTGCCGGATCGACCGGAGAGGTGAGACTGTAACCTGCTTCTGCAGCCGCGTCCTTGATGGCCGTAGTGAGTTCGCCAATGCGTCGTTCGATTGCCTCCAAGCCGACTTCGTGCAAAATCGCCAATCCCGCTTCAGCCATATAGGTATTGGGCACCGGTGGCGTACCTGCCTCGAATCGTCTCGCAGTGGTCGACGGTGCGTAGCGTGTTATATCCATCGCCATGATATCTTCCTGGGCGAACCACCCGGTTGCGGTGGGCGCCAACGACTCGACCAGTTCCTGGCGTGCGTAAAGGAATGCTATTCCTGCACTCCCCAACAGGTATTTCAGCATGCCGCCGACGGCAAAATCGACACCGGCCTGTTTGACATCGAATGGCATGGTGCCAAGCGCCTGGTAGCTGTCCACCATCATCAAAGCGCCCTTGCGCCTGGCGATTTCGGCAATGGCCGGAATATCCTGTTTTGCGCCATGCCGGAATGCTATCTGCGCCGTCGCAACGATCAGGGTTTCCTCATCGACCGCCTGTTCAAATTTCTCCAGCGGTATTTTCCCGTTTTCTTCAGCCAGACGAACGACGCGCGCACCACGCAATTCCTGTGCATACCAGATCTGCGCATTGGTGGGAAATTCAAAATCGGTGATGACAACCTTGTTACGAGGACCGGTGAAACTCAATGCGCTCGCCAGAGAATTTATGCCTGCTGATACAGAAGCTGTGACGGCAACTTCATCGGCTTCAGCGCCGATAAGCCTTGCCACAGAACTTCTCACTGCTTCATTGCGCCCTACCCAATAGGCCCAATCCGTTCCCTCGTCATTCCGGGCATCGAGATAGCGTTGCAGTGAGGTCTCTACCTCTATGGCCAATGCCCCGTAGGAACAGCTGTTCAGGTACGTTTTATTTTGCAACACCGGAAACCGGGAACGTAGTTGCTTCCAGTCCGGTCCCTTGCTTGGATTCATCACTTGCACTCCGTAGGTAGCTCTGGAACACGCTGCCCGGATCTATAAGGGCGCTGGTAAGAGAGCCGGGGAATAGGTATGCTCAAAATACATGAAACCGTATATATTTTCAAACAGGCGGGATTCCTGACATGAGCACTCACGAAAATGGCGACCACTGGCTTGGAACATTTGTGCCTTATCTTGTTTACCGGATTACCGGTCAACTCAACCGGAACCTGCGCAGAAGGCTCAGACGCTCCGGCATCAATATCGCTCGTTGGCGAGTACTGGCCGTACTGCAAGACAACGGCCGAATGAACATCAGCCAGATCGTGGAACGGACCATAATTGAGCAACCAACGGTGAGCCGCATCGTTGACCAGCTGGAACGCGAAGGCCTGGCGCTCAGGGAAACCTGTGAAGAGGACTCACGGTTTGTACAAGTGATGCTGACTCAGGCAGGTGAAAAAGCCTTTGGAGAAATTTTTCCAACAGCCAGCAGGCACCAGGAACAGGCGCTGAGGGGATTTACGCAGCAGGAAATAGAAATCCTGATCGGTTTTCTTGATCGAATTCAGCACAATATTGAACCAGACCAATAAAAAACCGTCGGCAAGACCGCTGCTTTATTTGCGATTACATATGATTCAGCATATAGTTCGGCCTTACTTTCAAAGCAGTGAATAATCAAGAACCGATAATGGAGAATGGCATGGTACCTAGTCACCCCCGTAAGCTAATCATCTGCGCAGTACTTCTGTCTTTTTGTTCGACAACTTTCGCAACAGATGTCCTTGAGGAAGTTCTCGTAACTGCCACAAAACGTGGTGATATGGACATTCAGACCATTCCAGCATCCATATACGCTATCAGTGGCGCTGCCCTGGAAGACAAGGCGCAATTTACCTTCAGAGACATCGCAAGCAGCGTGCCCGGACTGACCTTTCAGGACCTTGGCCCGGGCGATATGGAATTCATTATTCGCGGCGTGAACGGCAACGGGCCGGCGGTGGTGGGCAGTTACTTCGGTGAATACGTCATCACGGCGAGTGATCAACAGGACGGCGGCGGCAAGAACGCGCCCATCAAGCTGATTGATATGGAGCGCATCGAAGTCCTGAACGGTCCCCAGGGCACACTGTACGGCGCCAACTCCATGGCTGGCAATATTCGCTATATTCCGCGCAAAGCGGATACGTCGGCTTTCGATGCTTTCGGTGATATTGATGTCTCAACAATCGACTCCGGCGGAGAAGGTTATACCGTGTCTGGTGGCATTAACATGCCATTTATCAAGGACAGCCTGGCCGTCAGACTGGTCGCCTACAGGACCGATATTGACGGCTGGATCGACCAGCCCCGCCGCGAACAGACCGTTAGCGGCGTAATCTCTTTTGATGCCAACGATAAAGACATCAATAGTGAAGAAACCAATGGCGTCCGTATCAATCTGGTTTGGCAACTTGGCGACAACATCACTTTTGATTTACTTTATGTCCATCAGGAAACGGATATTGGCGGTACGTCTCGTTACACCGCCAAGGGTGTGACTGCCTGGCCGGACCGGCCTGGGTATGTGTCGTTGCCAGGTTTGGCTGCTTTGACCCCGGGTGATGACTATATCAACAGCGATATCACAAGGTCACCGAGGGAAGACGACGTTGACTTGTTGGGCGCGACGCTTACTTTCGACACCAGTGCAGGCAGCATCGTGCTTTCGGCCAGCGACTACGATCACGACATCGACTTTACTTTTGACAGCACGCCGATCTTGTTGTTTTTCCAGGCGCCCTTTGTGGGCATTACCAACCAACCTCAGTCGTACAACATCAAAATGCTCGAGGGCCGGTTTGCCTCCAGTTTTGATGGGGCTTTCAATTTCGTCGCGGGCGCTTATTACCAAAAAGAAAAGCAGAATTTTGAAGTTCACGTGACGGGCACCGACGGCAACGGCGGCAATGTGCCTTGGGACGCGTCGAATTCGAATGACTTGTTTTTAGCGGGTGGTACCGCCATTTTTGGGCGCTTTCGCCAGGATGAAATTGAGCAGAAAGCTCTGTTTGGCGAGGCAACATTCGATTTTGCCGAGAGCTGGCAGATCAAGGCCGGCCTGCGCTGGTTCGATGTTGACCTCACCTCGATCCAGGGTACCTCACATGGCTTCTTTACCATAGCAGAAATCCCCTCTGGGGAAATCATCGGCGAAACGCCCAATGGCGATAAGATCGGAAGACTTACAGGCAGCGAAGACAGCATCAATCCAATGGTGGCCCTGTCTTATCAGGCGACAGACGATATCATGTTATTCGGCTTGTACTCCGAAGGCTTCCGTACCGGTGGCGTCAACAACTCCAACCAGCCCTTCGCGCAGGGCATACCGCCGATCTATGATTCGGATGAATTGAAAAATTACGAGCTGGGTATCAAATCACAATCAGTCGACAACCGCTTGCAACTCAATGCAACCCTGTTTCATATCGACTGGAACGATATCCAGGTGGAACCACGCGATCCGGCCGGCAATATTCCGTTCACGGTCAATGGCGGAAAAGCCGAAATCAACGGCCTGGAATGGGGCTTGAAATCACTTTTAACCGACAATATGCGCTTGATCTTTACCGGCACATTTTTCTTCAAACATGCATTGACGACCGATCAGCCTGTATTGCCAGGAGCGTCGCCCTTCGTCATCACCGGCCTGAAGGGTGATGATATACCCAACGTACCCGATACCCAGCTTTACCTGTCTCTTCAATATGACCTGCCGCTTGGTGACATGCTGCTCACATTGATCGGCGATGCAACCTATCGCAGTGGTACCAATACCGAATTCCGGCCCAGCAACCAATTCAATATTGAGCTTGACTCTTATACGCAATTCGATCTGATTGCGAACCTGGAAATCAACGAAAAAATCACGCTGGGCGCTTACGCGAAGAATCTTACCAACGAGGTTGGGATCGTTGATGGTATCGGGACCTTTCAGGATCCAGAGGCCGTGATAGCAATTCGTCCGCGGACGCTGGGCTTGCGGTTGATCTGGAGATACTGACCCTCCCAACCTGATTCACGGAGGACTTGGCGCTGATTCTGTGATTCTGACCGGGAACTGCATATTTTTGCTCAGAATTCGGACTCGCCCCCGTGATAGACCTTGATCGGCACGCCGGAGAGAGGCTCGCCACCGTCTCTGCCGACCCGGTAGGTCTCCTGGAAGTACAGGGCATGGGTGCGTTCACGGTTCATGAAATGGGGATGCATCGAGCAGATCATGTTCTCCGGCAGCACGAAATCGAAACCCTCACCGATGCGTGGCATCTCGATCATGGTCATGCCGATGGAGTGACCGCACACATGGCCGGAACGGTAGCCACGGTCGAAGATGGGTTTCATGCAAACCGCATTGACCTCCTCGGCGGTGTTGCCGGCTTTCATGTGTTCTTTCGCCAGTTCGTGGAACTCCTGGTAGGCTCGCATCATCTCCTGCATGGTATCGTCCAGACCGTTGGGAGCCAATACCCGGGAGAACTCCACCCAGTGGCCTCCCTCGCCTGAGATCTCCAGCCCGTACATAAGGCCATCGCTCGCGGACACCGGGCGCTGGCTGGGGAACACCATCTGTGGCCGTAGCGAGCCATCGGGGCCGGTGAGGATCATATTCATGGTGTTACGGGCGCAACCCATGGAGGAAAAGGTGTATTCGGCTACTCCCATCAGTTCGGCCTCGGTCTTGCTGGCCTGGTAGGCTTTGATGACTGCCAGCACGCCCGCCTTGTTAATTTCCATGGAGTGGCGCACCGAGGCCAATTCCTCTTCGCTCTTCTGTGCGCGGGCGTAGTCGAAGGGGATCTCAAAGTCGATCAGTTCGAAATCCTGCTGGGCCAGTGCCGTGTAGTCACGCACGTTGATGATGTACTCCAGACCGTAGATTCCGACCCGCTTTGCGCGCCTGGATTTCAGGTAATCAGCCATCCACTCACCGCAGTGGGAAGGGAACTCCCGATGCTCGATGAAGGTGGCGCTGTGGTCTCCTACCCAGGTGGCTTCGCGCGGGAACACGCACACCGGGTCACCCTCCAGAGGCACTACCACGTAGGCGTAGCGGTGCAGGATGTGGAAGCCGCACAGGTAACGCACGGCACCTTCGAAGCCACTGTACTCACTGCCGCTAATGATCAGGTAGTCAAGACCGTGGGCCTCCATGGCCTGGCGGGTGTTGGTATAGCGGCGCTTGATTTCCTCAGCACTGGGCTGGAATCGGTTGATGTATTCGGTCATGGCTTCAGGTTCTTCCACTCGTCTTCGCGCCAGGAGTACTCCAGCCCTTTAATGATGTCCACCATGGCCTCGTTGAGCGGGGTGGGCACGCCGATTTCCTGGCCGATGCGCGTGATACCGCCGTTGAGGGCATCGATCTCCGTGTCTCGCTGGTTGATTACGTCGCTGAGCATGCTCGGCGGGTGCTGATAGGCTTTGTCCCGACCATAGTCAAGCAGGGCGTCCGGATCGCTGTCCAGGGTGATGCCGAGGGCCGCCGCTACAGCCTTGCCCTCGTCGACCAGAGCACGCATAATCCGGCGCACCCCCGGCTGGTCACAGGCCACACCGTGAGGCAAGCGGGTGAGCGCCGCCATGGGATTGGAGGCGGAGTTGAAAATCAGCTTGGTCCAGAGCGCACCGCTTGCGTCCTCCATGGGCACGACGTCGGCACCGCCAAGGATTAGCGTTTCCGCCAACTGCTTGACTTCCTCCATGGTAGCCGGTTTGGGCGCAAAGGGGCTGATCCAGGTCTTGCCCCTGGTGTCGTGGTTGACGACGCCGGGCTCGGTAATGTGTCCGGCGGGGAAGGTAGTACCCAGGATCACCCGGGGCACGTATTCGGCGATGATTTCCTCACTGCCGATACCGTTCTGCACCGAGCATACAGCGCCATCACGGAATATGTGTGCGGTGGCCTCCATCGCCGCACGGGTGTGCATGGTCTTGGCGGCGATGATGCCGAATTCACATTCGGGGATATCTTGTGGATGGGTACGAGCCTTGACGGCTACTACGATATCGCTGAGCCCGGTCAGGCGCAGGCCCCGCTCGTTGATGGCCTTGACGTGGACTTCATCGGGGTCATAGGCCCACACCTCGACATCGTCGAGTCGGCCCAGGTGGGCCGCGAACAGGCTGCCGATGGCGCCGCAACCGATGATACAGACTTTCATACTAGTGCTCCTGCGTTATCTCCTATGGGGATCGTTAACCCAAACATTTCACCGAGAATCCGGGATTTGCGCAGTAGCTGGCGAAACAGTTTGGTTGATCGTTTGAAGAAACATAGCGATAGCTATGGTTCGAGAAGGATCGGCCGAAATGTGAAGCCAGATGCTGCGCAAAACCGGATAGGACAAACTGTAACCGCCAGGAACAAGCCAAAACACACTTGATTCCTTGATTAAACAGTAAATAATTCATTTTGTCGTCCGCCTTGGTGAAATGTTCGGGTTAAACAACCAGCTGGCCTCTTTGCCTTTCACCAGCCGGTACAGGGTTTCGTTGATGGGCGCAGCAATGCCGGCTTTTTCCGCCTCGCGGACAATGGCCCCGGTGATCCAGTCGATCTCTGTAAGGTGTTTGGCGCGCACGTCCTCGAGCATGGAAGGTGCATGGGCATAATCTTCATTTCCCGACTGACCATGGCTGGTGGCCTCGATGTTCATCTCCCAGGGATCCTCGAACAGTTCGACCCCAAGGGCGGCCGCCACGTGTTTGCCTTCGTCCATGGCAGCGTACACCAGGCGGCCCAGGTCCGGAACCCCTTCACGTTGGGTAAACGCCTTGACGTGGGGCAGGCCGGTGAGTGCGGCGACGCTGTTGATCACGGCGTTGAAGATCAGTTTTGACCACTGGGCCGGCAGCAGATCCGCAAAGGCCCTGGCCTTGAGCCCACAGGCGTTGAGCAGCTTTTCCACCTGCTGAACCAATGCATAATCGGCCCTGCCCTGGGCCCATGGCCCCATCCAGGTAGCGGTGTCCAGCTCATATTCCACATGGGTGTCGGAATGCCGGATGCCGCTCATGAAAGTGACCGAAGAGATCACCGGCCAGTCGCCATAGCGGGCCACCACCTGCTCACAGCCGAGGCCATTCTGCACCGTCATTACGGCGGCGTTGGGGAAATGGCCGGCCAGCCGTTGGGCGCCGGCTTCAACGTCGTTGGCCTTGGTGGCGATGATGACCAGATCGACGTCGCCCAGGTCTGCAGGATTGGTAGAGGCAATGATGTCCGAGTGCAGGTCACTTTTGCCGCTGACTTGCAACCCCTTGTGGTTGAGGTCGCAGGCATGGCTTTGCCGGCGGGTGAGGACGGTGGATTCAAGAACGGTGCTGAGGTGGCCTGCGAACAGGCTGCCTATGGTTCCGGCTCCGACAACGCAGGTTCGATTGATTTGTGCCATTTGGTTTTCAGTGCTCGTGTTGTTTGGAAGGCCTGCGGTTCCGGAACACGCCGCTCGGCTGATGGAAAGGCCGGTCTCTGACGAAGAATAGACTAAGGGACTGGGTGGGAACGTGCTTGCTTGGCAACGCCGGTACACTTGACCGGCGGTGCAAAATCCTGTTTGCGGGGTAAGCACCCTCATGCGTGCCGGTACGAAGACGCTTTGGAGGCGCGGTGTTCCTGTTGCTCGAGCATCTGGTTGCGCAACGCACTCGGCGAGATGCCGAATTTGCCCCTGAAAGCGCGACTGAAATGCGCGGAGTCGTTGAAACCCTTGCCATAGGCAATATCGCTGATGGTCTTGTTGCTCATGGACGGATCGATGAGATCCTCCCGCGCTGACTTCAGTCTTCGATCCCAGATCCATTTGCACACCGTCATGTCGGACTGACGGAAAAGGTTGTGCAGATGGCGTATTGAGACGGCGTTGGCCGAGGCCACTTTCGCAGGGGTTAACTCATGATCCGAGTAGTTTTCTTCCAAATAGGAGAGAATCTTGCACATGCGGGCGGCCTGGGCGCTCCCCCGGTGTTCGCCGTTGAGACCGTTTTGTGACCTGCACAGGAAACTGATCAGTTCCAGCAGGCTCTCCGCCACCGTGTATTGCTCTGTCTCGTTGAGCTTGTCTGCCTCCTTGCCCAGGGATTCGAGCAGGTTGATCACGATCCGGGGCAATCCGTTACCGGTGTAGATCCGGGCGCCGAATTCACAGATCTGGCGACCGAGGACACGCTCGTGGAAAACCTGGTGAG
>JAZFUZ010000204.1:0-9747 GCA_036447475.1 Lysobacterales bacterium | reverse complement strand
GATTTTATCCCGTGCCTCTGCCCGAATCGCGTCCTCGGTACGGTCCATTTCACGCTTGCCCAACAGTTCCATGACGTGCCAGCCACCGGCGGTCTGAAACGGTTCGCTGGTCTCGCCTTCTTGCATGGCGGTCAGTGTCTGATATACCCGGTCACCATAGGCCTCCGGCGGAAACCATCCCATGTCGCCACCCAGGTTGGCACTGGTCGGATCATCGGAGTAGGTCTTGGCCAGCTCGGCGAAATCTTCGTTGTTATTTAACTTTTCCTTGATCTGGGTAATCTTGTCCATCGCCGCGCGTGGTGAGATCAATTCATTGGTTTGGATCATGATGTGGCGTGCGTGGTATTCCTCGATCACAACCTGGCGCTGCTGCCGGTAGTCGATAACCTTGAGAATATGAAAACCCCGTGGGCTGCGGATGGGCTTGGTGGTTTCTCCGGGGCCAAGTTCCCGAATCGCATCGGCAAAAAAAGTCGGCACGCTGTTCAGATCCCTCCACCCCACGCTACCTCCTTCAAGTGCTTCCTCGCTGTCGGAATAACTGATGGCCGCTGATGCAAAATCGAGGCCATCCATAAGCCGTTGGTACACTTTATCCACCGTGGCCTGGCCTTCCCTGATCTGTTGCGGTGTTGCGCCCTCGGGCAGGGCAATCATGATGTGGGAAATGTTGTACTCACCTCCGCTGAGGTCTTCGGAAGCCAGCAAAATATCCACTTCCGTATCCGTAATTGGATTCATACCGTTTACAATTCGTTGCTGCAGGCGATCGGTTAAAAGTTCATCGCCGATATTGCGGCGGAATTCGGCAAAATCCTCACCATCTCCTTCAATGACCAGGCGTAACTGCTGCACCGACATGTTGTTCTGCTGCGCCAGGTTGACCAATGCCTGGTCAATGTCCAAGTCACTGATCCGGATGCCGGTTTGCAGGGCTTTTTGCACCTGCAATTCACGCATGATCAGGCGCTCGAGTACCTGGTTTTCCAGCAGGTTCATTGGAGGTATGGACTCCCCGCTGGCCCGGATCCGCTCGACGATCCCTGCAATGGCCTGGTCCAGTTCGCTGCGCAGGATCACGTCCTCATCCACCAGCGCAATGATGGAATCGATGGGTTCAATATTACCGCCATCTAATTGGGCTTCGAGCCCCGGGGTAATCACGACCGAGGTCAGCGCGAACATGGCCGTTGACATTGCACTGGGAAAGGGAAAATGGAACATCTGGTGACTCTCCAAAGAACTGTTGCCTGCCTTTTGCCGCCGGCCGCTAAGAAAGTCTCCATTTTACACGATCCACACCGTTAGAGCGCGCTTGCGGGCTAATTCTGGAACAAGTCCTGTGAACGCGTTCCCAGGCTGGCCAGTCCTTTGAGGCTGAGCTCGAAGAAGATGCCGTCACGATGGTCACCATCACGGTTTTTCAAGGAGCGGCGCAGCACGGTGCGAACGGCCCAGCAGCAGCTTTCGTATTCAAAACCGCCCTGTAATTCGAGTATGTCGTTGTCGGCGAGAGAATAATTCATGCGTGAGAGTACCTTCCAGCGCTCGTTGATGGGCCAGAAAATGCGGAAATCGAACTGATCCACGCGGTTGCGGCGGAAACGGTATTCGAATCCGATGCGCTCGCCATTTTTCCCGGACCAGCGCAGGCCGAGACTGCCGACGTCAAGACGGCGCTCATCCCAGTTGTATTGCAGACCGGCGACGGTGTGCAGACGGTTGACTGGCTGCCAGGCAAGTTCAGTGATAAAAGGGGACAGGTTTTCATCCACCTCAGGCTGGTTTTCCAGCTGTACCCGCAGAGTTTCGAAATAGAATATCTGCCCGAAACTAAGCCTCCACAGTTCCTGCCCGTTTTCGCCATTGAACGTCCGGGTGGACAGTGCGACGGAGAGTTGGTTGGCATCACCTTGGCGATCAGCGCCTGCAAATCGATTCGTGTTGAATAACTGGCTGAATCCAAATGTGAACTCGCCGGTGTCGAAATTCGGCAGATCATCCTGGTTTTCATAGGGCACGTATAGGTAAAACAGGCGTGGCTCAAGGGTTTGATAATTGCCTTGTCTGCTCAGACGGTCGAAATACAGGCCTGCGTCTATGCTGGCGATGGCCGTGCCCCGATTGGGTGAATTATGGGGGGCTGAACCCACCTGGTTCAGGTCGTAGGTGGTATAACGATAGCCCAGGCTCGGTTTGATGAAACCCCAGGAAGCGAAGTGATCCCAGTAGACTTTCGGATAGAGGTCGAATCGCGCACCGGTGGTGCCGATATTGCGATCAAAATAGACCAGTTTGGAATCCAGGCCAATTGAAAAACCGCTGCGGAACAATGGCCGGTCCAACCGGAAGACCACTCTCGGTACACGCCTGTAAGGCTCGTTTTCAGGCCTGATGGTCTCGTCGATGATCTGGAAATCATCGGCCATTAGCTCAAAGTTCCAGTAGCGGCCGGCGCCATTCATCAAAGCGCTGCTGCGTAAAAACTGTCTCGAGGTTTGGAAAAGGCTGGCACTGAAATCCAGGAAGTAGTGGTCATCACTGACCCGCTCGAGCACCAACGCTGTTCGCCAGCGTTTCCAGGGTGCAGCATGGTGCTGGAATCGGTAATGGTAGCGTTGATCAGTGGTCTTCTTATCGTCCGGCATGTAGTCAAAATCCAGGAAAGCACGGGTTTTCCGAGTCAACAAGCGATATTCGCCCGTCAGCATGAAACCACGGTTGCTGATATAAGCTGGCTTGATGGTCGCATCGTGGTTGGGGGCGATGTTCCAATACCACGGGATGTCGAATTCGAAGCCGTTATCGCTGGTATTGCCGAAACTGGGATACAGGAAACCGGATTTACGTCGGTCATCAATCGGGAACGTGAACCAGGGTGCGTAGAAGATGGGTACGCCTTTGAATGTCAGCTTCGCACCGCGCGCCACGCCGATTCCTTTTTCGTGCTGCAATTTAAGTGTCCTGGCTGACAGTACCCAGTCTGGCTGCTCACCCGGGCAGGTGGTATACAGGATTTGATGCAACTGTGAAGTATGCCCGCCGATGAACTCGATTGATTCAGCGCTGCCGTTGGCGCTGGAACCGGTGAGGCCGTAATCGATGTCTAAAAATTGCCCCGATTCGTGGCTAAAATTATAGTGCGCCTGCCGGCTCCTGACCCAGACCTGCTGGTCTTTGTAGGCAACCGCGACAGGCAGGGTGACTTCCTTGCTTTGCGGATGATAAATAAGCCGTTCCGTGGCCAGGTATTGGTCGGCGCGATACAATTCCACGTGACCGCGGGCTTCGGCTTTTTCATGGTTGTTGGCGTCCAGTTGCCTGGCGTACACAATAATGGGGGCAGCGCTGCGGTCCGGTGCAGGCGGTATTACCGGTCCAATGGCGGGCTTGGGGCAAAACTTTGCAGCAGCGTCCGGCGACACCTGCCCCGGCACGGCGGAACAGAAAAACATCAGGCTTGAACAGGCCAGAATTGCAGTGTGTTTTCTGCGGTTTGAAAATTTCAAAGAAGGCAAATGTCGCTGCCCTTTCCATCGTGGGTTGCTTGGCTGAGCGCTACGTTGTCACAGATCGTCGCCGGTCGCAAGACAGGTTCAGCCAAGCTGCCCTTTCAAGCGTAGTCAGAGCAGCGCGATCGGTAGCCAAGGCTCGCTCGGGAAGCACCATGATGAGCGTCGGATTTGGTAACATGTTCTGCGTCGTATTCAAGGGCTCAAGCATATGGCCAGAATAAATAAAACAGATGAAGAATGGAAAGCCCTGCTAAGCGGAGAACAGTACCGGGTGACAAGAGAATCCGGTACCGAGGCGCCGTTCAGTGGCGAGTATGAGCAACTCAGCGATGAGGGGCAGTATCTTTGCGTTTGCTGTGGTCATGCCCTGTTTGGTTCACAGAGCAAGTTCAATGCCGGTTGCGGCTGGCCCAGCTTTCATTCGGAGCTGGAAGAAGCCAATATCGTACAACGGCCTGACTCCACCCTCGGCATGGGCCGGATTGAATTGCTGTGCAGAAACTGCGATGCACATCTCGGGCATATTTTTCCCGACGGACCGCCACCAACCGGCATGAGATACTGTATCAATTCGGCCTCGCTGCTGTTTGAGCCAGCGGCCTTGTGATTAAAGTATTCGAAAATTTTGACTTCAGCCGCGTGGGGCAAATGCAGTCCCTGCTGGAATCTCGCGGCATCAAGACTTTCATCAAGAACCAGTACGGCTCATCGGTCATGGGTGAGGTACCTTTCGTGGAAGTTGTTCCCGAACTCTATGTCCTGGAGGAAAGGGATCTTGCGCGGGCGAAGCAGGTGCTGCAGCTCGATCTGCCGGCAGAGGAGCTGAATAAAGACTGGGTTTGCGCCGAATGCGGTATAGAGGTTGAAGGTACTTTTGATCGATGCTGGAAGTGTGGTACCGGGCGCGATTAGCGGTCATCCCCGCGCAGGCACTGAATTTCTTGCTGCAGCCTGCTTGCAGTGACCTCCTGCGGTGGGATCGGGGTTCCGATTCTCAGTTCGATCCTGGCCCATAATTTGTAAGGCCTTCGTTTTAGCAAGGGGTCACGGCGGCTGAACAGGGAACCCCATAAATGGCATAGGGCAACCGGCACGACGACGACGGGTTTTTCGCTGATAATCTTGTCGATGCCTGCCTTGAATGGCTGGATGTTGCCATCGCAGGTAATGCTGCCTTCGGGAAAAATACCCAGCACGTCACCGCAGTCCAGGACCTGGTGAATCCGGCGGTAGGCCTGGTCCAGGATTTCCGGGTGTTCTGCACGGCTGGCGATGGGAATGGCCTTGCCGGTGCGGAATATGAAGTTCAATACCGGGATTCGGAAGATTTTGTAATACATCACGAAATTCACCGGGCGGCGGATGATTCCTCCAATGATGAGCGGGTCGGCGAAACTGACGTGGTTGCTGGCCACGATCACCGGTCCTTCCCCGGGGATATTGTCGATGCCCTTCACGCTGACACGGTAGATTGTGTGGATCAGCATCCACATCAGGAACCGCATCAGGAATTCGGGCACCAGCGTAAAGATGTAAATCGTGACGACCGCGTTCAGTAACGCCGTCATCAGAAACAGTTCGGGAATTGAAAAGCCTGCCGGACCCAACACCAGCATGGCCATCACGGCGGAGGTCACCATGAACAGGGCGTTCAGGATGTTAAGCCCGGCGATCACCCGTGAGCGGTGCGCAGGAGGTGCTCGATGTTGCACCAGGGCGTAGAGTGGAACGATGTAGAAGCCACCGAATACCCCAATCAGCAGCAAGTCCACGCAAATCCGCCAGTTGGCGCCAGTGGAGAGGAAATCCAGCGCACCGACATCGATGCCGGGGCTGACCGGTGAGGCGAAATACAGATCCAGGCCGAACAGGGTGAGCCCGATGGCACCAAAAGGAACCAATCCGATTTCGACCTGCTTGCCGGACAGCCGCTCACACAATAGGGAGCCCGTGCTGATGCCCACAATGAAAAGGGCCAGCAGCGTCGACATCAGGTTTTCATCCCCGCCAAGCACATTCTGACTGTAGGACGGAATCTGGACCAGGAAAGTCGCGCCAAAAAACCAGAACCAGGAAATGCCCAGCACGCTGTTCAGGACCGTACGGTTTTCATTGAGGAACTTCAGATTGCGGACCGTTTCTGTGAAGATGTTCCAGTTAATTTTCAGCCCGGGACTCACCGCCTCCGCCCGCGGGATTTTCTGGCTGAAACGGTAACCGGCAACCGCGACCAACAGGCAGACAGCGCTTACCCAATAGGCCCATCCCGCTTCGATTCCGGCCAACTGGGGTCCGGCGATGGTACCGGCGAGTATGGCCACGAAAGTACCCATTTCAATCAGAGCATTACCGCCGATCAGCTCTTCTCTGGCCAGGACCTGGGGCAGGATTCCGTACTTGATCGGTCCGAAGATTGTGGATTGCAAACCCAGCAGGAACAGCACCAACAGCAACAGGGGAAGGCTGTTGAGCCAAAAAGCCAGGGCGGCAAACAGCATGATGGCGATCTCGAACAGCTTGATCCGGCGAATCTGAATGGATTTTTCATACTTGTCGGCAAACTGGCCGAACAGGGCGGAAAAAAGAAAAAATGGCAGGATGAAAACCATCGCGCTGAGGTTGACCACCTGGTTGGTATTCAAACCGGCCATCTGGCTGCCCTTGAAGACCAGCAGCGCTGCCAGTGCATTCTTAAAAATATTGTCGTTGAACGCGCCCAGGCCCTGGGTCATGAAAAACGGCATAAAGCGCCGCTGGCTGAACAGGCTGAATTGTGAGTGGTCTGCCACCGTGCCTTCAGGCGATGCTGGTCAACACACCTGCGATGGTCGCGGTCATCATGGTGGCCAGCGTGCCGCCCAGGACCGCTGTCAGGCCAAGCCGCGCCAGGTCCGAACGGCGATCAGGGGCCAGTCCGCCGATACCGCCAATCTGGATCGCAATGGAAGAGAAATTGGCGAATCCGCACAGTGCATAGGTTGAAATCAGCAGGGCTTTTGGTGTCAGGCTGTCCTGGATCTCATTGAGGTGGGCGTAGGCCACGAATTCATTGGTGACGACTTTTTCGCCAATCAGCCCACCCACGGCTACCGCGTCCTGCCAGGGGATGCCGATGATCCAGGCCAGCGGTGAGAGGAGATAGCCGAGGATCATCGACAGGCTTAGCGGTTGACCGGCGATGGCTTCGAGCCCCGTGATCTGGCCAATCCAGCCGAGCGGGTAATTGACCAATGCGATCAGGGCGACAAAAGCCAACAGCATGCCGCCGACATTAAGCGCCAGCTTGATGCCATCCCCGGCACCGTTTGCCGCCGCCTCGATGATATTGGTAGCGGTTTTTTCAACGTGCAATGTTACCTTGCCCCGGGTTACGGACTCTTCTACTTCCGGCTTGAGCAGCTTTGCAATCACGATGGTGGCTGGGGCCGCCATGATACTGGCTGACAGCAGGTGTTTGGCGTAAAAGATCCGCATTGCCTCATCGGCGCCACCGAGCAGGGTGATGTAAGCGGCCAGCACTCCGCCGGCAATCGTGGCCATTCCCCCCACCATCATGGTGAGCAGCTCCGACTCGGTCATGCGGTTGATGTAAGGACGGACAACCAGCGGAGCCTCGGTCTGGCCAACAAAAACATTGGCTGCTACGGAAAGTGATTCAGATCCGCTGATGCGCATAACTTTCAGCATCACCCAGGCCATTGCCTGCACGATTTTCTGCATCAGTCCCAGGTGGTACAAGACCGCCATCAACGAGGCGAAAAAGATAATGGTTGGCAGCACCTGGAAAGCAAAAATAAAACCCAGGTTGGAAGGATCGGCAAGTGACCCGAAAATGAAGGCGGATCCCTCCATGGCAAAGCCGATAATTGTCACAAAAATGCGGCTCAGGCCGGCAAAAAATTGCCTCCCTCCGGGAACGAGAATAACCATGACTGCAAAAAACAGCTGTAATCCGATACCCGAGGCTACCAGCTTCCAGTCCACATCCTTGCGGTTGGAAGAAAAACCAAAAGCAATGCTGAGCAGAACCGCCAGCCCCAAAATCCCAAAGGCAATCGTGCCGATCATGAAGCGTTCTCCATCGTATTTATTTGTCTAATCATTCCCGGGGCAATGTATCGGCTTTGTGTGCTGCTGGCAAATGGGTGAATACAGGTACAAAGGCATTCAAATTTCGATATGAGCCCATTTGCGGCCCTTCCACTGCCCGGCGGCGTTGAGGGCCTGGCCGACACGGTAGAAGCCGTTGATGACCCAGATGCCGAGCAGGCCGAAGCCGAGCACCGGCCCAACCAGGTAGGCGAGCGGCAGGAAAAAAAGCCATTGCCAGGTCACGCTGACCCACATGGCGCGTTTCGTGTCGCCGGCGCCGATCAGGGAGTTCATCAGCACCATGCCCATGGTGTCGAAGGAGATCATCAGGGCCCACAGGATCATTGGCAGAAGGGCCAGCCGGCGGGTTTCGGAATTGGTCAGGAACACCCCCAGGATGGGATCGGCCAGCGGGATCAGCAGCAGGCTCAGGATGATGCCGTAAACAAAGGTGAGGGCGGCGCCATTCCATCCCCACTGGGCGGCATCCTCCTTGTCGCCCCGGCCCAGGGCGTTACCGACCAGCGTGGTCGAGGCGAGTGCGATTCCGAAGGCCGGCAAAATGGCGGTGATGTGGAAGGTCATCAGGACGTTGACGGCGGCGACTTCAGCGGTGCCGATACGCCCGACGATCCAGATCAGAGTGACCAGGCCGGCCGAAAAAAACAACTGTTGCAGGCTGTTGGGCAGGGACAGCCTGAATTGCTGCCACAAGGTGCTGCGCGAGGGTATGCGGTGCAGAAATCCCTTGTCCCTGGCATGACGGGCCGCGAAGAAAAAGTACAGGACCGTGCCGATATACAGTGAGATCGTCGTCGCCAGGCCGGCGCCGAACACGCCGAGTTCGGGGGCGCCCAGGTTGCCAAAGATCAACACCCAGTTGAGGAAAATATTGATGGCGTGCATGATCAGCAGCGTGCGCAGGTACACCCCGGTCATGTGGATGGCGCTCCAGTAGCCCCGGAAAGAGAAATTCATGCCCACCGCGATCATGCTGGCGATGCGTATTTGCAGGTAGGGGATGCCCAGTTCCCGGACCTCGGGCGTATCGGTCAGGAAAGTGAAAGCTGTGGGTGTGGCCATGATCAGGATGATGGACAGGGGCAAACCGATGAGCAGCGCCAGCATCAGGCCGCCATTGAGGGGGATGGCTGTTTCTGAATCCCTGCCTTCTCCCAGCCTTCTTGCGGCCAGCGCCTGCACGCCGGCGGACAGGCCGATGATGAAAGAGATCGCGAGATAGTTGGTGAAACTGCCAATGCCGGTGGCCGCCAGAGCACTGTCTCCAAGGCGCCCGACCATACCGATATCCACCAGGTTGAGGATATTCTGCGACATCATGCCGCCCATGATGGGCACGGCAATGCGCCAGATCTGCCCACGCCGCTCTTTTGATGGAAACAGGGAATGGAGCTGGGTTGCGATGGTATTCACGTGGCGAAAATGACGGTTTCCCGTGTTGCCGCGAAGTTGATGCCAGGCCATCGCTCCTCGGTCAGTTGCAGGTTGACCCGTGACGGCGCCAGGTAAACCAGTTCGCCGGCGCCATCCTCGGCCAGGTTCATCTGCAACTGGCGCTTGAAATCAGCGAGTAATTTTTCATCGTCACACTGAATCCAGCGGGCGGTCTGCACATGGATGTCTGCAAAGGTCGCATCGACATTGTATTCGTGCTTCAGCCGGTAGGCTACCACGTCGAACTGGAGTATTCCCACGGCGCCCAGGATCAGGTCGTTGCCGACCAGGGGTCTGAAGAACTGGGTAGCCCCTTCCTCTGACAACTGTGCCAGCCCTTTTTGCAGTGCTTTCAGTTTCAGGGGATCGTGCAGTTGCGCCCGGCGGAACAGTTCCGGCGCGAAATTGGGAATCCCGGTGAACTGCAGAGACTCGCCTTCGGTGAAGGTGTCTCCGATACTGATCGTGCCGTGGTTGTGCAGGCCGATGATATCGCCCGGGAAGGCATTTTCGACGTGTTCCCGGTCTTGGGCCATGAAAGTCAGTGCATTGGCCGCCTTGATGTTTTTCCCGAGGCGGACATGACGCATTTTCATGTCTCTGTGGAAACGGCCCGAGCAGATTCTCATAAAAGCAATCCGGTCGCGGTGGGCAGGGTCCATATTGGCCTGGATCTTGAAAA
>JAZFUZ010000203.1:0-2206 GCA_036447475.1 Lysobacterales bacterium | reverse complement strand
TGGCGGAATTGGTCGACGCGCTGGCTTCAGGTGTCAGTGAGCATTATCTAGTGGAGGTTAAATTACTATCATGGGCACCAAGTATTTATAACAATAATAATGCCGGATTTGCGGCAGACGAAAAAGAAAAAATAGAAGCTCCGCTTGCGGGGCTTTTTTTTTCTCACATGAGCCGGATCAAGTAAGATCAAATTTATCTTGATCATGTAACTCCGCACAGGCGAGAATCAGCCATAGCCTGTTTAGCAACCACCAGAGATCCTGAAGACATGTTTGAGCAACTCAATGCAGTACCTCCTGACCCGATCCTGGGCATTCTTACAGCTTACGCAGCAGATACCAATCCCCGGAAAATTGACCTTGGTATCGGCGTATACCGGGATGAAGCCGGCCACACACCGATACTGCAGTGCGTGGTGAAGGCGGAGAAAACCCTGATCGCAACCCAGACCACCAAGTCCTACCTCGGCCCCCGGGGTGTAACCGGGTTCAACAGCGCCATGGGTGAGCTGATTTTCGGCCGCGACAGCGACACGCTCAGGCAGGGCCGGGTGCGGACCGTGCAAACACCGGGTGGTACCGCCGCCCTGCGCGTCGGGGCAGATCTGATCCGGTATGCCCGGCCCGAATCCAGGATTTGGGCCAGTGATCCGACCTGGGCCAATCACCTGGCCCTGTTCCCGGCCGCCGGTCTGCCCATGGACAGCTACCCCTACTTCGATGAAATCAACAGCGACCTGCGCTACGACCACTTGATCGCAGCCCTCAACAAGCGGGGGCCTGGCGACGTCGTCCTGTTTCACGCTTGCTGCCACAACCCCTGCGGAGTCAGTCCCAACCCGGCGCAGTGGGAAGCGATTTCCGACCTGGCCGCCGAGCGTGGGTTCACACCCATGGTGGACATGGCCTACATGGGTTTCGAGCGCGGCGTAGAAGAAGACAGTCTCGCCGTGCGACTGTTTGCCGAAAAATGCCCCGAAGTCATCGTGGCCAGCTCCTGTTCCAAGAATTTTGCCGTCTACCGGGAACGGGTCGGTGCCATTTCAATGGTCTGTGAGAACGAGCACAAAGCGGCCAACGTGGAAACCGTGATTCACTCCCTGACGCGTAAAAGCTACTCGATGCCACCCACTCACGGCCCCGGCATCATCGATATTATCCTGCATTCCGAAGAATTGACCGAACTCTGGCTGAGCGAGGTCAGTGGAATGCGTAAGCGTATTAACGGCTTGCGCAAGACCTTGTCGGAAAAGATCGCGGCAAGCGGCATCAGCAAGGATTTCTCCTTCCTGGCAAAACAGTCCGGGATGTTTTCTTTCCTCGGCCTGTCGGTCGAACAGGTCGGCTGGCTGAAGCATGACTTTGCGATTTATACCGTGGATTCATCGCGGGTAAACATTGCTTCGTTCAATCGAGGAAATATGGATTATTTCATCGAGGCACTGGCGGCGGTTCTGTGCAAGCCGGGGCAGCGCCGAAAGGGTGCTGCAGGATGATGTTTTCGTCGCGCTCCGGGCCGGTTGAGACGATGTGTACCGGCGCGCCGCACAGGGTCTCCATGGCTTCCAGATAGCTGCGGGCGTTGGGCGGTAAATCTCCCATGCGGCTAACACCCCGTGAAGAATCCTGCCAGCCCGGAAAGCTCTCATAGATCGGTTCCAACTCCGACCAACTGGTGGCATCCAGCGGCGGTGCGTCCAGTGTTTCGCCGTGCAGGCGGTAGGCTGTGCAGATCTTGATCTCATCGAAACCATCCAGCACATCCAGTTTGGTGACGCACAAGCCGCTGATGCCGTTGAGTTTGACCATTCTGCGCAAGGCGACAACGTCCAGCCAGCCGCAACGACGGGGCCGGCCGGTGGTGGCGCCGAATTCATCCCCGCGCCGCGCCAGGCGTGCACCGTCCTGGTCAAATAATTCAGTGGGAAATGGCCCACCACCGACCCTGGTCAGGTAGGCTTTAGTGATGCCAAGCACATAGTCGATGGCATCAGGGCCGACACCGGCACCGGTACACACGCCGCCTACGGTGGGATTGGAGGAAGTGACATAGGGATAAGTGCCATGATCAATGTCGAGCAGGCTGCCCTGGGCGCCTTCAAACATGATGCGTTTGCCCGCTTTGCGTAAGCGATGGAGTTGCCCGCTGACATCGGCCACCATATCCTTGAAGTACTCACCCAGTTCCAGGGCCTCGTCCATTACT
>JAZFUZ010000202.1:0-9577 GCA_036447475.1 Lysobacterales bacterium | reverse complement strand
GTTGATGATGGTGTCGATGGCAATAGCCGACTTGCCGATCTGGCGGTCACCGATAATCAACTCTCTCTGGCCACGTCCGATCGGCACCATGGAATCGATGGACTTCAGGCCGGTCTGAACCGGCTGATCGACGGATTTGCGCCAAATAACACCGGGGGCGATTTTTTCAATCGGCGCA
The DNA here is from genome assembly GCA_036447475.1 of Lysobacterales bacterium. Lineage (GTDB taxonomy): Bacteria > Pseudomonadota > Gammaproteobacteria > Xanthomonadales > SZUA-36 > JAJRRA01. Next base: position 9,399 of record JAZFUZ010000202.1, on the reverse strand, counting down.
AATCCATCATGTTCGATCGGACCCTGGCCGTCGATGGGGTTGCCCAGTGCGTCGACCACGCGTCCCAACAGGCCTGGGCCGTGGGGCACTTCGAGGATACGCCCGGTGCACTTGACCGTATCGCCTTCGATGATGTGCTCATAATCACCCAGGATTACCGTACCAACCGAGTCACGCTCCAGGTTGAGCGCCAGTCCAAAAGTGTTGCCCGGAAACTCGATCATCTCGCCCTGCATGGCATCTTCCAGGCCGTGTAAGCGAGCGATGCCATCGGAAAGACTGACCACGGTGCCTTCATTGCGCGTTTCGGCTGAAATATTCAGCTCCTCGACGCGCTGTTTGATTAACTCGCTGATTTCAGATGGATTCAATGTCGTCTGCATCTTCTTTTTCCCGTGTCATCACCACCAGGGCGATGATCCTACTATTAATCTCTTCCCTCAGTGAGAGAGGATTTGTTCCAATTTGCGTAAGCGGCCCAGTAAAGAGCCATCGATAACCTGGCCTCCAGCGTAAATCACAGCACCCCCCAGCACGCTTGGGTCGATCTCACTTTTCAGTTCAATCTCGCTCTCGAAGCGCTTCGCCAGGGCATCGCGCATGCGGCACGATTGGTCTTCCTCCAGCGGCACCGCGGATACCACGCGTACGCGCAGCCGCTTCTCCGCTTTGTCGCGCAGGCGGCGATAGAGCGCGGTGATTTCCGACAGTAGAGACAAGCGGTTGCTGGCACCCAACACCGAGAGAAAATCCCGAAACTTTTGGTTGAAGTGCTCACCCCCGATGTCGGCCAGCAGTTTAACCACGCGCGTGGCGCCAACATGCGGGCGCTCCAACAGGCCGGCCACCGACTTTTCGGCGGCGATAGCGCCTGCCAGGATCAGCATGTTGTCCCAGCCAGCCAGGTCGTTGCCGGCCTGGGCAAGTTCAAATGCCGCTTTCGCATAGGGCCGGGCCAAAGTCGTCAGGCTGCTCATATTTCAGCGATCAACTTGTCGAGCAGTTCGCGGTGAGTCTGAGCATCGACTTCTCTTTCCAGGATCTTCCCGGCACCCAGCACGGCCAGGCTGGCAACTGAAGAACGCAAGTCTTCGCGTGCCTGGTTGGCTGCCTGGGCGATATCGGCCTCGGCCGCAGTTACCTGGCGCTGACGCTCTGCATGTGCGTCGTCCTTGGCCTGGTCGAGAATCTGCGTGTGACGCTGGTTGGCCTGCTCGACAATCTCGCTGGCCTTGTCGCGCGCCTGACGAATCTGCTCACCGGCTTTTACTTTCGCTGCCTCGAGTTCCTGCTCGGCCCGGTCGGCAGCTGCCAGCCCCTCGGCTATGCGCTCCCGTCTCTCATCCATCGCCTTGATCAGCGGCGGCCAGATGAACTTCATGCAAAACCACACGAAGATCATCATCGCGATCGACTGCAAAATTATAGTGGCATTGATATTCATGCCTTACCTCGTTCAGGTAGTTCGGTGTACCTGTCCGGACCAGCGGACAGGCCTACATCAAGGGTAGCTGTCCGTCTTCTAGCCGCCCAGGGCGGCCTGCAGCTGACCGACAAACGGGTTTGCAAATGTGAAGAACAACGCAATACCCACACCGATCATCGCAACAGCATCCAGCAGGCCAATGGCCAGGAAGAACTTACCCTGTAACATCGGCGCCAATTCCGGCTGACGCGCAGAACCTTCCAGCAGGCGGCCGCCAAGAATACCAACACCAATACCAACACCCAGAGCACCCAGGCCGATGAGCAATGCTACGGCGATAGCGGTCATTCCAATTACAATTTCCATCGATAACTCCTCTTCTCAGAGATTATTTGCCTAAAAAACCATGTAAAAAAACTACCTAAAAATTCTTATAAAATCCTGCAATGACAAAATGCTGCCACTCATAAAATGTTGCCGATAATAAATGTTGGTCAATGGTGCTCGTGAGCCATGCTCAGGTACACGATCGTCAGCATCATGAATATGAATGCCTGCTAGGTTACGATCAGCAGGTGGAAAATCGCCCAGCCGAAGTGCAGCAATTGCCCGCCGAGGAAAGCCACGCCACCAACCAGCAGCATTTCTACCAACAGCAGCCACAGCGTTTTCTTGTTGTCGAGTTTACCTTTCAGGTTCAGCCACAGCGTGACGAACACCGCGGCGGTTGCGATCATCCAGAACCAGGCCGGGATGTGCTCGCCGAAAATCGAACTCAGCCCGCTGGCCACGAAACCGGATCCCGCAGTAAAAATCATCGCGATCAGAATGAAAATAAGTTCCCCCGCGTACAGGTTGCCGAATAGTCGCAGGCCCAGCGAAACCGGCTTGGCCACCAGCGAGACAAGCTCCAGTAAAAGATTGGGGATGAAAAACACGATCTTGCCGGCCATGCTGTTCGCAGCGAACGGCTGTCCGGTCAGTTCCCTAATGAAGCCACCTATGCCCTTGACCTTGATGCTGAAGTAGATGATCAGGATGAACACCGTGATGGCCATGCCCATGGTGGCGTTCACGTCCGTGGTCGGCACCACCTTCTGGTACTGGATGCCTGCGGACGAAGCCACCCACGGCAACCAGTCAACCGGGATCAGATCCATGAAATTCATGAAGAAAACCCACACGAACAGGGTCAGTGCCAACGGTGCAATGAATTTGCTGCTGCCGTGAAAAGATTCCCGTACGCTGTTGTCCACGAACTCGACAATCAACTCGATCGCAGCCTGGAATCGGGTGGGTACACCGGAGTTGGCTTTTTTGGCCACGTTGCGGAACAGAAAGTAAAAAGCCGCGCCCAGGACCACGGCCCAGAACAGGGTGTCCACGTTGAATGCCCAAAAACCCATGGCCTGGGCTTCTGCGGCCGAATGGGCCAGGCCCCAACTACCATCCGACTGCTGACCAAAGGTCAGATTCTGCAGATGATGCCTGATGTATTCACTTTGCGTGATGTTCTCGCTGCCGCCAGCCATTCCAAATCCTGCTTGCCAAGTCCTGTTTTATTGTTGCATTTGTTCCGATGGAGTGGCGGCTTTGCCGCCCACCCGGAAGGTGTGTCCGATTACCCGAAATTCAAGTGTATACCGTTAAAAACTTATCGCCCCTGGAACGCTAGTACTCCGACGAGCTAATATTGGCCAATCCGACCCAAGCCGCGATCAGCGCACTGATCATGCCCAGGAAAAAGTACGCCGCCGCCAGTGGTTTCACCCAGATGAACACCACCGCACATAACAAGCCGGTCAGTACCAGTTTGCCGAACTCAGCCACAGCTGCCGTGCCCAGGAACGCTGCACTGTCGCCACCTATTTTTCGCAGCATGAGAACGGTAAAGATCAACCCCGGCACATACACCGCAAGGCCACCAAACAGTGCTGACCAGGCTGCCACCGGACTCACCAGTAACAACGCAAAGGCCAACAAGAACAGAGCCAGAGACTGGATTCTCAGGCTCCTGACCAGATTGGTCCTGATCGAATCGACCGGCGGAACCTGCTTCATCCCTGCCTCCGGCAACCCAGCTCGCTCGAACATAAATCTTGTGGCCTAATGCTCAATTTACCTTTTTGTACTTCGCAGATTGTTGACCTCGGTCAACCCGAGCCATAGACGCCGGAAAAAAATGCGGCCAAAGACTGGCTATTTTAGCACCCCCAAATTAACTGCGGCGACGGGAGAACAACTTGAATTCGGGCAATGGACTGGTACTCGGCGATTGACGGAGAACTACTCAGTGAGGTTTAGTCGCTCCAGGATACCCTCAAACTCATCCGTCGTGTTGTAGGAGATGACCAGTTTTCCCTTGCCGGAAGCCAAGTGGTGGATTTTAACTTTCGCACCCAAGCTCTCACCAAGACGGATCTGCAAGCGAAGGATGTCTGGATCGATCCTGCGATCGGTCCGTTTTTGGGGATGGAGCAGCCGCCGCACGAGGTTTTCCGTTTCCCGCACCGAAAGTCTTTTGTTGACCACTTCACGAGCTGCCTCAACCTGGAGCTCCTCATCCAGCGACAACAAGGCCCGCGCATGGCCCATTTCAATGGCACGGACATCCACCATGTCCTTTACTTCCTGCACCAGCTCGAGCAAACGCAGCAGGTTGGAAACGGCGGCTCTCGACCGGCCCACCGCATCGGCCGTTTCCTGGTGGGTCATCTGGAAGTCATCGATCAGGCGGCGCAGGGCGGTCGCTTCTTCCAGCGGATTGAGGTCTTCACGCTGGATGTTCTCAATCAGCGAGATCGCAACCGCCACTTCGTCCGTGACATCCCGCACGACCGCCGGTATTTCATCGATTTCCGCCAGCTGGGCTGCCCGCCAGCGGCGTTCACCGGCTATCAATTCGAACTCACCGTTGCCCGTTGCCCGGACCACGATGGGCTGGACCACGCCCTGCGCCCTGATGGAGCTGGCCAGTTCTCCCAGTTTTTCTTCATCAAAAACCGTGCGGGGCTGATAACGCCCGGGGTGGATCACATCAAGCGGAAGCCGTCTGAGCTCCTCGTCTGACGCGCGCTCCGTGACGTGCCTCAAGGTTGTCTGGCTCAGCATGGAACTGAGATCGCGTCCCAGTGCGGGCCTTTTTCTTGCAGTCATCTGGGAACCTCTGATTTAGGAGCCTGTTTCATTCTTTTCATAACGGCGCAGCATCTCACCCGCCAGCGCCAGGTGAGCCACTGCGCCCTTTGAACGCGGATCGTACAGCAGGACGGGCAGCCCGTAGCTGGGCGCCTCGGCGACACGGATGTTGCGCGGGACCAGTGTTCGGTAAACGCGGTCTCCAAAATTTTCGATCAACTGGTCCGACACAGCAGTGGCGAGATTGTTGCGGCCATCATACATGGTTCGTAGCAGACCCTCGATTTCGAGATTCGGGTTCACGCTGGAGCGGATCTGCTCGATGGTGTTCAGCAGAGCGGTCAGACCTTCAAGGGCATAGTACTCGCACTGCATCGGGATCAACACACTGTCGGCCGCGGCCAGTGCATTCAGGGTCAACATGTTCAGCGACGGTGGGCAGTCAATAAAAATCCAGGTATATCGCGCCAGCACCGGCTCAAGCGCCCGCTTCAAGGCGAATTCACGCTCATCGCGCTGCAGCAGGAATACTTCCGCGGCGGTGAGGTCGCCGTTGGACGGCAGGAGGTCGAATTTCAGCCCTTTGGGCTGCAGCATGGTTTCCTGCAAGCTGCGTTCGCCCAGTAAAACTTCACAGGCGGAAACCATCAACTTGCGCGGGTCGATGCCGCAACCGATGGTGGCATTACCCTGCGGGTCCAGGTCCAGCAGAGCCACCGGGTAATTCATGCTGGCAAAGGCGGCCGCCAGGTTGACACAGGTGGTGGTCTTGCCGACACCCCCCTTCTGGTTCGCTACAGCTATGATTCGGGCCGCCATTCGGGTCATTTACTCAGCTAAATTTGTTGACGGACATAATGACGAGGTGACGGTCCTCTTGCAATCCCGGCACGTGAAGTTTTTCGACTGAGTGAACCTCCGTCCAGTCCGGCAAGGCTTCCAGTTCGGTTTCAGGATATTTCCCTTTCATGGCGAGGAGCATCGTGTCCCTGGCCGCAAGATGCCGTGATGCTTCAACAAAACCGGCCAGCTTTGAAAAGGCCCTGCTGATGATGCAGGTAGGCTTTGCTTCCGCCTGCCATGACTCCAGTCGTTCCTGCACCAGCTGGATATTCTCCAGTTTTAAGCGGCGCTTGACGTGGCGCAGGAAGCGGATCTTTTTGCCCGTGCTGTCCAGTAAGGTGGCGCTCAGCTCCGGCCGCACGATGGCCAGCGGTATACCCGGCAATCCAGCGCCTGTGCCAGCGTCAAGCAAGTGTTCACCGTGAACCCAGGGCAGTACTGTAAGCGAATCCAGCAGGTGGCGAGAGACCATTTCAAGCGGGTCGCGGACCGCGGTCAGGTTGTAGCTTGCATTCCACTGAACCAACAACTCCAGGTAGGAAAGCAATAGGTCAACATGCCCTGATTCCGGCTCTTCAGCAAACAGTGTATTGAGCCCCGCCGAAAGTAATTGCTTAGCCCGCATATTGCGCGAGTGGCCGGAATTGTCAGTTGATTTCACGGCGCGTCCCGGGGGCTTCCCTGGAGGGAACCGGGCCAATGGAGAGATCCAAATCCTCCGCCCGGTGACAGGCCGCCCAGTCACCATGCTCCATGCGCCGAAGTGCGGGCACATCCGTCTCGCAACGACTGACCTTGTAGGGGCAAACGGGGTTAAAAATACAACCCCTGGGCGGCTCATAAGGCGACGGCATGTCCCCGCTCAACCAACTATCCTGGCGCGCCTGGGCAGCCAGTATCGGATCCGGTATCGGCACGGATTCAATCAGCGCATTGGTATAAGGATGCAGCGGGCGCCGGTATAGTGCATCCCGCTCCGACAGTTCCATGCTGCTGCCCATGTACATCACCAGGATGCGGTCGCTGATGTGTTTCACCAGGGACAGGTCGTGGGCGATGAATATCAGGGCCAGGCCGAGTTTATTCTGCAGGTCCTTGAGTAGATTGATGATCTGGGCCTGGATCGATACATCCAGCGCGCTGACCGGTTCATCGCAAATCACCAGCTTGGGGTTGAGCACCAGTGCTCTTGCAATGCCAATCCTCTGGCATTGGCCGCCGGAGAATTGGTGTGGATAGCGATTAATCTGGTTCGGCAGTAAGCCCACCATTTTCATTATGCCCCGGGCTCGCTCTTCCACCTGCAGCGAGGCCATATTGGGGTAAAAAGTCCACAGAGGTTCGGAGATGATATCACCGGCCGTCATGCGCGGATCCAATGAGGCCACCGGGTCCTGAAACACAATCTGGATTTCCTTGCGCTTCTGACGCAGCTGTTCCTCGTCCAGCAGAGTCAGGTCCTCACCTCGCCACATCACCCTGCCCCGGCTGGGCTTGATCAAGCCCAGGATGGCCCGGGCCAGGGTCGATTTACCAGAACCGGTCTCTCCTACAATACCCAGCGATTCACTGGCGTGGAGATCAAAACTGATACCGTTCACCGCCCTCAGTACACGTTCCTTACGTCGCAGCAGGCCGCCCGTGTAGCTGGTGAAGTTGACCGCCAGGTCCTGGACCCGCAATATCGGGGCAGTCATTCGGCAGTCTCCGTGGAATCTTCTTCAGCATCGGTTCCACTGGCAACCATTTCAGCCCGTTTCATTTCACCATTTTCCATTGCAATGAAACAGCGGCTCACGCGCCCGTCTGGCGCCACCTGCAAGGGGGGATCATCCTCGCATACATCCATCACCCTGCTACAGCGCTCACGGAAATGACAACCGCTGCCCAAGTCCATCAGATTAGGCGGATTGCCGGGTATGAAGTGGAGTTCGTCGTCAACCGGCCGGTTCATGCGCGGCACGGAAGCAAGCAAGCCCTGAGTGTAAGGGTGTTGCGGGCGGTAAAAAATATCCACTACACAACCGGTCTCAACAACCTGCCCGGCATACATCACGAGTACCCGGTCACATATTTCGGCGACCACGGCCAGATCGTGGGTGATCAGAATCAGCGACATATTGGATTTTTGGCGCAACTCTCCCACCAACTGGGTGATCTGGGCCTGCACCGTAACGTCCAGCGCCGTGGTGGGTTCGTCGGCAATCAGCAAGCTCGGCTCACACAGCAGGCCCATGGCGATCATCACCCGTTGGCGCATACCTCCCGAGAACTCGTGGGGGTATTGTTTTGCTCTTTCTTCCGGCGCGGGTATCCGCACTGCGCGTAACATTTCCACAGCCTGTGCCCGTGCTTCATCACGGCGCAAGCCCTGATGGTGCGTGATCACCTCGGCCATCTGTTTCTCGATGGTCAAAAATGGATTGAGTGAAGTCATCGGATCCTGAAAAATCATTGCGATCTCACAACCCCGGACTTTGTTCAATTCCTTCCGGGACATCTGCAGCAGGTCCCGTCCTTTGAATTCAGCCTTGCCGGTAACCGAGCCATTTTCCGCCAGCAAACCCATGATCGCCATGACTGCCTGGCTTTTTCCTGCACCGGACTCTCCGACAATGGCGAGACTTTCACCGCGCTCGACACTGAAATCAAGACCATTAACTGCCTGCACTTCCCCCTCCGGTGTGTTAAATTTAACCTGCAGGTTTGTCACTTCGAGCAGGGACATCAGAGCCGGTCCTTGGGATCCAGTGCGTCGCGCATCCCATCACCAATGTAATTGAAGCAATACAGTGTGACGGTCAGGAACGCGGCCGGAAAAATCAGGGTCCATGGCGCCGATTCCATGTCCTGCGCGCCATCATTCACCAACGCACCCCAGGAACTCATGGGTTCCTGGACTCCCAGGCCAAGAAAACTCAGGAAAGATTCGACCAGAATAACCTGGGGAATGGTCAGCGTGACATAGACCATTACCACACCCATCAGATTGGGAATGATGTGGTGACGAATGATGGCATTGTGATCCACCCCGCAAGCCCGGGCCGCTTCCACAAACTCGGTGTTCTTCAGGCCCAGCGTTTGCCCGCGCACAATTCTTGCCATGTCCAGCCAGTTGACTGCGCCAATTGCCACGAAAATCAACACGATGTGCCGCCCGAACACCACCATCAGGAGAATCACGAAAAACATAAAGGGCAGTGCGTAAACAATATCCACCATACGCATCATGATGCGATCGGTGAATCCACCATAATAACCGGCAATGGCGCCGTAAGTGACCCCGATGGCCAGGCTGACCAGGGTCGCCACCAGGCCAACCAGCAGCGAGATACGCCCACCCTCCAGCGTGCGAACGAGAATGTCGCGACCGACCGAATCCGTTCCAAACCAGTGCCCGGTCTCCAGACTGGGCTTTGATGAAGTGTTATCCCAATCCGTAAAGTCACCCTCCCAGGGTGACAGTACCGGCCCCACGAGAACGAGCAGGAGCATGGTGGCCATAATAATTCCGCTGACCACGGCGGCACGGTTTTTCAGCAGGCGGTGCCAGGCGTCCACCCACAGCGAACGGCCGCGGATATCATCCTCTCTCATTGCCGCCGCGAGCAGATCGTCAGCCTGTATGTCTGCGCTGTTGTTCATTGCGCCTCGTTATAGCGGATTCTCGGGTTCATCCATGCATAAAGGATGTCAACGATGAAATTAAGCAGGATGATAATCACACCATAGAAAATCACCACTCCCATTACCAACGTGTAATCGCGATTCAGCGCACCTTGCACAAAGTAACTGCCCAGCCCAGGAATGCTATAAATGCGTTCAACCACGACAGAACCGGTGATCAGGCCCGCCGTGGCAGGACCCATGAACGAAATCACGGGCAGAAGCGCCGGTTTAAGCGCATGTCTGCGGATGACCAGATGCTCCGGCAAACCCTTGGCCCTGGCCGTGCGAATATAATTGCTGTGCAGTACTTCAATCATGCTGCC
>JAZFUZ010000201.1:0-10288 GCA_036447475.1 Lysobacterales bacterium | reverse complement strand
AGGGAATCCGATATTCTGACCCGGTTAAGCGAGTCAATCACCGCATCCGGTGCGTCTACGACGGCGGCAAGAGTTCCCTTGACCGTCTTGACCTGGCCCCGCTGATCCTCGATCAGATCCAGGCTGGCGTTCTGGAGGCTGCCCAGGGCCGCGCCATGGCTCTCGCCCGGTGGTGTCATCACCGATTGGAGCCAATGGTTTAAAACGGTTTCGACGGCTGTTTCCCAGCCCGCCTCGACCCGAATGGATTTCGCCAGCCTGGGTGCATCCGCAAGCCCTTGCACGGCCAGCCAGGCCTCACCGGACTGGTCTTCCAAGGCCGCCGCCTGCAACGCCTGCAGGGATGCAAGGCGCCCCTCCCGCGGGTGTAGTTCCCTTTGTGTCTGGCGCAATTTGTCTTCCGCTGAACGCAGGCAGGATTGTGCCTGCGCCAGGCCGGAGCGTAATTCGTCCAGCTCTGCCTGTTTTCCCTGTTCTTCGCCAAGCAATTTTACCGACTCCGCAGACAGGCCTTCCAGTTCGTCACGCAAGCCGGACGCATCCATCGAGGCGGTTTCTTCAGACAGCGATTCCAGACGCCGTGAAGCCTGCAGCAGCCCCTGGTCCAGGACTTCGATGTCCGCCCGGGTCCGGTCTGCCGCACGGTTGCTGTGCGTGCTTTGCCGGTGATGCTCCTCGAAATGTTCGTGCCAGATCTGGACCGCGTCATCGGCCTTAGCCATCGTTTTGCCGGCTTTGCTTTCGGCATCAACCGCATCGAGAAGGGCCTGTTCGACTTCGGCCAGGCCACGGGTCAGATCCTCCAGCTGCACTTTGTCCAGCCCCCGATGTTTTTCCAGGTCTTGCACCGCCGCCCCGGTTTCCTTGCATTCCTGCTGCTGTCTTTGCTGCAATTCCCGCGCGTGTTCGATGTTCTGCTCCAGGCGTGCAATTTCGCTGGCCACACGGTAGAGCTCACCCTGCACTTCGCTGAATGCCTGGTTGCTCTGACCCTGTGCCTGATGCAGTTTTTCCAACGCCGCCTCGCTAGCCCGTTGCCGGGATATACTCTCCTGCAGGCTGGTTTCCTGCCGGGCCAGGACCTGTCCGTCCAGCTCGATCCGTTCCATCAATGTCCGCCAGCGCAGCGTCATCAACCGCGATTCCAGCTCTCTTTTTTCCTGCTTGAGCTTGCGATAACGCTTGGCTGAGCTGGCCTGGCGCTGCAGGCGATTTAGATGCTTGCCGACTTCCTCGCGCAGATCAGCCAGGCGTGCGAGGTTGTCCCGGGTGTGATTAATCCGCCGTTCCGTTTCCCGCCGCCGTTCCCGGTACTTGGAAATGCCAGCGGCTTCTTCAAGGTGCCCGCGAATATCCTCTGGCTTGGCCTCGACCACTGCAGAGATCATGCCCTGCTCGATGATGGAGTAACTGCGCGAACCCAGGCCGGTACCCAGCAGCAGATCGCGCACGTCCTTGCGGCGGCAGCGGCTGCCGTTGAGGTAATACACCGAGATGCCATCACGTGAGATCTGCCGCTTGAGGGAAATTTCGTTGTAAGCGGCAAACTGACCGCCAACGCGGCCTGCGGAATTATCGAAGATGAGTTCAACCACGGCCGTGCCCACCGGCTTACGCCCCGCAGAGCCTGAAAAGATGACGTCGGACATGGATTCGCCGCGCAGAACCTTGGCAGAAGCCTCGCCCATCACCCAGCGCACGGCATCAATGATGTTCGATTTGCCACAGCCGTTTGGACCGACCACGCCGATCAGATTGGTGGGCGCATAAAACGTGGTGGGATCGACAAAGGACTTGAATCCCGCCATCTTGATCGAGGACAATCTCATCCGTGCCTGCCGCCTTCGGATCCGCGCCGTTCGGATTCGGAATGAAGTGTTGCGCACGGCGGCATTGAAGTTTTATTCATTTAATGGCTAAACTGATTGCTTCTGATTTTTGGTTACATGTAACAGGCAATTTCCGGGGTCGCCATGAGCAAGCAAGCAAGCAAAGAACTGGAAGTCTTTCCAAACCCCAAACCGTCGCGGGATTATACCATTCACATCGAGTCTCCAGAATTCACCTGTCTGTGCCCGAAAACAGGCCAACCGGATTTCGCAACACTGATACTGGAGTATATTCCGGACGCGTTCTGTGTTGAACTTAAATCATGGAAAAACTACCTGTGGAGCTACCGCAATGAGGGCGGATTCCACGAAGACCTGACCAATAAAATCCTTGACGACCTGGTGGAAGCACTCAATCCGCGCTACATCCGCCTGAGCGCCAATTTCAACGTACGCGGAGGCATCTACACCACCATCACCGCCGAACACCAAAACCCGGACTGGCTACCAGAGCCGGGGTCAGAGTAAGTCCCTTACTCTGACCCCCGTCCGGAGCGCGAAGCGGTATCAGCCTGGTTTAACGAAATCAGAATTCATCCGCAGTAAAAGCTTCTATAGTCAGGGCATGGATGTCGGTTTGCATCAGGTCGCCCATGGCCTGGTAGACCAGGCGGTGGCGCTTGATCTGGGACTGGCCCTGGAACTCATCTGACACCACCAGTACCCGGAAGTGACCAAGACCCCCTTTCGCTCCTTCATGCCCGACGTGCAGATGGCTTTCATCGTCCACCTGCAGGGATTCCGGGGAAAGTGCAGCTTCCAGCCGTGTGCGGATCTCTGCCAGGCGTTGTGCGCTAGTCCGCAGCCGAACTGATGCAATATGCGGACTAATCATTTCGGCATGACCAGTTTGAATGGCGTCACTTCGACCGACGCGTAAGCGCCCGATTCGATATAGGGATCCGCGTCGGCCCAGGCGCGGGCATCTTGCAGCGAATCGAACTCCGCCACCACCAGAGATCCCAGGAAGCCCGCCGGGCCCGGATCAAGCGCATCGATGGCCGGCCTGGGACCGGCCAGCAGCAAGCGGCCCTCATCCAGCAGGGCATTGAGTCGCTCGAGATGAGCGGACCTCGCCTCCTGCCGGGCCTGCAGGCTGTGTTTCCGATCTTGTGCATAGATGACGTACCACATGATTTTTCCAGGTAATTTCGTTGCGCATAGTTTAAACCTGAATCAGACCATTTTTCCACAGCCGGGGTCCTGCGCATGGGGCAAGGCGTGCTAGACTTCCCATGATAAAATATTTCTGGATTCGAGTTCATTTGGAAGCAGTTACCCACCCGCCCGGCGCGTTTGACAACGGCAAATACTCCTGCCCAGTGAGATTGCCGTGTGCAGAGCTAAGCAGATGACCCAAGGCAAGGCACAGCAGGCGGAAATGCCATTCGCGGTGGTGCAGGGCCAGCCTTACACGCAGCTGCCCAAAGACCTGTATATTCCGCCGGAAGCACTGGAAGTTTTCCTCGAGGCATTCGAGGGCCCGCTGGACTTCTTGCTGTACCTGATTCGCCGCCAGAACCTGGATATCCTGGATATACCGATCGCGGAAATCACCCGGCAGTACATGGTTTATATCGACATACTGGAAGAACTCCAGTTTGAACTGGCTGCACAATACCTGGTCATGGCCGCGATACTGGCTGAGATCAAATCCCGCATGTTATTGCCCCGCCCGGGAGGGGATGACGAGGAAGAAGAAGATCCGCGGGCGGAACTGATGCGTCGCCTGCAGGAATACCAGCGCTTCAAGCAGGCCGCGCAAGACCTGGATGACTTACCGCGCGAGGGTCGGGACTTCGTGTTGACCGAAGCTTTCATAGAAGACAGCAAGGCGATCGAGGTCCCACCCGAGGTTGATTTGCAGGACATGCTGACGGCTTTGCGGGACGTGCTGAGCCGGGCTGAGCTGTTCAGCCATCACCACATACAGATGGAACCCTTGTCGGTGCGGGAAAGAATGACCCGGATCGTCGACCGCCTGCGCGAGCATCCCTACCTGAACTTTACCCAGTTTTTCACGGCGGAAGAAGGCCGCCGGGGCGTCGTGGTGACTTTCATCGCGCTGATGGAACTGATGCGGGAACAGATAGTCGATATCGTGCAGAATAGGCCGCTGGGAAAAATATACGTGAAAAGCCGGAGGTAAAGTCCATGCCCACCCTTGGTGACCAGGCGCGAACATCGCTGAAAAATGTACTCGAAGCCCTGTTGCTGGCCTCGGTTGAACCGTTGAGCCTGGCGACGATTGCCTCGGTCTTCAGCGATGAGGAACAGCCCGGAAACGCCGCAATCGGCCAAGCCCTGCAGGAACTGGGAGCCGATTATGAGGAGCGCGGACTGGAATTGAAAGAAGTAGCCAGCGGCTTCAGGCTGCAGGTAAGGCAGGAAGTCAACTCATGGGTTGCCCGGCTCCGGGAAGAACGGCCACAGCGCTACTCGCGTGCATTGCTGGAAACCCTGGCGCTGATTGCCTACCGCCAGCCGATCACCCGCGGCGACATCGAGGAAGTCCGCGGTGTCTCGGTCCGCACCAACATCATCCGCACACTGCAGGAACGTGAATGGATCCGCGTGGTCGGACACCGGGATGTGCCCGGCAGGCCCGCACTGTTCAGCACCACCAACGTTTTTCTCGATTATTTCAACCTCAAGAGCCTGGACAACCTGCCCTCGCTGGCGGAAATCATGGACGTGGAAAGCATCGAACCGGAACTTGAGCTTGAACCCGAGAGCGTTCTTTGTGCAAAAACACAATGAAACCAAGAAAGAAACGGCAATTATCACCTGACCCGCCACTGGCCGAACGCATTCAAAAGGTCATGGCTGCGGGCGGCCTGGGTTCACGCCGCGCCCTGGACAAGCGTATCGGGAACGGTGAAGTGATGGTCAATAACGCACCGGCCGTCCTGGGACAGACGGTGTCCACCGGCGATACCATCACCTTCGAAAATCGTCCCTGGCGGGTGGTCAGCAAACCCGTGTCGCAGCGCAGCCTGATTTACAACAAACCGGAAGGCGAAGTGACCACGCGCTCGGATCCGGCTGATCGCCCGACGGTTTTTGACCGGCTTCCCCAAGTCAAAAATGCCCGCTGGGTGGCGGTCGGCAGGCTGGATATCAATACCACCGGCCTGTTGCTGATGACCAGCGATGGCGAACTCGCCCATGCGATGATGCACCCGTCGACCCAGGTCGACCGGGAGTATGCCTGCAGAATTCGGGGTGAGGTAAGCGCCGAGCAGCTCCAGAATCTGCGCCAGGGAGTCGAACTTGAGGATGGCCCGGCCAGATTCAGTGACATCCGCGAAGCCGGCGGCAGCGGCGAAAACCACTGGTTCCACGTGACCATCATGGAAGGCCGCAATCGTGAAGTACGCCGCCTGTGGCAGTCCCAGGGCCTCACCGTCAGCCGGCTCAAGCGGGTGCGTTACGGGGCCGTGTTTCTGCCCAAGCGCCTGCGCACGGGTCACTGGTCTGAAATTACCCCGCGGGAACACGGGATTCTGCGCGAAGATGTCGGATTGCCAACCATCGGCAGCAGCCTTTCATTGCAATCGGTCAGGGGTCGTGGCAACCGAACCGGAGCTAAACGTAAACCGTCCAAAAAATACCGCGGGAAAAAGCGTTGAATCCGGATCGACTGCAGGAGCAGTGCCGTACATTCCTGTCTGAGCGTGCACCAGCCGATGCGGCACATGCCATCAGTCATGTAATGAGAGTTGTTAAGAATGTTATATACCTTACTGAATTTGAACAGTCTAATTCTCTGGTTACCCTGCCAGCCGCATGGCTGCACGACTGCGTCGCCGTGGCCAAAGACAGCCCTTTACGTGCACAGGGTTCTACCATGGCAGCCGAGGCGGCAATAAAATTCCTCGCCGGTCATGCCTACCCGGAAAAGCTTCTGCCGGAAGTATTTCACGCCATTGAAGCACACAGCTACTCGGCCAATATCCCGACCCGGACCCTGGAAGCTGCCGTGGTCCAGGATGCTGACCGCCTGGATTCCCTCGGCGCGATCGGTATTGCACGCTGCCTGCTGGTCGGGGGCAGGCTCAACCGCCCCTTATGCGATAACGAAGATCCGTTCTGCGATCGACGCGATCCGGATGACGGACAGTTCACCATCGACCATTTCTACGCCAAGCTGTTCAAGCTACCCGCAACGATGAAGACCGATGCGGGGAAGAAAGAAGCACAGCGCCGGGCTGACTTGATGCAGCGGTACCTGGATGATTTACGCAAGGAAATAACGTAAAGCCGGGGTCAGAGCACTTTTTTCCCAGGTCACTGCAGCGAGTTATTTCGAGTAGCATTGCTGCCATTTGCACATTTACCGCGATGAATTCGAAACGTGGCGGGACATCGGGTAGCGGCATACAGGACACGCTCGAGACATCCCTGTTCGCTCGATCATCCGCTCCCGGCGGATGACGGTCCCGTATACCGCTACCCGACGCCCCTTCACAGTCGGGGTCAGTCGATATATTTGAACAACAAGACTTAACAAGTTTGATGGGGTCAGGTTCTTCTAACCAACTGCGGCTTTGCCCGGCCCAGCTTCATCCGTCCAGTAAGAGGACCAGGCAATACCATTGACACTCGGCACCCCCTTGGCGGTATGGTACGGCGAGATTCCATGTCTCTCCCGACCTCTTAGAGTTGGCCCGGGTGGTAAATCGCGCCTTTTTGTTTCGCGTACTTTTTCAGCACGGCTGCAGCCTCTTCTCTGAGCACGTCGGCGCGTGTCCGTATACCGCGCTTTTCCAGTAAGTGTACCCAGTTGACGGGCTTGTCGCCCTCGTCAAATCCGGCCGCCTCCGCATCTTCCTTGCTTGCACCCCACAGCAGGCTGCTCACACCGGACCAGGGCACCGCGCCGAAGCACATGGCGCAGGGCTCACAGGAAGTCACCAGTTGAACCGCTGTCTCATGACCCAGGTTCCAGTTGTCAATGGCGCTCTGGCCCAGGCTGATGGCCAGCATTTCCGCATGCGCTATGGAGAGTTCAGCCGTCGTCACGAGGTTGACTCCCACACTGATCAAGCGGCTGGTGTCATCCTCAACCAGGATCGCGCCGAAGGGGCCACCCGTACCGTGAGCGATATTTTCCGCAGACAGCGACAGCGCAAGAAGCATTCTCTGGCGCGCCGTTTCCAGCGGATCCGGCCAGTCCTCCACGAAGGATTCCACCCAGCTCGGCAGAGCCAGTTCGCAGCTGAACTGAAGGCTCATTGTTCACCCCTTTGCCGGATCATCTCGAACAGACAGACACCTGTCGCCACCGAAACGTTCAGGCTGCTGACGGAACCGTGCACGGGAATCCGCACCAGGAAATCACATAACTCAGAGGTCAGTCTGCGCATGCCTCGCTCTTCATTACCCATCACCAACGCCATCGGTCCAGTCAATCCGGCTTGGTACAGACTTTGCTCCGCCTGGTCACTGGTCCCCAGCAACCATACACCCTTCTCTTTCATCCGGCGCAGAATGCGTGCCAGGTTGGTCACGATCAGGATCGGCAGCACCTCGGCGGCGCCCGCTGCAGCACGCCGCACAACCGGCGTCACACCCGCGGACCGGTCCTTTGGCAGGATGACGGCGTGGACACCTGCCGCTTCGGCGGTGCGCAGGCAGGCACCCAGGTTGTGCGGATCCTGCACGCCGTCCAGAACCAGCAACAGCGGCGGTCCGTCAATGGACTCCAGCACCCGATCCAGGTCTTTTTCGCTTAACAGATTCTCAGCGGCGAATTCAGCGATGATGTCCTGATGCCGCTGACCCTCGCTACGCCGCTCCAACAGGGCCCGCGGCTCCATCACCACCGCGATGCCCCGTTCCCCGGCCAGGCTCGCCAGCTTGCGAACCCGCGGGTTGTGGCTTTCTTCGGCGATCCTGATGACCCGCAGCTGTCCCGGCATATTGGACAAGGCTGAGGCCACGGAATGAATGCCGATTAACAGCTTTGCCGAGTTTCCGACCATCAGCATCAGTTTACCAGTTCAAAATCAATTTTTCGTTCGTCCACGCTGACGGCCACAACCCGCACGTTCACTTTTTGCGCCAACTGGAAGATTTTCCCGCTGCGGTCCCCGGTAAGGCGATGGATCACGGGATCAAAATGATAGTAGTCATTGGGTAGGGATGTAATGTGTACCAGGCCGCTGACCCGGTTCTTCTCCAGATCAACGAACAGTCCGAACGAGGTGACACCCGTTACCTGACCCTTGAATTCGTCGCCGATGTGCTGTTCCATAAAATAGGCTTTCAAGCGCCCATGCACATCCCATTCGGCCTCCTCCGCACGCCGTGAGCGGTGGGAACTCTGCTCACAAAGTTTTACCATTTGCCGGTCGGAGTATCCATAATCCTTATTGTTCCGATGCTCCAGGACGTGGTGAATCGCGCGGTGCACGAGCAAGTCAGGGTAGCGCCTGATCGGTGAGGTAAAATGCCCGTAGGCATCGAGCGCCAGGCCAAAATGGCCGGCGTTATCAAGCTGGTAAGTAGCCATGCTCTGGGCTCTCAACAGCACCGCCATAATCAGGGACTTATCCGGCCTGCCCTTTACCTGCTGTACGATCTGCTCGAAATCCCGGGGACTGGGACGTGCTTTCCAGGGAATGCGAATGCCGAGGCTGCGCAAAAACTGTTCCAGCGGTTCCAGCTTCATGGCCGGCGGCGGCTCATGCACCCGGAACGGCGCCGGAATCCGGTTGTGCAACAGGAAATTTGCGGCCTCCACGTTGGCCGTGATCATGCATTCCTCAATCAGCAGGTGTGCATCATTGCGCACAATCGGCACGATATCAGCCACGGCACCTCGTTCATCGAACAGGAATTTCACTTCCGTGCTGTCAAAATCGATGGCGCCGCGCCGGGCCCGGGCACGTCGCAGGGCCTGGTACAGGCCATGCAAGTCCTTCAGGGAGCGGGAAACTTCAGCCATATTTTCCCTGATTTCCTGCTCGCCACTGACCAGCCAGTCCCATACCTCACGATAGGTCAGGCGCGCCTGTGAGCGCATGACCGCAGCATCAAAGCGCGAACCTGTGACCTGGCCCTTGTCATTGATCGACATGTCACACACCAGGCACAAACGCTCCACCTCCGGTTTCAGCGAGCACAGGCCATTGGACAAGGCTTCGGGCAACATCGGGATGACGCGACCGGGGAAATACACCGAGGTAGCACGAAGTTCCGCCTCCTGATCAAGTGCACTGCCAGGCTTCACGTAAGACGATACATCGGCGATGGCCACGACCAGGCGCCACCCGTTCTTGCGGCGCTGAGCAAAAACTGCGTCATCGAAATCACGTGCATCCGCGCCGTCAATCGTCACCAGGGGAAGATCGCGCAGGTCGCGCCGGCCGCTGATCATCGCTTCGGTCGCTTTGTCACCAAAAGCTTCCGCCTGCTCCACTACGCCTTCGGGCCATTCATGCGGCAAGCCGAAATTCCGGATGGCTATTTCCGTCGCCAGGCCCGGAGCGCCGCTTTCTCCCAGGATTTCGACCACGCGGCCCACCGGTGGCTGACGTTCGCCGGGTTGCTGAACGATCTCGACTACCACCACCTGCCCCGGGCGGGCGCCGGCCGTGTCGGCCAGCGGGACGATCACGTCCTGGTTGATCCGGGGGTCATCCGGGACCACCAGTGCGATACCGCTTTCCTCTACGAAACGGCCGACAATTTTTTCATGTGCACGCTCCAGGATTTCCCGGATCGCGCCTTCACGCCGGCCTCGCCTATCCACGCCGATCACGCTGGCCAATACGCGGTCCCCGTGCAACACGCTGCGCATCTGGCGCGATGAAAGATAAAGATCGGAACCGCCTTCGTCGGGCATGACGAAACCATAGCCATCCTTGTGGGCGCTGATCCGGCCGGCCACCAGATCCATTTTCGCGGGCAGACCATAGGCATTGCGGCGATTTTTGATCAATTGACCATCGCGGATCATGGCGTTTAGCCGGCGCCGCAAGATCTCGCGGCTGTCCGCGGACTCCACCCCCAGGCGCTCAATCATGTCGCGCCGTTTCAGCGGCTTGCCATGATCCTCCAGCAACGCCAGGATGGCTTGCCGGTCCGGGGCTTCGGCCCTGATCCGGGTGCCGCTGGTTTTGTTTTCCTGACTGTTTTTCATAGAGATCTGGAAGGATTTGAATTCATTCCTGCATTGTAAATTAATCGGACCTGACAATGTCTTTTATATCCAAATTTCCGGCTCATGAAGAAGCATGTGCTCCGTCACGTTTATATTGACACAAAGCCCCCGAATCACTAAAGTACGCTCCGGTTCGCAGGTTCCCCCTTACCGGCGGGCCACCCCCAGGCAGAGGATTCCCCTTTCCTCTGCCTCTTGCCCAGGTGGCGGAATTGGTAGACGCGCTGGC
>JAZFUZ010000200.1:0-6595 GCA_036447475.1 Lysobacterales bacterium | reverse complement strand
GTATACGACGTGTTCCGGCGGAACCACGGCATGTTTTCCAGGCCCTGCTGGATCGAAATCTGCAGGTGGTGACCCGGTACGGCCTCGTGCAGGGTCAGCGCCTCCATTTCCCACCGCGGCCGGGTTTCCAAGGCGTAGGTGTTGGCAAAGAAATAGCCCGGGCGTCCGGCTTTCAGGGAACCACTCTGGTAATACGCCGTGGTCGTTGATTGCTCGGCGTACGAAGGAACTTCGATCACACCATAAGGCGTGCGGGGCAAATGCCCAAAAATCTTCATCAGTTCCGGATCTGCGCGCTTGGCAATGTCCCGATATTCACGCATCAGGTCTGCAGCCTTGCTGTGATAGAACTGCGGGTCGGTTCGCAGGAACAGCAGGAACTCCTCAAAACTTCCCTCAAAACCTGTCGAGCCGATGATTTCATTCATCTGCGCGCGGATGCGCTGCACTTCACGCAGGCCAATATCATGGATTTCCTGTGGCGACAAATCCGTGGTAGTCCGCACTGCCACGTTGTGCCGGTACCATTGCGCTCCCGCCGGCAGGTCACGCATCGCGATGCTCCTCCGTGCTCCGGGCAGGTACTCGTTTTGGGTAAACTCCAGCAAGCGCTCAAAGGCCGGCACGACCTGATGGCGGAATACCTTTTCAGCACGCTTGCGCAGGGATTCCGCCTGCAACGGGTCCACGCTAGTGGGAAGGTCGGCAAACCCGGTCAGTAACGGACTCTCCGAGGCATCATCCACCAACTGGTTGCGTATTTGTTGTGGCACGTCGCGCAGCGTGATTGCAGGCGGCGTCACACCGATTCGCAGCCCCTTGCGCATCAGCGCCACCGATTGGTGGATGTAAGCGGGCAGGGCTTCCATGCGTGCCAACTGGTTCTCGAGGTCTTCAACGCGGGCATTGGGCATCATGGCAAGTAAACTGGCAATGTCCTGCTGCGGTCCGCCCATCTGGTTCATCTGCAGGTAGTGCGCGGGGAACTGCTGCCCCCGGACATCCGCCTCGAGGCGATCGCGCAGGAGATCGTAATTCACGCGGTTTTTTTCCGACAAGGCATCCCTTTCAATACTTTCCATCAAGGCCAACGCAGCCCGCTCCGCGCTCTGGCGGCGCACTATCCCCTCTGCTGAAAGATCGCTCAGGCGGTCCTGCCCACGCGGGTCACCAAGGTCGGTAGCGAATTCGGGATTTTCCAGTATCGCCAGGTCATAGCTCAAGTCGAAGTAGCGCTCTAGCCTTTGTGCATCATCAAAACCTTGCTGGTTGACCGTGAGGGCCTGGATTTCAGTGTGAATGTCCTTCACTTGTTCCAGCCAGCTTGCGCAAACCGGGCTGCTCAGAAGCACGGAAAATGCAATAATTTTAATAAGTATTTTCATTAAAATAAGATCCTATCTATTTGTTTTATAAATATTTAACTAAGATTGTCTTCTTCTTTTAAGCAAGGCCTGTTTTTCGTCATCCGCCAGGAAGGCCATCTCCACGGCATTCGCCTGGGCCTGGCGCGTCATCGCCGGGCTCAGGCCGGCTTTGGGTGCCGCAACTTCGTATTCGTGCCGCAGGTCGATACCGCTGATGGTGGGATCGTCGGTATTGAGGTTAAGCAGCAGCCCGCTTTCCAGCAAGCGCCTGGCCGGATGATCCTCGTAATTATCCACCGCACCGATGTGCACATTGGATGTAAGGCTCACTTCAAGTCCAATGCGGTGTTCCACCAGGTAATCAACCAGCGCCGGATCTTCCAGCGAGCGTATGCCATGCCCGATCCGCGTGGCGCCGAGTTCGCGGATCGCGGACCAGACATTTTCCGGGCCCCCTACCTCCCCAGCGTGGATCGTGATCTCGAGGCCGGCATCGCGGACTCGCTTGAAATGTTCGCGAAACAGTTCAGCTGAAAACTTGAGTTCATCGCCGGCCAGGTCGATCGCAACCAAGTGGTCCCGGTGTTCCAGCAAGGCATCCAGTTCACGGTGACAGGTTGCCGTGTCATAGGTGCGGCTCATGATTCCAATCATCTGCGCCCGTACACCGGTATCCCTTTCGGCTGCCTTGATGCCATCGGCCACAGCATCGACCACAGCGGCCGGGTCCAGGTGGTGGGTTTCGCCCATGAACCAGGGACTAAAGCGCAGCTCGATATAATCGATACCCTCGCGCTGCGCATCTTCCACGTTCTCATACGCCACCCGCCGGCAGGCATCCAGGTCAGACAAAATCGCAGTCAGATAGCGGAACCGGCCGATAAAGTCCATCAGCCCATCTGCCTTTCCATCAATCACAATGTGCGGGCGCAAAGACTCCACATCGTATGCGGGCAATTCAATACCCTGCTCTTGCGCCAGCTCAATAATGGTCTGCAGACGAATACTGCCGTCCAGGTGGCGGTGCAGGTCCATGAACGGCAAACGAGGATCGATGTAGGAATTCTGGTTCATTTTCTTTGGTGCAAAAAAAAAGAGGCCTATTCTGTCATGAAACCGGCAATCAGGTTCAGCTTCATTTATCGGGCTAGCCTGGCTGACTGGATCAGAACTATTCATTTATTTTGTTATCATTCAAAATAGGCCAACAAAAGCGATCGCCGAGCAAGTTTCGCAGCTGATTAGGACCCGGTAACCATTTATGCTTTCACGCCTCTGCCAGTGGATACTCAAGCAGCTTGGCTGGGTGGTCCATGCGGATTATCCGGCTGTAAAAAAATACGTATTAATTGCCGCGCCACACACCAGCAACTGGGATTTCCCACTGGGAATTCTGGCAGCCAAAGCGATGCATCTGGATATTCACTGGATGGGTAAGCACACCCTCTTCCACTGGCCCTGGGGTTGGTTTTTTCGCGCGCTCGGTGGCACCCCGGTTTATCGCGAGCAGAGTCTGAATCTCAGCCAGCAGATGACCGAATTATTTGCCTGCTCCGAGCGGCTTGTTCTGACCCTGGCCCCGGAAGGCACGCGCAGAAAAACAGACCACTGGAAAACCGGTTTCTATTACATCGCCCGCGCCGCCAATGTGCCCATCGTGATGGCCTACCTGGATTATGAACACAAACAGGTGGGCATCGGTGGCACATTTTATCCGGGTGACGATATCGAGACAGATTTCAATCAAATTCGTCAGTTCTACCAAAATAGACGGGGGAAAATCCCGGAGAATGAAAGTCTGATTCAAGTGCGGCAATGACCGAGCCCGCATCGTGCACCAATTTCGCTGGACCTTACTTGATCGTATGATAAGAAATACAAAATGTAGCGCTGCCGGTTGGTCGCCTGTGCCGTTGGTCTTCTACAGGTCCTGAAGAAAGGCCACCAGAGCCTGCTTGCATTCTTCCGGCCGCTCTTGCTGGATCCAGTGCCCCGCTCCTTCCAACCACTCGATGGGGCATAAGTTCGGAACAACCGGCCGCATGCGTTGTTCCAGCAGTTCGCGATCCATTCCTGCGATTACCAGGTCCCGGTCGCCCACGATGAACAGGGCGGGAACTTTCACCACCGGATCGACGTTTTTCATTAGTTCGTGATTACGGTCAAAGTTGCGGTAGTAGTTAACACCACCGCGGAAACCGGCCCGGCTGAATTCCCCGATGTAATATTCAAGCTCTTCTTCACTCAACCATTGCGGTAAAGCTTTTGGCATTCCCCAGCGGCCGATCCAGCCGCCGGCACCCTTGTGCTGATCCGTAACGATCGGCGGATGCCTGGGTGTGTCCGGGGAAGCGTAAAGCATACGCAGCAATCCTTCCGGATCCGCATCATATTCCGCCTCCGCAACACCGGGCTCCTGGTGGTAAAGAATGTAGTAAAAACGATCGCCGTGACGTTGCTTCCAGATTTTCGTCGGCGCTTCCGGTGGCAGCCCGAAATACGGCACGCTGAGTGCGGCTACGGCCCGAAAACGGTCCGGGTGCAGCAAGGTCGCGTGCCATGCCACTATCGACCCCCAGTCGTGCCCCACGATGACGGCCTGATCTGCCCCGGCCTGGTCAACAATCCCGGCCATGTCGGCTGCCAGGTGCACAATATCGTAAGCACGAACGTCAAACGGCGCATCAGTATCGCCGTAACCTCTCATATCGGGAGCAATTACATGGAAGCCGGCCCCAGCCAGTGCATCAATCTGGTGCCGCCAGGAATACCATGATTCCGGCCAGCCATGCGCCAGGATAACCAGCGGATCATCGGCCGCACCGGCCTCTGCGATCCGCATGCGCAAGCCGTTATTCACAATTATCCGGGTCTGAAACATCATTACCCGGCTGCCGGGGCGGCCCTTACTGGCTGGCGTTCCGCTTCTTGTAGCTGCGTATCGCCAGGTTGAAACGCTCGGCAATCCGCTCTTCCATGTCTACGGAATAATTAAATGAAGAAATTATCGCCTGCTTGTTACCTTCGGTGTTGCCCGGGTTATCTTCAGCTTCATGGAGACATTCGCGAAACACCACAACGGTCGCCTGAAAGTCCGCAATCTGCGCTTTCGCTTCTTTCAGTTGATCGTAGCTGGCGTCATCAGGGATTCTATCGGGTGAGGCGGGCAGGATGCATTTTTGGGCGTCAGCGGGAAGCACCACTTTATATTCCTCAGCATCATCCTGAGCCTGGACTGAATGGAACAGGAAAGCGGCTGCAACCACAATAAAAATTCGTTTCACGGTAAAACTCCTTCATAATCCAATCGCGATTATATAGGAAAGATCCGGCACGGTTGACATTAGCTACACTAGTGTACTGTCACACTAGATGCATCAATCTCCAACCCAAAAACATTTGGCAGCACCGTGAGTCAGAAGCCAGGTATATGAACGTTATCAAAAACGTTGCGCAGGCCATTCTGGATGGCTTCGACCGGCATTATGAACTGTTTCGCAAATACAGCCAGGAAGGCAAGCTGTGCTTTGAAGAAGCCGACTGGACCCGGTCCACCGATGCCAGAGCAAAGCGAATCCAGGGTTACGAGGAAAGGGTCAACGAGACCGTGGAGGCGCTGCACCGGGATTACCCGGACGTCGGCAATAACTATGAACTGTGGCCAAAAATCAAGCTTGTCTACATTGGCAAACTGATGGGACATCTCCAATCTGAATGTGCTGAAACGTTTTATAATTCAGTTGCTTGTAGAATGCTTCATAGAAATTACTATAATAGCAAATACATCTTCTGGCGTCCTGCTATCAGTACCGAACACCTTGAGGGCAGCAAACCGACTTACCGCAGTTATTACCCGGTCGGTGATGGCCTGAGGCGCTGCCTGCTGGAGATTATCACCCACTGTGGCCTGTCCAGCCACTGGAAAAATCTGCGCCGGGATGTTCGTTATCTTGAATGCGCTCTGCTGGGGCGCCGCAGGCCGGACTGGAAGGCCCAGCCGAATTTCCAGATCCAGGTGCTGGACAGCCTGTTCTACCGCAACAAGGCAGCCTATATTGTCGGGCGGGTGGTCAACGGTGACATCCGGCAACCCTTCGTCGTGCCCATCCTGCAGAACGCTGACGGCACTATTTACGCTGATTCCCTGTTAATGCGGCAAAAGGAGGTAGCGATCCTCTTCAGCTTTTCGCGGGCCTATTTCCTGACCGACATGGAGGTGCCATCGGCCTATGTGTCTTTTCTGCTGTCGATCATGCCTCAGAAGTCCGTGGTGGACCTGTATGCGATGCTCGGCCTGCAAAAACAGGCCAAAACCCTCTTTTACCGCGAGCTGCAGCATCACCTGAGTCATTCGAAAGATAACTTCCAGCTGGCGCCCGGTGTGAAAGGCACGGTCATGCTGGTGTTTACGCTGCCGTCATTCCAGTTTGTCTTCAAGCTGATAATGGACCGGTTCGACCCGCCCAAAACCGTGACCCGCGAAGAGGTCAAGGACAAGTACCAACTGGTCAAGAATCACGACCGTGTCGGCCGCCTGGCGGACACGCTGGAATATTCCAATGTCGCGATCCCCCTGGATCGGATCGACCCGGACCTGCTGCACGAATTACGCAAGCGCGCGGCCGGTTCCATAGAAGAAGTCGGCGACAAACTGGTCATCAGTCATATCTACATCGAACGCCGCATGGAACCCCTGGACAAGTATCTTGCACATGCCGCCAAGCATGAGCGCAAACACACCATCGGCGAATACGGCAACGCCATACGAGACCTGGCCGGCGCCAACATATTCCCGGGTGACATGCTGAAGAAGAACTTCGGCGTCACCCGCCTCGGCCGCGTGGTTTTCTATGATTACGACGAAATCTGTTACATCACGGAATGCAACTTTCGCAGGATACCCCCCGCCCATGGTTACGAAGACGTCATCTCAGATGCACCCTGGTATTCAGTGGAAGAACACGACGTGTTCCCCGAGTCATTCGGTCCTTTCTTCTTCACTTCCAAACAGGATATGAAAATCTTCAAACAGGACCACGCCGAACTGATGGACCCTGCCTGGTGGAATCAGGTCAAGGAAAACATCATCAATGGAGACTTGGCCGACGTCTTCTCCTACCCCAAAAAACGCCGCTTCAAATTCCGCTGAAAAAAAGCTGCTGGGGTCGCCTGCCTTCGGCGCCACCGGATCAATATACGGTAGCTGAGCAAGACCAGCAGAATAAAGA